>JAYUWH010000076.1:0-14706 GCA_043753645.1 Bdellovibrionales bacterium
GGAGTGTGGAACGGAACTGCAGTCGCAGCAGCCTACGGTGGTACAGGTCAAAGCACTTATGTTATCGGAGATTTATTATACGCATCGACTGCGTCCGCGTTATCACGTCTGCCAGCATCAGCAACTGTAGGCCAAGTGTTAACAAATAATGGAACAGGAGTTGCTCCTACATGGCAAACTCTTCCGGTAACAGGTGCTACGGGTTTATATACAAACGGTGGAAATAATTTCGGAGCTGCGTCTAGCATCGGTACTAATGATGCACAAAGCTTGTCGATTAAGGCCGGCGGTACAGTGGCGATGACAGTGAGTAACGTTGATGGCTCTACGACATTTGCCCGCCAAGCAAATCCAACAGCGCAAACATCATCAGCAGCCTCACCAATCACATTTGATACTACTTTTGGTAACGTGATGGTGTGGACTACGCCAGCAGCCATGGCTACAGGAACAGTTAACATTAATAACATGAAAACCGGTGGACAATACATGCTAACAGTTGGTGGTACTGGTTTAGGTACTATTACAATCAACTGTTACACTGGTGCTGGAGTAACAGGCCCCTTAACTCAAGGATTTATCCCTGCGAATGGTTCGCGTGTTGTGGGACCAAGAAATAAAACAGTTTATAGTATCATCAGTGATGGAACGGACTGTTTGGTCACTTGGATTACAGGATTCTAATTTGAATCCTGTTTTTCAAATGATCTAAAAGTTAGCTAACCACCCCGAGAAAATGTCTTCCATTTGACTTTGGCTATTGAGGCTTAAGTAAGGTTTTAGTCTCAATAAACTTTTATAACATCGCAGTACTAAATTTGCATCTACTTCAGCGCTGCTATCTCCAGCAAGTCTAGGCTTATAAAATTTTAAATTTGCATCGTACATATTGGCATTCATTGAATAATAAATGTCTTGAGCTGACCAAAGGTAAACATCAATGTCGGTCAGTTCATAAGTGCGTACCATCGCTTCGATAGCAATTACTTGGTCTTCCAAATTATACTGCCCACCAAGGCGATTAGTTGGCACGGTCAAGTCCGTCATGATCAGGCCACTTTGCTCCATCAATTGATTCGATAAATAATTGCCGATAGCAATGATTAGGACTTTGATTTTCTTTCTAGCATCCAAAATTTGCGTAAGTAAGTTTGGACTGTCTTTGTCTTCACGGCGTAGTATTTGTGATGTCGTTTTCTCTAATCCCGAAGTTGCCGAATAAAATTCAATCAAAGCCAATTGAAACTGGCTTAAATCACGCGCTTTAATTGTGGTCGAACGCTTGCCATTAATAAAGTCGGAAGCAGCCACTAAAGCCAAAGGTGTAGACTGGTTTTCATTGAAGTCTGCGATTTGCAATAAATTTTGATTATTATCGATTAGAATTAGCGGAGAATAGTCGCCTTGTAAAAGTTTTAACGTCTGGCTAGAAATAGACAGTGTCAGCGCCAGCAAATCAGCTTTCGCAAAGAAAGACCGGTTCAATTCATCTGTTTTAAATTCCGTTATAATTTCACTAGCCTTTATAGCCGACAGATTTTCATCAAACCCAGTTGTCTTCCAGTCGGCCACTTCTCGAATTAACTTCGCTGTTGTTAGTAAAACCTGTGACTGATCATTAAGTTGAATTAGTTGATTCTGATTAGCAGAATCAGTACGCTTTTGTAAATACTGACGTTCACTAGGATTCAAAATAAGATGGACTAAACCCGTCTGGCTAAGGTTTTCAGGCAACACGGGACTTTGGCTAAATTCTGGCAAATTTAATATTTGTTCTAGAACTTCAAATTGAGTTTTTAAAATCTCAAGTCCTGACAGCGCTGAATTTTTGCTAAGTCCGCTTAACTTATTACGAATTAGCATGTTTTGAATTTGGAAGTCAGCCTGGTTGTTGTTTTCCTTTAGCACTCCACCGCTTAAATGTTCTATATTTTTGGTCGCCAGATAAATCTGAAAATTGTCTTTCAATACGGTATTAAAATTTTTATTAAAATCTTTTAAATCATCGCGCTTAACAGCGACAGAAGCATCAACTTCAGAGATAATTTTTTCACCTAAATTTTGCAATGAAGAAAATGCAACAACATTCACCTTTGTCAGAATATAATCGCGACCTTTTTCAGTTAGTGTCTTTTTAATGGCCTCGATGCCGTAAAACTGAATCGCTGGGTAAACGCCAACAGTTAAGGCAACGTTTGTCAAAAGTCCGTTGCAATCAGAGGAAATTAGACACTGAATTTCACCGTCATCCTTAGTTGCAAAAAATTTGTAAAGGCTAGCATTTGCCGTTTGAACGAAATCAATGCGCTGTTGTGCATCTAGTACTGACCAAACCAAAGCCAGTGTTTGAAGGGCCATTTTTTCATCGCCAATAGCATCGATCATTGTCCCTAATTTTCGTCCTACCGCTATGTTTTTTTGATCCTGTGCATCCAGCTCTGTTTTTGTATCGACTACGTAGCTATCGATGGCAGTAATAAGTTGTGACACTGTTGAAGCATTTGTTGCTTGGTCATTAAGTGCATAAGCGCGGGTCAATAGCGAACTTGACTTTTCTTGCAACTGCTTTGACAGTAAATTTTTAAATTCAGGCATGATCGATGCATTTGAGATGTTGACCATGATTTGATTTATAAATATTTTTGTGGCTTGTAATTTATCGTCCAAAAGACTTTCCGGAGTCAAAATCAGATACTTTTCCTTCAGTAAGCGAACCAAGCGGGTAACTGTGCCAACATCATTCTGTAATTGTGCGCTAGCTGAATTCACGGAAGAACTTACTGTTTTATTGATTTGCTGATCCACAATATCTAAGTAAACAGAGTTAGCAATCTTAAGGGGACTAAAGCTCTGCGTTTTTAAATAATTCTGGTGAGCTAGCAAAGCCATTTGGCTCCATTCGTTCGAATTGGCATTGTCACGAATGAAAAATTCACTTTCAATTAATTCTGTTTGCTGCAAAAGCTCGTTGGAAATCTTTAGCTTAGAAGTTGCATAATTTTTATCGGCAAAAGTATTACCATTGATCTTTGACAAATTCGTATCATGAAAATGTGGCCCACGGACTAAAGTTTCAGTCGGGATCTTTTTTTCTTCAACTTTCGGCGCGCATCCAAACGTCAAAAGACTTAAGATGACTACAAAAGATAATGAATTAGCAAAGTTTTGTTGTTTCATAGTTATTCCTTTTAAAAGAAAAGTGTCATTGCCAACTCTTGGCCGCTTTTACGTTCGGTGTTAGTTCCAGCTATAGTGTCAAAGACTGAAAGGCTTATCATCATCGGCAACATTGCTTTTTTATTTAGATACGATTTCACTGTCGAGTAGACGACCTCAGCAGAAACTTTTTGCCATCTTGACGATGTATTCTTGCTAAGCAGCTCGTAGCGGCTATTGCCAGAGCCCGCATATTTATCCTCCGCTTTGGCACCAATTTTATAATCAAGGGAAACTTGCAAATTTTCAAACACATCGGCTAAAGCTTGAAGGCCAATTTCTAAAGTGGGTCCTTCATAACGCTGCACAGTTTCTTTGGTGCTTTGATCCGGCAATATGTCATCTTCATCTTTGGGAACTCGCGCTGAAATTTTATCAGGTATATTAATTTTTACGCTGGTGTACGGCACCAGTTTAAAAATGGAACCCATTTGCCGGGCATAGCCGAAAGTATTTTCAATAGAAAATTTATGAAAGGTATTTAGTGCCAGTAAATCATCGGTATCGTACTCAGGGCCGGTCGGTAAATTAAACGTAAGCTGATGCATCACCGTTTGATTAGAATCTTCTAAAATTTTATACAAACTAACAAGTTGCGCGTCTGCTAAAAATTGCTTATCGCGACTTTCCAGGCGACTGTAGCCTTTGCCTACTAAAGCCTGCTGCGTGGCTTCGCCAATATTAGTGTTCAACGCCTGATCTAAATCTTGTGATAATCCTGAAAATTGCGAACGGTAATAACTAATATTTGAAAAAGATTGGGAAAGTTTTACATCATTGGTGTAGTGAATTACGGGCAAGGCCAAGCCTACCGTCCACGAATTTGTTAATCCGTAGGCTAAGACCGGAGCAAAATATTTAATTTCGGGTTTAGTTTGAATTTCTAAAGTTCCTAAGTTGAAAGAATCACCAAGATTAAATGCACCAAACCGATTTAGTGTCGAAATTAAATTCGAAGCTTGAGCATTAAATTTCGCTAAAGTCTTAGCATCGAAGTTTATAGCCTTATAATCAGTTAAACGAACCAGAGATCCGGTTTCAGTGTAGCGCTGGTCAATCCCAGTAATTTCACCAAAGTAAAAAGCAGGGCTGTAAATACCAGCTGGTAGGGTAGAGATCGCTATCGCAGCAGCTTTTTCCGAAATAGAAAATAGCATAGTTAAAATTAAAACAAAAAGCATGTGTACAACTTTGGTCTGCAATTGACGCAATTTTTGACGCTTTTGAAATACTGACACAGCAGAACTCCCTCAAACTTATTGTGATGGCACTTACTTCTGAACGAAGGTCTGTATAGCGAACAACATGCCACTTAAATTTGGATTTAAATCGCGAATTCTCGTAAAATAAAAGCTTAGTCTTTTGGAGGCATAAATGTCTAAAAATGTAATTTTTACGCTGATTTATTTTGTCCTTTTTTCGGCTTTATTTTCGGGGTGTCTGTCGGTGCCTATAAGATTACCGCAAAGTGCTGAGCAGGTTTACAAAAACTCGGAAGTGCAGCAAGCCTTGTTGATGGCCGCTCAAAATAATATTTTATTTCATATCAGTGACAGCGCGATTCGCGAAGTCGAAAAGACCGTGATCGATGCCAAATGCCGCTCGATCGAAGAGCCGTTCTGGGCCGAAAAATTAGTACAGTATTTAAATGAATTTAAAAAACGTCCCGAGCTACTAACCCGGTTTCATGTCTTAGAGCTTAAGCGTGGTGATACATCACAAGTCCAAATTCAAAAGGATTTAGACGGAGCCGTCACTGTCTCTGTGCAGTTTGTTAAAATCGAAAGCCGCGGTAAAGTGGGCTATCAAACGAATCTACCCTGCAATTCGGCTGTTGCCGAATTCCTTGGCCGGGATTTAATCAAAACGGATTATGATTTTCCATCTGCCGATAAAATTGCCGAAGCTTTACAAAATTATGCAGAACGCCCCACGGTCGCTCGATTTCAATTTGCCAATACCTTTTTAAGCTACTTGGCCGAGCGTGGTGTTATTTTTAAATTTAATCATGAATTCTCTTTCGAGAAGACCAACAACGGAAAATATGTGATGGCCGAAATTCTTAATCATTTCGCCGAAGAAACTAAGCAGCCTTTTCATAAGTATCTAAATTACTGGTTAAAAGAAATCTCTGAAAAAAGTACTCAAGCGCATTTAATACAAATGTTTGCAGCCCTTCCTGATAAAGAGCCAAAATCCGGAGTGCGAGTCGATTCCGAAAGTGAACAAGCTAGGCGCGTGCAAGGCCAATCCGATTTAACCTATGTTTACACCAGCTACTTAACTGAAGAAAGTAAAGTCAGTGTGGTTTCATTAAATGATTTAGACCAGTGTCTGCAGACATTTACAACCGACATGAATGCGATCACCTTAAGAAAGCCGGCGGCGGTCGAAAAAGAAAGTTTTTTACGCCCGGGATACAGTTGCTTGAACGTAACTCCAGCAGCTAAAACGCCATAAGCTATTTAGCTTATGCTTTTTAAACGAACGCGGTCTATCCACCACAATACAATTAAACCCGGCACGCCCAGAAGTGCGCCAATATAAAAAAAGTTAGCCCAGCCAACTTCGGCTTGTAATAATCCACCAAATCCCGAAAAAAGTCCGCGGCCTAAACTTGCAATGCTTGTCAGTAAAGCAAACTGCGTCGCTGTGTATTTGCGATTTGTGACTGAAGCTAAGTAAGCTGCAAAAGCCGCAGTGCCCATCCCTTGCGAGAAGTCTTCGAATATTACCGTTACTGTTAACGCCCAGATCTTCGGGCCCGTATAAGTTATTAACGCAAATGCGGCCGTTGCTAAAATTTGTAAAATACCAAACGCCCACAAACATTTTCTAACTTCAAATTTAAGTAAAGCAATACCACCAATAAATAATCCAGCAAGTGTAGAAAATAACCCGTAAAACTTGGCGATGACCCCGATATCCACATTTTGGTAACCCATCGCTTTGTAAAATGGGCCTAGTAAGCTTCCGGATATTTGATCACCAAATTTAAAAGTGAAAACAAAAGCTAAGATTAAAAAGGCTTCAGGCCGTTTAAAAAACTCTTTGAAAGGTTCAATCACTGCTTCCGCTAAGGTGCGTGGAGTTGATTCAACTTTAGGTTCGGGTATAAAAGCAGTAAACAGCGCACACAAAGCCATGAAGGCAGACATAATATAATACAGCTGATTCCAGGTGATATGATGCTCAAGCGATGCGTCTGATTCGGCCACGAACGAAACAAAAACTCCGCCCGCAATAAGCATCGCTACGCGGTAGCCATAAACCCCCATAGCTGACCCTAAGCCCAATTCTTCGTTTGATAGGTATTCGCGGCGATAAGCGTCGATAGCGATGTCCTGGGTGGCACTTAAAAATGCAACAGCCACGGCCCAAGCAGCTAACAGGGCCAAATCAGCGGTGGGAGATAAGGTCCCCATCATGAAAATTCCGCCCACTAAGCCAACTTGCGAAAACAAAATCCAAGTTTTTCGCCGGCCTACTTGGCTTACAAAATAACGATCTACAAACGGCGACCACAAAAACTTCAGTGAATAAGCTAGCGTGACCCAACTGAAAAAACCAATCACCTTGATATCTACTTTTTCTTGCGCCAGCCATAATTTCAAAGTCGCACCGGCCACCAGCAAAAACGGCAAGCCGCTGGCAAAACCTAAAATAAAAACGATCAGCATATTTTTACTTAAAACTTTTTTCCATGATGGTTTTTCGACTGCGACAAGATCAGTCATTGCTGTTCACATCTTTCCGCATTTTCCACAAAAGTTGACTTATGTACGGCCGGCGAGTTTCTCCGGTGGTGACCATCAGCAATTTCGTTATTTTCAAATTCATAGGGTCGGTAAGAAGTAATATCAGCATTTCTTGGATATAATTCGTGTTTAGCGTGACGTAATTGTCAGTTCCTACGCCTAACTGCACATTTTTCTTTTCCCACCACGAAAATGGATGATCCTTATAATCTTCAAACTTTCCAGTTAACTTATTGTTCGATGAAGGCAATGTCACAAGCGAGACATCTTTCTGAATCAAGCGATTTAAAACATCATGCTGATACTGTTCAACATCACGCGCGGTGTGAAACTTGGCTTTCAAAAAATGCGTACGTTCAGCTTCATTTAATACATCACCGCTGACTAACTTATCAAAAATTTGGCGGTTACGGGCCCAATCAAGATTCGCCAATTCCGCATAATCAACTGAATTTTTATCGATCGGTTTTTTTTCTAAATTATTTTTCACCGTCCGCTGATAAAGCATATGAAAATAAAAATTCGGATTTATTCCTAAACTGATTCCGTGTTCTAAAGTATCGATCTGCCAAATATTCATGGCGTTATCAACTGCTTGAATGCCTTTTTTCAAAGTATGCCATGTTTCACCATGATGGGATCTAATTTTAAATCCGCGGTATTGTAATTTTCGAAAGCCCGAATGCATCTCATAAAAATGCTCTTTGCGGTACATTTCACGCTCGTCGCCGACGGTATCAACTTCATTCAAATGGTTTTTTAGCTGAGGATATTTATCGATCATCATTAATATTTCATCGACTTGGTTCATAAAGTGCTCTTTGCGATTGGCAAATTTGCTAGAATCAAAAAAGGCAGGCTCTTTACGAAACGATGGCGATAAAATAAAATTAAATTCAGGATGTTCTTTCTGAAATTTACGAAAGCCATCGTACAGACCTAGCACCACATCTTCGGACGTCACCGAATCAATGTACGGAATTTGTTCATCTGACTTGGAAGTTGAGCGGCTTAAAGAAAATTTCAACCGAATTTGACCGACATTGTATTTATGATAAAGCTCTGAAGCCAAATGATAAGAAGCATCGGCATGAGCTTGTCTAGAAATAAAAATTAATTTTGTTAAATAAAGAATTTTTAAATACGCAGTAAATCCTTCGCTGTCTTTTAAACGGATTAAGCGGTTCACATCATCTGCCGAGCGGATTGGCCAGGCAGCAGCTCCATAGACATCTTTTATTTTCGCTTCGTAAATAGCCGCTTGAGGCCCTTCTAGTAAAGGTTTCAGCTGCTCCCAGACAAATTCAGCGGTTAAAGAACCCGTTAAGTGAATATGCTCTTCTTTATATTTTATTGGAAATATTTTAAAGAAGTCTTCTAAGACATGAATAAACGGATGAGATCGTAATTTCTGAATATTTATTTCATTGGTAATAAAAGAATTTAATAAATTCTTAAATTCATAAACCCACAGATAGGCTTCTGAATTTTTATTTTTCAAAGATGATGACAGCATTAAATCTAATGAATCAAGTAGCGAAATTCCGTTGGTTTCAGATACAATTTCAACAAATTCTTTAAGAAGTAATTTTTGTGTGATGGATATAATCATACCCTTTAAGCTAACTTATTTTAAAGCCATTTGTACATGACTTTATGGGGTCCAACACTTTCGATATCGAATATCTCGGGGTAGGCATTAAAGCTTAATTTCTGATAAAAATTTTCAGCCGATAAGCGGGCGTTAAACCACAACAAATCACAGCGGCGTTTTTGTAACTCGACCTCGGCAAAGCGAATCAGTTTTTGACCTAGACCTTGCCGTTGCAAAGATTTGTCTGTCGCCATTCCACGAAGCCGGTAAGTAATTTTCGCTAACGGAAAAAGTTTGTGAGTTTGCACCATAAAAGTTCCATTAGAAATAATGATCGAAGTTTCTGAGTGGCGGATGCCCAAATGAAAAGTTGTCGATAAATTATCTTCCGCGTAGTTACAAACAGAAATATTTTGTGCGGGCCTTAGAATGCGGTGACGTAAATCAATGGTTTCAGTCGATCGAATGAATTCAGGCTCAGAAAAATCAGACATCAGTTGGCTTTAAAGCGTAAGTAATCTTTCCAACTTACAGGAGCATGATCACGGTCGACTTCATGTTCGATCACCGGCAACCATTGCGGCGCTCGCGCTGGTTTTAGTAATGGCATCTTCGCTTTTTCAGGCGTACGATTGGCTTTTTTCTGATTGCAGCTACGACACGCGGTCACCACATTATTCCATGTTTTAGGACCACCATGCGAAGCGGGCACGACGTGATCAATCGTTAATTCCCGGTGAGTAAAAGTTTTTGTACAGTACTGACAGGTGTGTGCGTCGCGAATATAAACATTTTCACGACAGAACCTTACGCCATCAATTTTTTTGGGGCGAATGTAAGTTTTTAAGCGAAGTACACTTGGTAAATGAAACGAATCACTGACCGATCTGACTTTGGTCGCGTGATACTCCAGCACATCTACTTTATCTTGAAACCACATGATCAGCGCTTTTTGCCATGAAATAATTCGCAGTGGTTCATAACTTGCGTTTAAAACTAGAGCTCGTAAGGTCGTCGAAAATACGTCCGTAGCTTGCATATACTTAATTATATGTTCTGTTATGAGGCATTTTCAATATGAAATAACTTATAGTTTAGATTAAATATTATTTGGGCTTGATTCCATTCAGGTTTTATCTATAAAACCTAGTCGAAAGTACAGAAAGGTTTTTTATGTCTCAAGACAAAACAGCAGCCCAGTCGACTACACCAACTCGCGTAATTGCGTTTAATTACACTTTAAAAAATGACAAAGGAGAAATTCTTGATGCGTCCGAACCCAATCAGCCGATGCCTTTTTTAGAAGGGCGTCAGCAAATTATTCCAGCGCTTGAGCGAGTCATTTCGTTAATGAGTGAAGGCGATAAGCGCCAAATTACTTTAACGGCCGAAGAAAGCTACGGCGAATTCCGTCAGGATATGATCATGGATGTTCCGAAAGCAGAACTTGCACATATCAAAGCCGAAGTCGGAGCGCACCTGCAACTTCAGCTTGAAAACCAAAACAAAGTTGTGAAAATAACAAAGATTTCAGACACGCATTTGACTTTAGACGGAAATCATCCGCTAGCAGGAGTGCCATTAACTTTCGATATCGAAATCATGCTGGTTCGCCCTGCAACGAATGAAGAGCTTCAACATGGGCATGCTCATGGGCTGCATGGTCACGCGCATCATTAGAAGTTTTCGATTCGTAAAAGCGGTAGATCGTTCCATCTTGATTTTCGTCCAGCTTTATGACAAAAACTTGTTTAAAAACAGGCCTTATTTTAGCCTATAAAAAAATCCCTCGTCTGCTCTGCAAGTTTTTACTTTCGTGCTTTCGGGTGTCTGAATAACAACAGCCTTCGGAGGAACGAAATGGCAAAAAAATTATATGTAGGGAATTTAGCATTCTCGGTAACAGACGACGAACTTCAGCAAGCATTCGCCTCGTTTGGAAATATCTCATCAGCACGTGTAGTCATGGATCGCATGAGCGGTCGAAGCAAAGGTTTTGGCTTCGTCGAACTTGAAGATGATCAAGCTGCTGATGATGCAATAAGCAAAATGGATGGCCAAACAATTGGTGGCAGACCAGTTCGTGTTTCCGAAGCAAAACCGCAAGAAGATCGTCCACGTCGTGAAGGTGGCGGTGGCGGAGGCTACGGCGGCAGTCGATACTAAACCGAGCAGCTTTATTCGTTTTAAAAAACATATTAAATAATTTTTAAAATGTGATTAAGATCTTAGATTATGCCTAAGGTCTTTCTTTTTAAATTCATACTGTTAGCACTACTTCTTACTTCGCAGAACAGTAGCGCTGCCACTAAAACTTTTGTTTTTCTAGGTGATTCATTAACTGAAGGTTACGGCGTTGCGCAGTCAGCAGCGTTTCCTGCTTTAATCCAAAATAAAGTTTTAAAAGATAATTTAAATTGGAAAATCATTAGCTCTGGTTCAAGTGGCTCTACTAGTGCATCAACGCTATCACGCCTGAAGTGGGTGGCTAAAGATAAACCCGACTACGTGATGATCTTAATGGGTAGTAATGATGGTTTGCGGGGATTTAAAGTGGACGAGGTCGAAAAAAACCTTAGCGCTGCCTTAAGTTGGGCTGCTGAAAACAAAGTTAAAATAATTCTTGGCGGTCTAGAAGTTCCGCCCAATTATGGAAAACAATATGCCAAAGATTTTCATCTATTGTATCCACGTCTGGCGAAAAAATTTAAGGTAATGTTAGCGCCGTTTCTTTTGGATGAAGTTGCTGGCCGAAAAGAATTAAATCAAAGTGACGGCATTCATCCCAACGAAAAAGGACATGCGCTGATCGCTGAAAAAATGTATTCGTTTTTACTTCCCATTTTAAAAAAATAGCCAAGGCTAAGGAAATTCATGAGTCTTTCAATAAAAAATGTTTACAAAAGCTATCTTCAGGGGACTGAAAAACTTGAAATTTTAAAAGATTTAAATCTTGAAGTCACGACTGGCGAATTAGTCGCAATCGTTGGAGCCTCAGGCAGCGGTAAATCGACCTTTCTAAGTTTGGTTGCAGGCCTAGATGCGTTTGATCGGGGCGAAATATTTATTAATCAGAAAAAAATAAATGACCTTTCGAAAAAACAGATGACCTCCTTTCGCGCCGAAAATATTGGCTTCGTTTTTCAACAGTTTCACCTTATTTCTCACCTTACGGCCTTTGAAAATTTGGCATTACCACTGCAGATTTTGAACCGGTCCTTTGACAATGATTTCATTTTAAACGAACTGGATAATGTAGGATTACGGCCACGCGCGAAGCACAAGCCCACCGAATTAAGTGGCGGCGAATGCCAACGCCTTGGGGTGGCCAGAGCTTTAATAACAAAGCCATCACTACTTTTAGCTGACGAGCCCTCTGGCAATTTAGACACTGAAACTGGCCGAAAGGTTATGACTTTATTTTTTGATCAAATCCGAAAAACGAAAACAACAACTTTACTTGTGACCCACGATCTTGAACTGGCGAAGTCTTGCGATCGAAAATTAATTCTAAAAGATGGCCAGTTGTGGGCCTAAAAACTTTATTGCGGTTGGTAGCCATTGAAATCCTACGCTATAAGAAAATAAATTTATTTTTAGCGCTAAACTTTGCATTAGGTTTAACTGGATTTTTCCTGCTGCTAATTTTGCAACAAAGCTTATCGCAGCAAACGTCTGAAAAGGCCCGTACCATTTTGGGCGGCGATATTTCGATCAGCGCCAGACACTCGTTTTCTGATGCTGATAGAACCGCATGGGAGCAGTTAATTCCGTTTACTAAAAAGTCACAGTTTTTTTCATTGTTCGCGATGGTGCGAGTCGGTGAAGAATCTAAGTTAGTTAATGTTGCTGTTTTTGATGATGAATATCCCCTTTACGGCGAACTTAAATTATCCGGTATAAAACTTAATTCTTCGAAGCCATTCATTTGGGTTGATCCTGAAGTGGTGCAACTTCTGGATTTACACGCCAATGATTCGGTCGCCTTAGGTGATGCTGAATTTAATTTTGCAGGCCAAATTAATGATGATCCCAGCAGATTATTTCGCGCCGGAGCCTTCGCGCCGCGCGTTTTGATTCATAAAAAATATCTGGCCGATTCGAAATTAATTCAACAGGGAAGCACGTATTCCGAGTACTGGATGTACAAAGTTGATTCCGAAGTCGATATCGAACCAATCAAAAATAAAGTAGAAAAAGCCGTTACCGATCCAGTCGTACAAATTGAAACAACAGAAGATTCTGCACGTGATGGCAATAAAACATTAAAATATTTTACTGACTATTTGGGGTTGGTTGCACTCGTGGCCCTTGGGCTTTGCTTTTTGTGTGGTAGCTATCTGCTGCAATGGATTTTTCAAACAAAAAGAAAAAACGTCGCCATTTTTAAAACCCTGGGTTTAAATGACCAGCGAATAATTTTTATTTATTTAATGCAAACTGTGTTCATAGCACTATTTGCTTGCGCTATTGCCATCGGATTAGTTTCTACTGTGCTGCCATTTATTCAAACGTTGCTTGTGCAAAAATTCAATCTTCCGGTGTCTTTAGCCGTCAATTTAAAATCGATCGCTGTGATTTCTGCTTTGGGTGTTGCCGGCCCGTTGTTAATGACAGTGCCACAAATATTACAAATCTTTGAATTGCATCCGACACAACTTTTTCAGGCCTCGGTAGAAGTCTCAAAAAAATCTAAATTATATTATTTTTGGGTGCTACTTTCCATTTTTGCTTTTTTGGGGTTATCTATTTGGCAAAGTCACTCTTACAAAATTGGCTCAGGTTTTGTCGTGGGAATTTTAGTCCTTATTGCGATATTTTATTTTTTCAACAGGGTTATCATGACTATTTTAGAACGCTTTAGCCAATCACGAACTTGGCTTTTACAGTACAGCATTAAAGGATTAACTCGCCGGTCTGCAGCCACCAGATTGGTTTTTATCACAATGAGCCTTTCAACTTTGGTACTAAGCCTGCTGCCGCACATTAAAGCGTCAATACTGCATGAAATACGGCCCGCCGAAAAGTCACAAATACCAAATTTATTTTTTTTCGACATCCAGCCCGAACAGATTACACCGTTGCAAAAGATTGCAAAAGATTTGACAGGTCATGAATTGAACTTAAATCCAATGGTTCGCGCACGAATTTTAAAAATAAATGAGCTCAGTTACGAGCGCACCATTCAAAATACCACTTTTCAAACTCGGGAAGACGAGGCCGATGCCAGATTTCGTAACCGGGGTATTAACTTAACTTATCGTGCTTATTTGCAACCGTCAGAAAAAATTACTGATGGTACTTTTATTCCTGAGTTTATAAAAACAGATCTAAATAAACTTCCAGGCTTTTCAGTTGAAAAAAATTATGCGGAACGAATGGGTTTTAAACTTAATGATTCTGTTACATTTGATGTTCAGGGTTCTGAAATCAAAGCGAAAGTTACTTCTTTTCGTGAGGTTCGCTGGACAAGTTTTCAACCCAATTTTTTTATTACTTTTCCAGCCGGAGTATTAGAACAAGCTCCACAAACATTTCTGACATCCGTTTCTGAAATTACTCCGGCGACAGCAAAAAAATTTCAATCGCAGGTGGCGCGCGAACTGAAAAATGTTTCCATTGTCAATGTCACGCAAGCTGTGCAAAATTCATTAAAATATATTGATCAAATGTCCCTTGGTTTGCAAATTATGGCTTGGCTTGCCGTGGCTGTCGGACTGTTTGTATTTATTATTTTATTAAATACGCAAGTCAAAGAGCGCTTATCTGAAATGAATTTGATGCAAGTGTTAGGGTGTTCGCTGAAAGAAATCCAAAGTGCGCTATTCATTCAATTTTTTATTTTAGTTAGCCTTTCGGTTTTCTTTGGAATTCTTTTTGGTATTGTAGCTTCGGCGATTGTTATGCACTTTATATTTAATTTAACTAGCGTTTTTGATTTTCAATATATGGTACTTTTGGTCGCGGGTTTAATTCCAATTGCCGCGCTATCAATTTTTTGGGGACTTCGGCCTTTAAAAAGTTTAAATCCTATGGATTTAATTAGACAGACTACTTAACTGTGATATTTTGACTGTATGATGCCTAGTGAAGCGCAACTGCAGCAAGCCGTAGAATTGCTTAAAAACGAAAATGTGG
>JAYUWH010000077.1:0-40428 GCA_043753645.1 Bdellovibrionales bacterium
TCTAAAGAATATTTAAATTTTTGCCGTCCAGGGGACTTTGAGGTAAAAATTAAATCTAAATTGCCCGATAAAAAGTGGGCTTCAAGTTCATTCAGATCATAAATTTCGAGGTAAATCTTTGCTACGCCAACATTGGTAAAGCAAAAATGGCAGGTGTTCATCGCAAAAGAAGAAAGTCCTTCCAAGGTACCAATCTTTAGTTCAGCGATAACCTGATTATGACTTAGATTAGCAAGTTCTGCTTCTAATCGTTTACTTGATTTCTCAAACATCAGTGATAATTGAAAAGCAACCGGAGTCCATCCGGATTTTCTTTTGGCCGAGCGATCTAACAGCACAATTTTTAATTCATCTTCAATTTTAGCAATAATACGGGAAAGCTGTGGCTGGCTAAGGCCAACATGCAAAGCGGCGGCTGATAGATTTTTGAAATGAATCGCCTTTCCTAAAACGCTAAGTTCGTAATAGATATGTTGCATACAGATTTTCCTTTAAACTTTTTTAATATAGTTGAAAAAACCAACCACCCCAAGCACAAGTGCAAGGGCATAACCGATTAAACTAATTGTTGGCATGCCTGCAGTCATCAAGGTCACTTGAGTTGGATAAATTAACGAACTGGAAATTATTAAGGCTGCAATGATGATTCCTAGAAAAAGTAAATTAAATGATATTTCAACGCTACGACGAAATTCTTCTAAACTGTGAATTTCAATTTTTGTTTTGTAACCCGGAGAATTGTAACGCCGTAACATTAAGTTCAATTGCCGTGGCAAGGAATTCAAAAATCCGCGTGATTCGCGAAAAAGCATAGTTGCTTCATCTATAAACTTTGTTGGTTGGAACTGACTTTGCGCCACTTCTCCGACCATGCTTAAGGTGTATTGCAAGAAATCAAAATCTGGGACTATCTTCTGACCGAGTCCCTCGATAGACACGATAGATTTAAAAAACATCATCAGTTCGGTAGGCACTGACAGGCCATTGGCGGCAGCCACACCGGCAGATGACATTAATATTTTGCCTATGTTCATATGTTTTAGGGTCAAGCCGAAGTATGGTGAAATTAGGGCCTGCAGCTCTTTGGCAAATAAATCGACATCAACATATTCTGCATACGGGGCAAGCTCGACATACTCGTACGCCAATTTCAAATAATCTTCTTTTGATAAAGCTATCAGCATGTTGACGATGGTCGACTGTGTTTTTGGATTCAATCGCCCGACGACTCCGAAGTCGATCAGGCCGATTTTGTTTTCAGGAAATACAAAGAAATTACCCGCATGCAGATCACCGTGAAAAAAACCATCAATAAAAACCATTTTTAAATAAGTTCGTAGTCCTAATTTTATAATTTCTTCAGCTTGGACACCTGACTGCTGAAGAGCCCCTTCTTGGGCCAAACTTTTACCTTCAAGCATCTCCATGATCAAAACACGTTCGGTAGTTTGTTCGAGGTAAACTTTTGGAATTATGATCGATTCTTCTTTTTTGAAATTCTCTCGGAACTTACGAATGTTATTCGCCTCAACCACAAAATTAGTTTCTAGTTCCAATGTTTTAAAATATTCGTCGACCATGGCCACAGGATTAAACGGTCGCACTTCAGGAACATATTTATCCAGCAGCTCGGCTATAAAATAAAGAACATTAAGATCATCATTAATGACTTGAACAATACCTGGGCGCTGAATCTTGAGCACGACTTTCTGGCCATCATTCATCACGGCTTGATGAACTTGGGCAATGCTGGCAGAACCCACCGGCTTTTCATCGAAACTGACGAATCCTTTTTTCCAATCAGGACCAAGCTCATCTGTTAACACGTGCTCGATAATTTTTATATCCAACGGTTGAACTTGATCGTGAAGCAGTTCCATTTCTTCTAAGAAATCATCCGGAATTAAATCGGGACGCGAAGCAAGAAGCTGCCCGAATTTAACAAAGGTGGGGCCTAATTCTTCAAAACTTAAGCGTAAACGGGTAGGAACTGATAAATTTTCTTTTTCTTCAGAATCCGCAGACGAAGTTAAAAAATTACCGAGATTTATTCTTTCGACTAAATTTCGAAGGCCGTGCTTTGCGAACACTGCCAGAATCGTCTTGAGGCGTCCCGCGTTTCGCAGAGTCCGTCCGATACGAAGGGGCCCCCGATGAGGACTTCGTTGTTGATTTCGTATTTGCGCTTTCTTCATCTTTTCTATTCCTTGTTTTATCTAAAAAATCGGACAACGAAGCATACCGTGGCTTAATTTCATAACTTCCGCCTGTTTTGGCTGGCGCGGTTTCGGGCGAGGCTCCGCTGGGTTTTATGAAGTTTGCTGGTTTAAATTTTTTAGGTTCAAACCTTGAGTTCGAGCTAGTGCCAACACCAGCGCCTGGCTTCTTCTTGCTAAAGCTAAGTTTGATATTTCGATCCGCTGACGGCGCTGCTGGCTTTTCTGGTCCCGATTTGCGTTTTTGTTTATCTTGAGAATACGATTTTTTATTTTTCTTACCTGCGCTTTGATCATAAGTTTTATTATTAGGATTTTGTGCATTTACTTTCGTTGAATTAGAATTTCGGTTTTGATTTTTGAATTTTCCAACATGAGCATCTTTTTTATCTTTATCGATAACAAAATTTATTTGGCCAAGTTCGATATCAACCGCACTGACGATCACTTTCAGAGTATCACCCATTTTATAAATCTGACCTGAGCGCTTCGCTGATAGAGTTAAATTTTCCTCGTCAAATTCCCATTTATCTAAACCTAAGTCATCCAGGCGCACTAAACCGTCAATATTAAATTGTCGAAGTAAGACGAAAACTCCAAATTTTGTCACAGAGCTAATGAGCCCTTCAAATTCTTCGCCTTCCATCTTTTTCATAAATCTAGCTTTTTTGATCGCCTGAATCTGCCGCTCGGCCTTAGCTGATTTTTGCTCACACGCCGAAAGCCAGGTGCCAGCAGTTGCTAGGTCCTCTTCACTCATCAATCTGTAATTGCTATTTGATAGAACCAAGTTTTTTACTAATCGATGAACTATCAAATCAGGATAGCGGCGAATTGGGGATGTGAAGTGCGTGTAGAAATCAAAACCCAAGCCAAAATGGCCAAGATTATCTTTGGTGTATTTAGCCTGCGTCATGGATCGTAAAGTTAAAATATGAATGATTTGGGATTCTGGTTTTCCTTCAAATTCTTGCAACATACGCGTTAACCGTTTTTGCAATTTCCCAGTACCAACGTTCGTGTTGGAACCAAAATTTTTCATGTAGCGTTGAAGCATCTCGATTTTCTCTGAATTAGGCTCTTCATGAACGCGGTAAAAAGCCGGAATTTCTTTTGCAGCTAAAAATTTTGCTACCGCCACGTTTGCAGCTAACATCATTTCTTCAATTAATCTATGCGCAAATAACCGCTCGGATTTGATGATGTCTATGGGTTCGCCAGTTCCATCAATAACTAATTCGGTCTCGGCCACTTCAAGATCCAGTGATCCTTCTTTAAAACGTTTAGCCATCAAAATCTTAGCTAGATCGGCACTTCGAAAAATATTTTCTTGAACTTCTTTTTGCTTAGTGGATTGAGTTTGCTCCGAAGGATTGCCATCAATTAATTCTTGAGCTTCACCATAAGTAACTCGCGCTTTACTTTCAATAACGCCCTCGTAAAAAATAGACGAAGTCATTTCACCGGTGAAATCAAAATTCATCTCGGCCACTAAGGCTAAACGCGGAACGTGTGGATTCAAAGAGCAAAGGCCATTACTTAAAGCTTCTGGTAACATCGGAATTACAAAATTAGGAAAATAAACGGAAGTCCCACGCTCGTAGGCATCCTTATCCATTGCGGTTCCGGCTTTGACGTAATGACTGACGTCAGCGATTGCGACATACAAATGAAATCCGGTATTAGTCATCTCGACGTATATCGCATCATCAAAATCTTTCGCGGTGGCGCCATCGATCGTAATTATCGGCAAATGTCGAAGATCTTTACGCCCTAAAAAATCTTTTTCTGTTGGATTTTTATCAAATTGTTTTGCTTCTTCTAATGTCGCGTCCGTAAATTTTTCGGTAATATTTTGAGTAATTACAACCCGGCGGATATCATTTAATGGATTTAATGCATCTCCGATAACTTCGATCACTTCACCTTCAAATTTTCCTTGGTCAGGATATTTCGTGATTTTTGCTGCGACCAGTTCGCCATCTTTTGCGTTCATTGATTTTTCTATTGGAATTCGGAGATCTTGCCCCCAACCTTTGCCCTCATCTTTAACGATGCCGATACGCTCATTCAACCTAGAAAATTTTCCGGCGATGTTTTTTTGCGAACGTTCGTCAATTCGAATAATTTCACCACGAAAGCGTCCATCACGTTCTTTTTCAACAGTTATAGAAACGCGGTCGTTGGTCATAGCCGTGTTCATTCCATTGGATGGAATATATACGTCAGGGTGCTCGGTATTTTCGGGGATGAAAAAACCAAAGCCGTCAGGATGTCTTTTGATTAGTCCACTTAAGGTGTTTTTAGTTAAAGTCATGTGGTCATATTCAGTTTATGAATGATAAATGTCATGTCAAAATACTAAATTAGGGCAAACCTTAGCAGATGTTCCCTACCGGTAGTCAGATTCTAATATTTCCTATAGATTTCGGCATTTTAGCCAGACTAAAGTCAGGGCTATTCGCATTTATTTAGCGCATGCGTCAAAGTTTCAAGCTAATACCAGTTTCAGTAACGCAAGGCCTGAAAATTCATTTTTTTAAATTGAAAAAGACGAAGGGTAAAAAAATTTATATTTCAGCAAAGCCCTTGCTGAAAAGGTTTTCGCAGGGTTTACATTTCAATTTTTGCAAATTTATTTTTCAGTATTTTCAATTTTTGAAGCAGCAAGTGTGATGCGATTTCAATTTTCAAACTGATGCTATAAAGCTACACCCTCGATCAAAAGCCAATGTAACAAACAATTTGCGATATGGGTGGATGCGTTTTTTAGGTTGCGTTTAAAACGGCCCCTCAATAAGATTTAGGCATGCAGTAAAACATAAAAACCAATTTGCTCTTAACGAAAGGACGCAAAATGAAAAAAATATTAATGGTCGTGGTAGCGCTTTCTTCAGTGAACGCTTTCGCAACTCGAGCTCGTGTGAATTCTTTAGCGAATTCTCCGCACTTGATCGATACACAAACGGTCTACAACAATCCAGCAGACATGTTCTGGATTTCAGGTGACTATGTCACTTTAGAATCAGGTGCTACCATGGCAACTGGTCCAAATGATGGTGCAGAAGGTATGGTAACACGTACTAAGGGCGCAGCTAAAATGGGCTTAGCATTAGGTCACGATTCAGCATTAGGTCTTAAACTTCGCGGTGCCGCTGCAGCAGCGTTTCCTTCGAAAGTAAATTATTTTCAGCAAAATCCAATTGAGCTAACTTACGGTATGAAAACTGGCGATCTTGCTTGGGCTGGAACATTAGTTTATTCAAACTATGCTTCTAAAACTGGTGCGAATGAAAAAGAATCTTCTACTGGTATCAAAGCTGGTATTCGCATGGGAGCAATCGACGCTTATGCAGGTCTTGGATTAGCTAATACTTACCAAAACGATACTGACGGCAAATTCAAAGGTACTGCAGGTATTACTTTAGGTGGTGGTATTTGGTTAGACACTTTGTATGTTAGCGGAACATTGGTTCAAGCTGGTTTCAAAACTGAAAATGCAATTGGAACAGAGACTAGCAATGCTAGCTCGACAACAATCGGTATAAACGTACTTGAGTCCATCAAAAAAGATGGCAACGACTTCTTTTACGGTGTTGGTTTACTGTCTGATTCAAGCAAAGAGACAGTTGCTGACAAGAAGACAACATCGCTAAACATGCCACTAACAATAGGTTTAGAGCAAAAAGCTAACACATGGTTAACTTTACGTGGTTCTGTAACGCAGTCTGTTTTAATTAACCAGACAAAAACTGATATAGGTACCGCGACTACCACAGAATTCGCTCCGGGTGCTAACAATACAGTTGTTGCTGTTGGCGCGGGTTTAAACTTTGATAAAGTAACAGTAGATGGAACTTTAAAAGGTTTAACAACTAGTACTGCTACTACAGGTGTGGGTGGAAACTCTCAGGAATTAAGCGGAAATACTTTGTTAACCCAAGTTGGTTTAACTTATATGTTCTAATTTTTTCAAATTTAATTTGAAAAATAAAAAAGCCTTGGCTAAAACCAAGGCTTTTTTTATTTTTGCAGTGAAAGTAATTACTCAGCTGAGTAAGGATTTTTAGCTTTTAACAATTCATCGTTGGCCATTTGAATATCTAGTTCGTCTTGAGCATTAAGTTGCATATCGCATCTTGCAAATCCAGTTTCTAATGCTGATATCTTTTCAAGCAAAGACATTTTCTGTGAACGCAAAAACTTAAGTTCAATTTGCAGTCGGTTACCGACCAGGCCATCGCCAGGTGAAATTTTTTCAGTCTGCTTATAGATCTGAATATCTTTATATAAATTTTTAAATCCGGATTCGCAAACTTCTATGGCGTGCGCTGAAGAGGCCAGTAAAGTTAAACCGATCGTGAAACTTGTTATTATTTTTTTCATAATGACTCCTTGTTAATTATTTAAATTTAAAATCAATTGCTGTTGAATATCTTTCATGGAATTGAATCGTAAGCACCAATCCAATAAGGTTTGCGAATTACTACCAAAACTTGTGTTGTAGCGTTGGATGTAAGTAGCATCGATATGCACAGCCATTTGTGAAGTCACTAAGTTCATTTTTTCGTTCGCCAAGCCCTCTTGCAGTAACAGCTGATTTTTTGTGTACGCCCTAGCTTCTGAACAAAATAGGGTATCAAGCACATAAGTCACATTGGCAGGATTAAGTGTTTGGATTTCACCAGCGGCTAGATGCTGAATAGTGCTTTTAGCCATTTGATCGATATCAGGATGTGATGCCAACGCTTGATCTACTTCATGATCATCAATCACATGCGAAAGTTCATGCGCTAGCACATGAACTAACGTGGTTTCATCTAGCTCAGTTGCAAGAAATACTTTGTATTCTCCGTGCGATGATTGAATGTAGCCTTCGGCTGTCTTCGCCTCTGAAAGAGCACGTAATTCTGCGGTTTCTTGCAAAAAAAAAGAAATGGATACGCCTTGGTTTTTTAAGGCATAAATTTTCTGATGAAGAGTGCTTCCCGTTGGATAAGTATCTAGCTTTGCAAAAGCTTTTTCTAAGCGAACCGCTGCCGAATCGGAAGGAGATGCTGGCGGCGATTTTTCATAGCTGCAGCTGGTTGATAAAATGAAATAAGCAAAAAACAATTTGCGCATACCAAAAAGTAAAGCAAACGGTACGCCCCCCTGAGCTATCGCAGGAACGATTTCAAGCCCCGGTAGCAGCTGACACCCAAAATTTGTTAGTCAGTATTTAGAATTGTGGTGTCTCAAAATGGGAACACTATTTATTCTGTTATTACCAAGCGATTCTGTCACAACAGGCCACTGTTTTGCCGCACTGCCTTCAGAAAAGTGAGCAGGAACTATTTTTTTATTTCAAAGTAATCGGGCATCACAAAATCAACAGTCAGTGGATACTTATAGCTTTTGTAAGCTTTGGTTGTGGGCTCACCAGCTTCAATAAAAGCTTTATCCCATAGGTGGGCCAAAAGTAAACTTGATCGCGCCATTTCTTCTACGATAAGTTTTTCGAATCTTTTAAAACCCACAGACGCAGGTTGGCGTTCTGCAGGCGTTCTTAGGCTTAAACCTTTTTCAATACGGAGAACAGAAGGTTTAATTACTGGATCAACTTTATTAATAGACTTAATTTCTAAACTTGAAATTTCGCTAAGTGCGCGCATTTTTTCAATGACAGAGTCAGGCTTTAAAAACTTTGGTGATTTTAGCGAACTGGCTTTTTTAGTAATGCGGGCAACTAAATCAGGACCGAAATAAGCCACTGAGCTGTCTTCGAAGTAAGCATGAATGCCACCGTGGTTAGCGGCATAGCCGTCGTAATCTGAGGTGTTATGATAGGGTTGTCCAACGTCGCCGACAAAGTGACCCATAAGACCTAAATTAATAATCATGTTAAAAAAGGATTTATTGTAATCAAGATCTTCATTTTGTTCTTCTTTTACGCCTTTAGGAACAGTGGCATTTTTTAATTTTTTTCCATCTTCTAAAGCTAGGCGGTAGAACTGATCGGCGCGCCACCAAATTGAACCAAATTCTGTTGGGACCGAAAATATCTTCGAACCATCACGAAATTTATTTTCAGAGCCGGTGTAGCTTGCGACAATTTTTTTATAGTCCGCGGGAATTTCATTTATTTTTAGACCCAAAATTTCAATATCAATAAAATGGGTTGGATCACCGTATTTGCGGGATTCATCTGATAGCGATCTCCAGTAGGTATCCGGGATGTTACAAAGATGCCCCATCATTTGAGGCTTATTTTGTAAATATTCTTTCAAGTTCGGATTTTTAACTAAGAAGACAGCGGCTTCACAGATAGCGCTGTGGCCACGGCCGCCCCAGGCCAAAATATTTAATGAAAATAAAAACGTTATTGATGCTGCAAAAAACATAATTTTTTTCTGACTCACAAAATCTCCGTCGAAGGTGTTATCGAATTTCTTTAGGTGGTTGTTGCTTTGATTTAAAACATATTAATGCTAGCAGTGTCATCACGTAGGGGGTCATTTGAATAAATTCTGCGGGAATTTTTTCAGAAATAACGGCTATTGATTGGGCCTGTATTTGTAAAGCTTCACATAATCCAAAGAACAGACTTATTAGTAGCGCCTTTCGCAAATTCCATCCTGCAAAAATGATTGCAGCAAGCGCAATAAAACCGCGTCCTGCACTCATCAATGGTGAATAGGCCGAAGCTAAGTAAGTTGATAGTATGGCGCCGGCTAGGCCGGTAATGAATGCGCCCAAACTGACGGCTTGCCACTGGCGACGGACCGGAGAAACTCCAACGGCAATAAGAGATTCTTGCTTTTCTCCAGCAAATTTCATTTGTAAGCCCCAAAGAGTCTTCTCCGACAAATAAAAACTTCCAACGGCAGCCGTCACTAAGATAACTAAGGGTAGAATAGCAGCAAGGCTATTTTGTTCCAGTGCGGGAGTTGATCCCGTCGAATCAAAAATAGATTTACTAATCAAGGGAATGATTCCGATAGCCAGTAAATTGAGCCCAGTTCCAATAACAATCGAATTGGCTTCCAGTTTTAAAACCAAAAAACAAAAAATTTGCGCAAATAGCATCGAGGCCATTGCCGCAGCCAGGTACCCCAATATCAACGAA
The DNA here is from genome assembly GCA_043753645.1 of Bdellovibrionales bacterium. Taxonomy (GTDB): domain Bacteria; phylum Bdellovibrionota; class Bdellovibrionia; order Bdellovibrionales; family Bdellovibrionaceae; genus Pseudobdellovibrio. The sequence continues at coordinate 9,325 of JAYUWH010000077.1, forward strand.
TGTGAAAAGTAAGTTACAGAAGCTGCAGTAAAAGCACCAATGAGTAAAAAAGATTCCAATGCGATTTGTGCTATGCCTGATTTTTCTGAAAAATAGCCGCCGATAGCAGCCAGTGCCAAAGGCAAAGATAATCTAAAAGTAGAAAGTAACAATAAAATAAATGCTGAATCAGAAAACGTCATTCAGCACCTAGTTTTTTATTACGTTTTGCCGAGACAAACCAATAGGAAGCTGCGACGGAGAAAATAATTAATGCTTGCAGCACTTTGGAAAAATCTCGTGTCAGAAATTGAGTTTCAAGATCAAGATCGGAAGCTCCCTTGTGCAAAATAGCAATCAAGAAGGACGAACCTATTATTCCCAGAAAATGCTGCCGAGCTAATAAAGCCACGGCGATTCCTAAAAAACCATAAGCGGGGGAAAAACCAAGTTTGTACTGGAATGTATTTCCTAAAACTTCAGTCAAAGCGATCATGGCCGAAAAAAAACCAGCAAGCAGCATCACCGATGATAATATTTTCAATTCTGAAAATCCAAAGCGGGCCGAGGCATCGCGATTGGCACCATAACTGCGAATAATATGAAAATATAAAGTCTTGGTTTCGATCCATTTTAACAACAGGCAAATTAGAACTGCCAAAAGAAAAAATAGACTTACCGGAGCTTGGTCGAAATAATTTTTAAGCGGATCGGAGCTAAAAATTTGGTAGCCAGATAGGATCATCGAACTTTCAGGATTTTGAGAATTAGGATTTTGAAAATAATTTAAAGTTATCCATGTGCTAAAGGCGGCAAAAATAAAATTAAGCATGATGGCAACGACAACTTCGTGGGCTCGCCGATAAAACTTTAAAAGTGCTATAATCCAAGCGGATAGCATTCCCGTAAGGGCTGTTATTAGAAAAATAAGTAAAATGCCTAGCAAATTATTAAAGGGTAAAATATTTCCGATGATAGCTGCAACGGCTGCACTTATCGTCAGTTGACCTTCCGCGCCGATGTGAAAAAGTCCAGCTCGCATTGGGATGGCAAAGGCTAATCCTGAAAAAATTAAACAGGTCGCATAAAATAGTGTTAATCCGAAATCATACTTTGAATTCATAAAGCTTGTCGTGACTATCTTGAGTACATGAAAAGGATTTTCATTAAAAAATAAAGCTAGTAGGCATGCTAAACTTAAACCAAAGATAAATCCAAACCATGGTGCCAGCTGGACTTGCTTCATGCGATTTTGCCGATTCGATGTTGCTGCTGATTGGGGTGCGTACCGGTCATAAATTGGCCGATTTCCGTTTCTGATAATTGCGCTTTTTGAAACGGACCAAAAAGTTCATGTTTATAAAGAACAATTAATTGATCTGAAAGTAGTAGAATTTCTTCCAGGTCGGCCGAAATAAGCACTATGGATTTACCATTATCACGTGCGCGTATGAAAGCAGAGTGTATTAGTTGTTGGGCGCCAAGATCTACTCCGCGAGTAGGATGTGCTGCTAAGATAAAATCAGGATCCGAAAAAAGTTCACGACCGATAACAAATTTTTGTTGATTGCCACCTGAAAGCTTTTCGGCCACGTGATCTGGTTCAGGGGGTCGTACATCCCAATCTAAAATTATTTTCTTGGTTGCAGCAGAAGCAGCAAGGGTTTGAATAAATCCTTTGCTGCTAAATTCAGGATGACGTAGCACCATGTGGTCAACTAGCGTCATACTAGGAATTATTGCAAATTTTATCCTATCTTCAGGTATATCCGCGAATGTGATTTTTTTTGCTTTTATCGACGTTAAAAATTTTTCAATAAGTAAGCTTTGTCCGTGTCCTTCGATTCCAGCAAACCCTGTAATTTCGCTGAAATTTAACTGCAAATTCAAATCAGGAAAGTGAATCGCATTTGATGTCGAGATCTTTCTGACTGTGGCGGCCGTTGCGTAGTTCAATTTTTTGCCAATCATGCTTTCAGCTATATCGACCAAAGTCATTTCAGCGGCTGGTTTACTGAGTACACTTTCGCCATGGCGAAGAACTGTTATATGATCGGCTACTTTTTTAACTTCGTGCAGTTTATGTGAAATCAGAATCAGAGTTCGACCTTCATTCTTAAGAGCCATCAAAAAATTTAGAAAATCTAAAATTTCCTGCGGGGCTAAAACGGCGGTTGGTTCATCAAATATCAGAATATCAGGCTCTGTCAGTAAGGCTTTAATTATTTCAATTCGTTGCTGTTCGCCAATGGAAAGCTGACTTATTTTTTGATTAAAGTTAAGTGTCCAATTAAATTTACTGGTAAAATAGCTTACTTTTTTTAGAAGATCAGTTCTTGAAAGTGCTGTTAGCAATTTTTGTTCTGGCCAATTTAGAAGTAGGTGGTCCATCACCGTTAAATTTTCCGCTAGTAAAAAATGCTGATGAATAAATCCGATTTTACTTTTAAAAGCATCTTTAGCGGACGCGGGACGATAAGGCTTTTCATGAACCAGCATGGTTCCCGAATCTGCAAGCAAAATTCCGCCAAGAATATTCATCAACGTCGTTTTACCAGCGCCATTTTCTCCAACCAGCGCATGAATAGTTCCAGGTGCTACCTTAAATGAAATATTCTTGCAGGCATGAACTGCCCCACATTGTTTGCTAATATTTCGAAATTCAACGGCGGTGTTCAAAATAATTATTTTGTCTTGTAATAATCTGGCACTGCGATTTTTCCACTGACGATTTGTTTTTTAATTTCTGTCATCTTTTGCTGTTCTGCTGTCGACCATAGATTGGCATTATTCCCATCCAGTGCCCAGTCGACTCCCGAGTCTTTTAAACCAAATCGCACAACTCCGGCTTGAAATTTCTTTTCTGTAACAGATTTAATTGTTTCGAAGACCGCGACATCAACTCGTTTCAGCATACTTGTAAGCACGACTCCAGGCTTTATCCAATTTTGATTTGAATCGACGCCAATCGCATAAATCTTTTTTTCAGCTGCAGCATCAAAAAGTCCGGCTCCTGAAGCGCCAGCCGCGTGAAATATCACATCCGCCTTTTGGCCGATTTGTGACAGGGCCATTTCTTTGGCTTTAGCAGGGTTGTTCCAGGCTTCACCAGTGACACCGATGTAGTTGTGAATGACTGCAACTTTAGCATCGATATATTTTGCTCCAGCATCATAACCTTTTTGAAATCGCCGAATAAGTGGGATATCCATTCCCCCGATAAAGCCAACGGTATGAGTTTTCGATTTCATCGCAGCAGCAGCGCCCATTAAAAAAGATCCCTCGTGTTCTTCAAATAAAAGTGATCGTACGTTTTTAGCTGAAACTTCTCCATCGACAATGGCAAATTGAGTGTCGGGAAACAAAGCCGCTACTTTTTTTACGGCATCGGTTTGAGCAAAGCCAATTCCGATGACGAGATCATATTTTTTCTGAGCAAAATTTCGGTGGAGCGTTTCAAGTGATCCGTTGTCGGTGGCTTCGACGTATTTAAGTTCTATACCCAATTCTTTTTCAGCTTTTTTCGCGCCCTCATAAGCCGAGGTATTAAAAGATTTATCATCTTTTCCACCTTTGTCTAAAACTAACCCTATTTTCATTCCAGCCTGGGCTGTAGAGAAAATGTTAAATGACAAAAAAGCAGCCAATAAGAAATTTTTTCTAGCGCTAGTAGACACTGTAACTCCCTGAAAATATTAAGCTAATTTTAATTAATTTGTTCTATGTTTGGGCTCGACCTGAGTCAAGGAAATTTATGTATAGCTTTATCAACACAAGCTTCCGGAATTGTAATGCCCAAGTAAGTTCAATAAAATGTAAACATACAGGTGATTATTGGCAAGTTCACCTCCACATACAAACACCACTTGAGTCTTAACGGATTTAGGCAAGAAAGGAAAAGTATGGCGAATCACATCGATAATCCCATCAAGCTAACTCCAGGTCACAATTTGGAATTCAACGAATCTTCAATCCTGGACAACAACTCCGTGAATTATTTAAATTCCGCAGAAGTTCCTTATGACGAGGTTTCTTTTGAAGAAGGGCAAACTCTTTTCAAAGTGGGCGAACATTCTACAGGTCTTTACTTAATGAAATCAGGCTGTGTAAAATTATTTGTCAACCGCGACCGTAATCGGGGACGTACGACATCTCCAGAGTACGTCACAAAACTTTTATCAGCCGGAGAAGTGTTTGGTTACAAATCCTTAGTTTTAGGTTTACCTTCGCAAGCTTATGCCAAAGCTGTGAAAAAATCGACAGTGTGGATTTACAAACGTGAGGCCGTATCAAAGATTTTAGCGAACTCGCATCCACTAGTAAAAAATGTTTTAGAGCAAGCCGTTGTTGATCTTAAGAATTATGAAGTGACTAGCCAGTTACATTATTTAGCTTCGGTTCAAGAAAGAATTGCTTATCAGCTGGTTGTTTTAAGTGACCGTTTCGGAGTTCAAACGCCACGGGGAGTTTCTTTGAATTTAAAACTTACTCGTAATGAATTTGCCCAGTTAGCAAGTACCATTAACGAGTCTTTGTCTCGGCATTTAACTGAATTTAAAAATGAAGGCCTGATCGATTTAAATGGTAAAGAAATAATTATTTTAGATCGTGACGGTTTGGCAGCGAAGTCAGGCAATTTTTAATTGACTTAAAATTGATTCCGACATTCTTTAGTCCGGTAAGAATATATAACCGGACTAAGGAGACTGTCTGCAGTCGAAACCAAAAAATTCATTCACGTTTGAACCTATCGGTTATTTGAAAACTTGTTTTCCTGATAAATTTGGGATTCCGCGCCAGTCGGGTTTGGTTCAAAAAACATATTCAGAATTAATTTTAAGATCAGATTTGCAACCCGAATTGTCTTTGCAAGGCCTCGGCGGATTTTCTCATTTATGGTTGCAATTCGTTTTTCATCTGAATTCAAGCACGCGCTTTCATGCGAAGATTCATCCACCACGCTTAAACGGAGAAACCATGGGTGTGTTCGCGACCCGGTCACCGCATCGGCCTAATCCTATTGGTTTATCACTTGTTAAAATAGTTGAAATTAAAAATAATGTTCTAAAATTGGCGGGGGCTGATCTTGTGGATGGAACACCAATTCTAGATATTAAACCTTATTTGCCATTGTACGAAAGTTTACCAAAGGCTGAAAGCGGGTGGATGGCCGAAGCAAAAAGCCACGAAATTACCGTCTGTTTTTCTGACGCGGCCCTAGAAATTTTGCAAAAGTGGAGTCATCAAAGTGAGCGGCCAGAACTAAAAGAAGTGATTATCCAGCTGATTCAGCAAGATCCCCGACCAGTAATCTACCGGGGGTATGAGTCTGCAGATTCGCCATATCGCAATAAACACGCACTTAGGCTGTATAACGGCGATATCCATTTCGAATTCACCTCTGAAACTGAAGCCAACGTTTTTAATATACTTTTTTAACCTAGTTAATTGCGTCTTATGTATCAAGCGCCCACTGGCGATTCATAAAAAAATGTGTTTAATTAAGGCTTCGAAAAAACCGGGGGACTGATGGAAGCAAACACGGCAAAAGAATCATCGACGTTAAGAAAAGTACCTACATTAAGTTTAGGTTCTTACCTTCATGGATCTGAAAATGACAAAGTTAAATTTATCGAACAACTTTTCACGGGCATGAAAGACTACGGTTTTATTATTTTAAAAGATCACTCGGTTCCAGCCAGTTTACTGACTGAGGCTTACCAGATTTTAGAAAAACTTTACTCTTTAACAGATAAGCAAAAATTATCTTATGTTTCTGAGCTGGGCGGCGGGCAGCGCGGTTACACAGCGTTTGGTAAAGAGCACGCAAAAGATTCTCCGGTCATGGACCTTAAAGAGTTTTGGCATGTAGGGCGTGAAGTTCCGGAAGGACATCAATTTTCAAAATATTATCCTAAAAATATTTGGCCGGATGATACCGTTCCTGAATTTCGCCCGGTATTTGAAAAGTTATTCGCGCAGCTAGAGCTTGCAGGAATTCAAATGATGGAAGCCCTCACGTATCCGCTTCAGATCGAGAAGGACTTCTTTAAAAAAATGGTCGTTGAAGGCAATTCAATTTTAAGACTTTTGCATTATCCACCGATTCCCGAAGGCATTGACTCGCGTTGTGTGCGTGCGGCAGCTCATGAAGACATTAATTTTATCACGATCTTGCCGGCGGCTACGACGTCTGGACTTCAATTGAAAGACCGTGATGGTTCTTGGTTAGATATTGAAAGCGATTATGGGACTTTAATCGTTGACGCAGGCGACATGCTAGCTAGAATCACCAACGATCTGATTCCGTCTACAACTCATCGAGTGATTAATCCGCAAGATGGTAAAAACCAATCCAGGTATTCGATGCCATTCTTCATGCATCCACATCCTGAGTCGTTACTAAGTTGCTTACCTACTTGCAAAAATAGCAAAAACAGCAAAAATAGCAAAGACGGACAGGCAAAATACCCTGATATCACGGCCCACGATTTTTTAATGCAAAGGTTGCGTGAAATTGGTTTGATAAAGTAAATTCAAGCTATGCAAAAAAAATATTTACTCGCGGTTGTTGCGACACTTATTCTGATGGCTTTTTTTTTCTTCAGAGATCATTCTCAGAACCCTATGATTCCGGACGAGTCCGTCACGGAATCGAAACCGATATCTACGAAGCCGGCTAAAAATTCAGACGCTAATAAAATCATTGAAAATCAAGCGGCTGACCCAAAAAGTTTGAAAGATAAAGTAGCGCAAGCGGCAACCGAGGAACAGGTTGCCGAAATTCAAAAAACTTTTTCTAATCAATTAAAGCAACTGGGAATTTGCCTTGGCATTCAGCCACAAGTGGATGCCGAAAAAACCCCGCCGACTTTAGATAATTTATCCTCCAGTTTAAAGCCTACTCTGGGCGAGGCCGTTGTGCGCATGGAAGATTGGACTCAGCAAGATCTTAAGTTTTCCGATGGCACGATGAAAAGAATTCGCACGGAAATGGAATATCAAGACAACGGTAGCCCTATTCGTCGTGCGCAGCTTTACAAAATTAATGATCAAGGTATGCCCGAGATGCAGCCTTTAAGTCCCAGTCAGTCCATCGATCCCTCAGACGAATTTTTGAATTCATTGCGCGTTGACGGACAAGAAATCTTAGAAGAAAAGGGCGGCCGAGTATACTACCAAGAAGGTGAAGAATTAGTTCTGGTCGAGCGCGGTGGAAAAATTCAGTCCTTTTCGTTAACCAAAGGTGAAAAAACTTTTAGTTGCACGGAAACAGATTCAACAAATTCTAATTGTCAGTGTTTGTAGCCCCTAATTTTTAAACCGTAAAACGGCTCGTAACGGCTGATGGTCCGAGCTGGCCTGAGGCATGACCTCCGCTTGAACGGTTGTAAAGCCGCGAACGTAGATATGGTCTAAGATTAACTTCCTATTTTCATTTTTGATTACGACATGAGAAAATCCAATAGAGGTTGCCTTTTGTTGTAGATAATCTTTTCGTCCTTGGCTCCAAGTATTGAAATCTCCGCCCCAAATGACAGGACCGGTTTCTGTGGCAAGGTAGGAAATAATTTGATCAATTTGATGTTCGAACAAGTTGCCGAAATTGAAATTTAAAGCGTGAGTATTGACTAGCAATACACTACCATGTCCGGCGACATTAATCCTAGATAATCCCGTAACTTTCGGAGTGAATGATACGGGTTCTGTGTCGGTAGAAATGATAATTCGATTGTCCTCTAAAGGAAAGCGGGCTGCCGTTTGCACACCTGTTGCAAAATTTGAACTGGTACAAAAACTTTTAAAAAAGCTAAATGAAAAATTAAAATGACTGGCAAACGCCAACTGCCAATCCGTTGAATGCATTGCTTCTTGCACCATAAGAATATCGGCCGAATTAGCCAAGCCGTTTAAATCTCCGAAGTATTTGGTATCAGCGTATTTATGCGCGTTCCAAGTAATTAATGTTATCGTATTTGGATCGGATGCTGGCCGCGTTTCGACGTGGTTGGCGAACTGCACAGAATCATTGAAAGTCTGTCCGCACAAATCAGATTGATCAGCACGAGCCGCAATAACTAAAAACACCAACGACATGATGAAAGTCTTCATAAGCATCCTTTATTTAATTTTGAAAGTCTAAGTCATACTTCCAAAGTTAAATAGATGTCATTAAAATTGACAGGCAAAAATTACCTTACTGAAATCGTGTCAAAGCGTCTTTAAGTGAAATGACTTGATCCTTTGATTGCTGAAGTAAAATACGATCATTGGCAATGACGTCTTCATCTGCATTTTGCACAAACTTTTCGTTAGATAGTTTTCCGCTTAATAACGTGACGTCTTTCTCAAGTTTTTCAATAGTTTTTTGAATGCGTTTAAGTTCTTCGTTAAAATCAACCAAGCCTTCAAGAGGCACAATCACTTTAACTTGAGAGCTGCCCACGGCCACTAAAGCAACAGCGCATTTCATCATATTGCCCTCAGCACCTACATCCATTTTTTCAATTCGGGCAATATTCATTATCGCCGAGCGGTTGCGCTCTAATATTTTTTGCACATCATCTTCTTTGATGGCTAAGCGAATTGATAACTTAATGGCGGGGCTGATACGGTTTTCGCCGCGAATATTGCGAATGGCCGTGATGACTTCTTTCACAATATCAATTTCTTTTTCGGCCTGCTTACTGCCAAAAGCTAGAAAGTCTTTGTCCAGCTGCACAGTTGGGTAGTGATCTATAATGCAGGCCTTATCTTTAATTGGTAAGTTGGCATAAATTTCTTCAGTTATAAATGGGCAAAATGGGTGAAGCATTCTTATGATGCGGTTTAAAACCTGGGCCATTACCAATTGTGTTGCGTGCTTTTCGGCAGCAGCACCGGCCGTCATGATTGGCTTTGTAAATTCAATATACCAGTCGCAGAATTGGTTCCAAATAAATTGATAAAGTGTCGTGGCTGCATCAGAAAAGCGTTCGGATTCAAGAGCCTCATGAACTTGTTTTTCCACCTCGGCCAATTTAGCAATGATCCATTGATCAAAGACAGAAAGATCAATTTTTTGAGGTAATGCCTTGGTTCCCTCAGTTGGGACTTTGAAATCATGCAAATTCGTCAGAACAAACCGTGAAGCATTCCATACTTTGTTCATAAAGTTTCGATAGCCTTCGATGCGTTGCTCGCTGAACTTAAAATCTTTGCCGGAAAATAAGTGCGCCAAAAAATTAAACCGTAAAGCATCAGCTCCAAATTTTTCAATCATGTCGATCGGATCAATAGAATTTCCTAAGGATTTCGACATTTTTCGACCCTGACTGTCGCGCACTAATCCGTGAACATAAACTGTCCGGAATGGGACATCTTTTTTAAACTCAAGACCCATCATGATCATCCTGGCCACCCAAAAGAAAATAATATCATGACCTGTAACCAAATAATTGGTCGGATAAAAAGTATGCTGAGTTTCAGTTGAATGCGCTTCAGTATTTGGCCAACCCATTGTAGAAAATGGCCATAGTGCCGAGCTAAACCAAGTGTCTAAAACATCATTTTCCTGCACGATATTGGTTTTTCCGCAGTGTTCGCATGATGTGGGATTTATTTCTGAAACTGTATACAGATGGCAATCCTGGCATTGCCACGCGGGTATTCGATGACCCCACCACAACTGGCGCGAAATGCACCAGTCTTCAATAATATTTAGCCAGTGCAAATAAACTTTGGCCCAAGACGGTGGCTCAAAGCGAATAGTTCCGGATTCAACAACTCGCTTGGCAGGGATTGAAAGCTCGTCCATTTTCATGAACCATTGGTCGGATAGCATAGGCTCGACCACTGCGCCCGAACGTGAACAGTGTCCTACAGAATTAATATGCGGTTCTTCTTTGACCAACAAGTGAAGTGCTTTTAAATCTTCTAAAACTTTTTTACGGGCATCAGCAACTTTTAGGCCTTGATAAGGACCTGCATTTTCATTCATTTCACATTTGCGAGTTAGTAAATTAATAAACTCAAGCTGATGTGTTTTTCCAATTTTATAATCATTAAAGTCATGTGCCGGAGTAATTTTCACAACACCTGAACCAAAATCTTTATCGACATAGCTATCTGAGATAATTTTTATTTTTCGATTAATTAGCGGAACCGTTACTGTTTTGCCAATTAAGTGTTGATACCGTTGATCATCAGGATGAACGCAGACTGCCGCATCACCTAACATAGTTTCAGGACGAGTCGTTGCAATAGTAAGTAATTCGTTGGTACCATCAACGGGATAATTAATGTGAAACATGAAGCCTTTGATCTGTTTGTGCTCGACTTCCAAATCTGAAATTGCAGTTTCCAATGGACCGCTCCAATTAACTAGGCGCTGACCTTTGTAGATAGCGTTTTTTTTATACAAAGTTACGAAAACTTTTCGCACGGCTTTAGAGACGCCTTCATCTAAAGTAAAAGTTGCGCGGTCCCAGTCGCAAGAATCGCCAAGGCGGCGCATCTGGCCGTAAATCCGGTTGCCGTACTCTTTTTTCCAGTCCCAAATTTTTTCAACAAACTTTTCGCGACCAAGTGAATGTCGCGTAACATTGGTTTTCTTTAACTCTTTTTCCACAACGGACTGAGTTGCGATTCCCGCGTGATCGGTGCCGGGCAACCACATTGCATTATAGCCGCTCATGCGTTTCCAGCGAATTAAAAGATCTTGAATAGTGTGATCAAGAGCATGGCCTAAATGTAAAAACCCGGTGACGTTTGGTGGCGGTAAGATAATTGAAAATGGCGGCTTTGTGGATTGGTCATCGGCCTTAAAAAAACCGGACTCTTCCCACCATTGATAAATTTTACTTTCAACATCTTGCGGATTGTAGCGATCAGCTAGCGGAGCGTTTGGTATTTTCATAAAAGCAGGTTATCAAGTTTTCAGGTGCTCCGTCATCATTTGCTGGTAGCCGCCATCAATTACATAGACGTTCGTGTATCCTAATTTTTCTAATTTTTTGTGCTGGACTAATGAATCTTCGCCGTTACCGCAAAGTAAAATGACGGCTGCATCAAAGGGGACGGAATTGACTTCCACATACTTTAAAATTTCATCAACTTTGATGAGTGTTTGATTCTTAATCACTAGGTCTTTGTAAATGCTTAGGTAGCTGTTGGAAATATCGACAGTCATATTTAAAAGCAAAAATGGAATTCTATTTTTAATTAAATTATCAAGTTGGAAGTGACCAATTTTGTTTATCATACGTTAGGAACCTTCGATTTTTCATGTATTTTTAGGATAGTATCTAACCCTGCAATTGGTATTTGCTTAAAAATGGCGATGACGACGAACAATGCGACTAAAGTTAGTAATCCAGCCATGATAAATGGAGACTCGATCGTCAAGGCGCCAAATAATGCGCCACCAAGTGCCGGCCCACCAATGCGACCTAACGAAGCCATACTTTGTGTTGTCCCCAAAGCCGCACCCTGTTCATTTGCAGGAGTAAGTAATGAGACCGAGCCCAAAGTTGATGGATTTACAAACCCCGTTCCCATAGCAAGCAGTGTTTGGGTTAAAGCCATGGCGAATAAGGACTGAGCAGCAGCAATACCGCAAAGACCAAGCGACATCAAGATAAGTCCAATTCGTAAAATATTGCGCTCGCCATATTTTGGAATTAGTTTTCGTACCAGAAAACCTTGGGTAAACACAATCATCAATCCCACGTAGGCAAAACCGAAACTAACCTCAGTTAAACCCCAGCCGAATTTTTTTTTCATGAATAAAACTAAGGTCGCCTCCATCATCGACATTCCAAATGACGATAGAAAAAAAACAAAGATTAATGGCCCCACCGTCGGAAGAGCAAAAAATTTAGTTATTGTTTTAAAGCGTGATTGCTTTGCCTGAGCTGTTGAATCTGGTTTTAACGTTTCCTTTAAATATTTAAATGCAAACAAAAAAGTGACCAAGCATAAACCAGCAACCCAGTAAGAACTAAAGCTGGTTCGGAAAAAAGGATCTGTCGAAAGGTGGGTCGCCCAGATTGTTAAACCGCCACCGATGGCAGGACCAAATAAAAAGCCAAGCCCGAAAGCAGCGCCTATTAAAGCCATACCCTTCGATCGCTGATTCACCGGAGTAATATCTGAGATATAGGCCGATGCCGTCGAAATCGAGGCCCCAAAAAACCCTGAAAGTAATCGCGCGACAAAAAGTGCTTCTAAGTTTCGCGATAAGGCGAAAAAGATATAGGAAAAGACCTCTCCGATTAAACAAGCTAGTAAAATCGGCCGCCTGCCATATTTGTCACTCAGTCTTCCCCAAAAGGGTGAGAAAATAAATTGCATCAGCGAGTAGGAGGACATTAAAAGTCCAGTTTGGAATGGTGTTGCACCAAATTGCGTACTAATAATCGGAATAATTGGGATGACAATTCCAAATCCTAGTAAATAAATGAAAACAGTTAGAAAAATAACAATTTGTGGTTTTTTATTTTCGTTCATATCTCGACCTTTGGCTGCTTCTTTTTTATTTCAACTCAGCTACACTAAAAAGGCTATGAAAATATTAATAATATTCACTTTGTTATCGTTGGTTACTTTTTTTAAAACGCACGCATCTGCCGATGAGATGTTTCGAAATTATCGCGATGGCCGCGCCGATTTTGATTTGACTGTAAATTATTTTAAAACGACCGCCAACTTTTCAGCCGATGGGTCGAAAACTGATTTGCTGTCAGGAACTTATTTTCAAAACATCGACACAGTAATTGGCGCACGCTATGTATTGTTCAAAGATTTTGGAATGTCGTCGGGAATAAATATTGGTAGTGCCGAAGCGACTGATATGGTTGCGACGCGCCGGAACTCAACGTTGAATAAAATTTATGTTGGCGCTGATTATCAAGTCTTCAACACCGGATCTTGGAACTTAATAACTGATTTTTCATATAGCCACGCGCTTGAAAAAATAGACACTGCAGGAGATTCTACGTTAAATAACGACGGCGCTGATGAGGTTAAAGCAATTCTTACTTCAACGGTTGATTTCGGCGGATTTGTACCTTTCGGCCAGATAGGTATAAATTATCGTACAGAAGGTCTATCGACGCTTTTACTTTACTCAGGCGGCGCCGAGTTGCGCTTTAGTGAAGTCACATTAGGTGGAATGGTTACGGGTTACTCGACGGCGAAGCAAGATGAAAATACGACCAAACCTTTCGTACGCGATACGGTCACCGCCCGGGTCGATGCTGGCAGCAAAAAATTTGATAGCGTAAATCCAACTTTATTAGATTCACTTGTTTACCTAAAATATAATTTTGACCAAGATCTATCTTTTAAAACTTTTGCTGGTTACACGCTGCTAGGTACAAACACAGCCGTAGGGCTCCATTTCGGAGCTGCCGTCAACTGGGGTTTCGGCGGAGAAACTATCCGGCGAAGCCAGCCCACAAAAAATACGTCAGGTCGAAAGCAAAAACCTAGAAGTAATTTGTCGGTTGATCCCATGGATAAAAATTTCAAAGAAGACACAAACGATGGTGTTAACCAGGATTATTTCAAGACGGTGAATCCTGCGAAAGATAAATATATTGAACAAATCAACGGATCACCAAAAAGTCTAGAGAACGCAACAGACCCCGAGCCTGAGCCCGAGGATAACCAAAAATTTGAAAAAGAATATAAAATTAAGTTAAAAAAGAAAAAGAAAAAGAAAAGCAGCTAGCTACTTAATATCCAATTCAGGAAATCTCATCCGTGGCATAAAGCTTTCACCTTGATCTAGTAAAGATAGATGGGCTTGGGCCATAGCCTTTAAATTGGCTTCGAACTGCATTCTTGCTTTTTTCAAGTTGGCCACTTCTTGATAAATATTTTTCAAAGAGTCTTTAGCATCACGGGTTATGATTTCAGCTTTTTGTTGCGCATCATTGATGATTAGTCTGGCTTCACGCTCGGCATCACCACGCATTTTTTCAGCCATTTGTGAGGCACTTGTTATTGTCGCTTTTAACACATGATCACGATCTTTGTATTCCAATAAAGAAAGTTCTTTTTCTTTTAAAGTTTTCTGATACGCATTTCTTTCTTGCAGTAGGGCTTCCATTTGTGCCGCAACGACAGTTAAAAAATCGGCCACGTCATCTTGATCGTAACCCATCATTTTTTTTTCGAATTTTTTTGTAGCAATTTCTGCAGGATAATGTTTCATGATTGTTCCTCCGTGAACAATTAGGACTTTCCCTTAGTATAGGCCATTTCTGCCGGCCCCTCTAATAACTTTAAATATTAAAAAGTTGAGATCTAGACCAAAGTCGCCGTTAGCCCCGGCAATCTAAAGAAATTTCCTTTGAACGCAATGCCGCTTTTTCAAAGCTAATTCTTAATGCGCGTTCAATTTCAAGCTCACGCATTGAATTTAATCCAGCTGCAGTCACGCCTTTTTTTGATGTGACCCGCGCTTGTAATTCTTCTAAATCAATTCCAACCGATTGGGCAGCCAGTAGCGAAGCACCTAAAAATGTTTCGATAACCATTTGTTTAGATTGATCATCACTGAATCCTCGCTCGCCGATCCAGTCTTGCCAGTACATCATCATCTCAAAAACAAAACCCGTACCGCTTGAACACGAAATCATCAAGGCATCAAATTGATCTTCTGTGTCGACTTCCATTAAAATTCCCAAAGTGGAAAACAAATCTTCCATCAAATCGCCAACAATTTCATCCTGATGTTGTGTTAAAAAACCAATCACTCCGCGACCAATAACAGACGGAGTATTTGGCATTAAGCGCACCATGCGGCCTACCGGCATGATTTTCTCAAGCGTTTTTAAATTTATACCGGCAGCCAAAGATACAATCGTTTGATGGGGTTCGAAACGATTTGCAAACACTTCAACGGCGGCTGGAAGATCCTGCGGCTTCATTGCTAATATAACGACATCGCACTCTTCGACAACTTGCTCATTGTGAGCTCGCGTTTGCACATGATAAAGCTCGGTTACTTTCAGCAATTTTCCGGGAGTACGATTAGAGACTATAATTTGTTCTGGTCTAATTAATTTTGATTCTAAAATTCCCTTTATCAGAGTCTGGGCCATATGGCCTGCTCCTATGAATCCTATCTTCATTGTTTTTAATAACGGATTTGTCATGAGGACCTCGATTCATTTTCTGACTTTTTAGAGCGCGCGCCAAATAAAACTGTGCCGATGCGAATCCAAGTTGCGCCCTCTTCAAGTGCAACTTGGTAATCTTGACTTGTTCCCATCGAAAATTCTTTTAAATTTAGTTTCTGACCTAGCTTTTTAAGTTGATTGAAAAAAATTCTATTATTTTCAGCAGAATTTTCTAGTGGTGGCATCGTCATTAATCCGATGATGCTAAGACCCTTTAAATTATTTAGTTTGGGCCATTCAGTCTGAAGTTCCGCGGCAGTAAGGCCGGACTTCGTAACTTCACCTGAAAGATTGATCTGCAAAAAAACTTTTTGAACGTAAGAATTCTTTTCTGCATTTTCGGAAAGTAATTGTGCTAATTTTACTGAATCAACTGAATGAATATAAGAAAAATGTTTTTTCAAAAACTTAATTTTATTTTTTTGAAGGGGGCCAATCAAGTGCCACTGTATATTGTAGTTTATTAATTTTTCAATTTTCTCTAAGGCCTCTTGCACATAATTTTCGCCAAAATGAATTTGGCCTTGCTTGGCAAGTTTCATAATTTTTTCTACGGGCTGGAGTTTACTAACGGCTAAAAGATTTTGATGGGGCTTTAATTTTTTTATGATTTCTGATCGGGGACTCGCCGGTTGCATATCCATGATTTAATTTTGAATAGTTTTTCAATCGCTTGCAAGGGAAGTCCGACCACATTATTAAAATCTCCAATAAATTTAGATACAAATTTGCCGCCAATTCCCTGAATGGCGTAGGCGCCAGCCTTATCCATAGGTTCCCCAGTGGCAATATAGGCTAATATTTCTTCATCACTTAAAGAATGAAAGGTCACATCCGTTGTCTCAATTAAAGACGCTTGATCCTTGGACGCCAAATCAATAAGGACCACTGCAGTTTTTACCTGATGAGTTTTACCAGAAAGTTTTTGTAAAAAATTAAAGGCCATTTCTTTGTTGTCCGGCTTCCCTAAAATTTGATCTGACATGCAAACCATCGTATCTGCAGCCAAAATAAGATCATTTTTCATGTCTAAACCCGCTTGGGCTGGACTATGGTCTTGAATGACCTGGTAGCATGCAATTGCTTTTCGTCGGGCGATATCAATTATTTGCTGATCTGTATTTAGGTTTATGTCAGGAATTTCCGATACATGAGTAGGAATTGAGACAAAATCGTAATTCGCTTTTCTTAGTATTTCGGAACGGCGAGGCGATTGTGAAGCCAGAATAATTTTTTTCATCGTCTTTCAATTCTTACTTGAAAAGGGGTCTGATGGGTAGCGCAGAATTTATGCTTTTTGCTGGATTAATTTTAGCTGGTGCTGCGGTTTACTTATTTGTGTCTTCACTATTAGCCGGTCGTCCTGGTGAACAGCAGTTGTCTTGGGCAAGCGGCAGTGAGCCCGTAAAATCAAAAAATGTAATAATCAATTTATGCCGGCCGATCGTGCATCAGTTCACCCTGCAGTACGCAGCAAAAGTAAAATCTGAAAAATACCGCAAGAAGATTCGTAAATTAATTAAAATTGGAGGGCTTGCAGCTGAATTAAATGAAGACGAGTTCATCGGACTTCAATTATTTTTAGGGATCGCATTTCCATTATTTTTAATGCTTATGAATTTTAGTTTAGATTTAGGATTTCCACCATTTATGGTTTTAGGTCTTGGTTTCGTGGGCTTTTTCATGCCCGGAATGCATTGCAAAGGAATGAAAAAACGCCGCGAACTTTCTGTGCGTATCGACATGCCTTTTTATATTGATCTGTTGGCTTTATCTGTTGAGGCTGGATTAGATTTTTTCGGAGCGATCCAAAAAATCGTAGATAAAGCCGAAGGCAGTACTTCGGTACTAGCGGAAGAGCTTAAAATCGTGCTCAAAGATATAAAAATTGGTTCTTCTAAAGAGGATGCTTTGAAAGAGTTAGCGGCCCGATTAGATATGCAAGAAATTACCAGTTTCGTAGCAGTTCTTATCGACGCCGGAGCAACGGGCACAAGCATAACTAAAGTTTTAAAGGATCAATCTGTGCAAATGCGTATGGAAAGATTTGTACGCGCTGAAAAAGCTGGTGCCCGCGCCTCGCAATTTATTTTATTTCCGTTGATGTTTTTTATTATTCCAGCCGTCATGATTATGGTTTTTGGCCCGCTTGCCATTGGCGCAATGTATGGGGGTCAATAATGGCTCGGCTTTATAAAACTTCGACAGATCGCAGCGCTGCAAATTTTAATTCAGGTGCTGAGTTGTTGATCGAAAATTTTGAAATAGCAGAATCTTTATGGCGACGTGGAAAGGGTTTGCTTGGCCGAGCTCAGTTAGCAGCCGATCATGCCTTATGGATTAAATACAATAATAATATTCACACTTTTTTTATGAAATTTCCAATCGATTGCATTTTTATCAGTCGCAAAATGGAAATTGTAAAAATCAAAAAATCTGTGCCTGCATTTCGATTAGTTGGTCCTTATTGGAAAGCGCAATCGGTGATTGAAGCTCCGGCAGGTTTCGCCGAAAGTAAAAATTTGCAAGAAGGAGATCAACTCTATGTGGTCAGTTAGAGTTTTATCCGGTCCTAGCGCTGGACAAATTTTTGATCTTAAATTAGGAAAAAATGTTTTTGGCCGATCAGCGAATTGTGATTTTAAAGTTCAGTCCGTTGGAATTTCTAAAGAGCATTGTGAAATCCACGTGTACAAGGATAAAATTATCATTATTGATTTAAAGTCCAGCAACGGGACATTTGTTAATGGCGTTAAAATTCAAAATTCCATCATGCATGTGGGTGATAAAGTAAGTCTTTTTGATATTATTATGGATTTAATTCCTACTCCTGACATTCGTCCGAAGAAAAATGCAAAGTCAAAAAATTTGCCGGCCGTGCAAAGCTCTACATCTGCGCCAAGTGCTCCGCCAGTTCCAGCAAATTATGCATATCCACCAGCAGGGCCCATGAATTATCATTCACAAGCAGCAACAGCGGTGCAAATGCAATTTCAAGGAAATCACGAGCAACAGACTATGCCGTCTGATGAAAAAACATTTGCTCAAAAGGCAGAATTATTTATCGAAGACGTGGTGATGCCTGCCATTTACCGATTAGCTATTTTATTTCCTTTCAAGCAGGTCTTGCTTGGCTTTGTTTTAATATTTATTTTTGGTGTGACGGCATTATCAACGTTGCCACTAACAACAATCATGAAAGAATCAAATCTTTTAGAAGCAACTAAAAGGGCTAAGTCTGTAGCTCGTGCCGTCGCAAAGGCTAACGAGCAATCCTTATTATCCGGCCAATTAGGCAATTTGAGTGTGCAAGAGGCCTTAAAAGAAGATGGAATTAAAGAGGCTTTTATAATTCAGCAGTCAGATGGCCACATTGTCGCCCCAAGCGAAAAAGTTGGACGTGACTTTTCAAAACCATTCATTCTACGAGCTTTATCTGAATCTCGTGCGGCAAGTGAAAAAATTGACAGCAATACGATCGGCGCAAGTTTTCCAATTGGTGTTTACGATCCTATTTCAGGCGAACCAACAGTAAAATTTCATAGTGTTGTGTTTTATGATGTCAGCTCGTTAAATATTGATGAAGGCCGAATGATTAGTTTGTTTATGCAAACGCTGATCATTGCATGTCTCAGTGGTTTGGTACTATATTTTTTATTCTTGCGGTTGATTGAGTTTCCATTAAAAAGTTTAAACCTGCAAATTGATCAAGCCTTGCGTGATAAAACGGATCGCACAGAGGTCCTTTTTGATTTTCCAGCAATTCAGCTACTAACCACTAATGTGAACACACTGTTAAATCGCGTTTGGAATTCTCCGACAGACTCAGGGCCAAATAAACCACAACAGAACCGTGATGTCGAATATACAAACCTAGTCGAAATGATTACCCAACCAACAATAATTATTGCTGCCGACCAACGAATCGTGGCGGTCAATAATTCGTTCGAGCAAATTGCACAAATGCAAAAAGAAAACTTGGTGAACCAGACTTACCAATCGATTAATGATTCTTCATTGCGAGATATTATTGATTCGTTAGTGGTCAGGGCTCAACAATCACCGTATGAAAAACAGACGGATCAAATTCCTTTTTCACAGTTTACTTGTGATATACAATGCCAGATTTTGTTAGATTCAAATGGTAATGCAGAATTTTATATAGTGACTTTGACTCAAGCTACAGAGAATAACACTTAACGGAGAACCATGGCGGCAGCTTTAAAACAAGTAAATCAACTTAAGATAAAGTTAACGGTGGTTAAAGGTCCGCACGTTGGTGCTGTATTTAATTTTGATAAGCCGATTCTTTCTTTTGGTCGTGGCCCAGAAAATGATGTGGTTTTAATAAATGATCCTATGGTTAGCCGATCTCATGCGAAGCTTGAACTTATTAAAAATCAATTTGAACTTGCCAACCTTAGTGAAAAAAATATTCTTTTGGTGCATGGTGAAAGCGTACAAAGATCGGTGCTGGTCAATGACTCGACTTTTCAAATAGGTGATTCAGAATTAAAATTACAATTTGATTTAGGACAAGCTGTGGTTTCAGTTTCCCCAATTCAACAAATATCTACTCTGCTAAAACTTGTACCCGCGAAAGGGCCACGTGGAGCTGCAAATAGCGTCGAAAGTCGAAATTCCCTGACTAAAAGCAACCCGGGACCACTAAGTACGAGGCCACCTTCAACACCCAGTGCACCGCAGACTAAAATAAAGCCAGTTTCCCATCAGTTTAATGCGATACCAATATCTGCCTCAGAGTCGGGCAAGAAAATTCTTTTTTATGCAGTTGCTGGCATTATTCTTCTGGCAGCGGTTTGGTTCGTTATGTCTGCTGGA
The DNA here is from genome assembly GCA_043753645.1 of Bdellovibrionales bacterium. Taxonomy (GTDB): domain Bacteria; phylum Bdellovibrionota; class Bdellovibrionia; order Bdellovibrionales; family Bdellovibrionaceae; genus Pseudobdellovibrio. The sequence continues at coordinate 29,316 of JAYUWH010000077.1, forward strand.
AAAGGGAAATCCGCAAAAGCGAAGCCACTGCTAAAATACGAAGATGAAGTTGCTATCAGTTTGAATTCAAAGCCGGAAAATGAACTTCGGAAAAAGCGCGAGGAAGATCGTAAGACTAAAGAATCGCCAACTGCACTGCGGGCTGAAGAAAATTTTATTAAAGGAATGCGCGATTACCAGCTTCGCAATTACGCAAGAGCTCAAGATTTTTTCCAAGTGGTTTTGAACTTGATTCCAGACCATCCTTTGGCGCGACGTCATCTTTATTTGTCAAAAGTAAGGTTTGATGAATCGGTGCAGACGAAATTAGTGCTTGGAGAAAGCTATTATCAGAAGCATAATTTCAATATGTGTGTGGCCATGTACCAACAAGTTATGAATATGTTGCAAAATAAAAGTAGCGACCAAAAATACCAATTGGCACAGCGGATGGCCGAAAAATGCCAATTTGCAGCTGAAGGTATTCAGTAATGTCGCGACTGAAAGTATTGCTTCGCGGTGCTGTCATCAGCGAGATTAGTTTAAATCCTGATAAAGAATATATAGCTGGTAGAAAAGATGGATCAGATATTCGCCTTCAGGCAGAAAAAGGAATATCACGCGAGCATTTTCGAGTAAAATTAAATGAAGGTCGCTGGACTGTTCAAGCGATTTCCCGCTTTGGTGAAATATTCTCGTTAGGTAAAAAAGTTGAAGAAATCAATCTGGAACATGGACAATCTTTTCAAGTACCACCTTACGAATTTCAGTTTTTTGACGTGCCTGAATCCGACTTTCCAAGTCAGAATTTTCAGAAGCCTGCAGATATAAGTGATACTAGTCAAACTATCATGGGTGCAGCTCCGCAAGTACCGTATATAAAAATTGTAAATTCGCAAGATCAAGTTAAAGAAATGTTACGTCTTGAAGTCGGCGATTTATGGGTCGCAGGCCGCGATCCCTCTTGCCAAATTATTATTCCGGATCAACGAGTTAGCCGCCGGCAGTTTGAAATTCATAAAGTAAACGGCATATTCACAATTTTAGATCTTGCCAGTGTAAATGGTACTTTTTTAAATGGATCTTCTGTTTCGTCGACAGATCCACAAGCCATGAAAAGCGGTGATGCAATAACCGTATTAGATAATACTCTGTATTTTGAATTACACGATCCCAATTTCAAATTCAAAGTTGAGAAAATTGATATTCCGTCACTACCATTAGATTCTTTCGAGTCCGTACCAGATGCTGCAGAAGAGAATAATTTTAATGACCAGAACCTTCTGGTCGAAATTCCAGAGGTTGCAAACGGTGAAGTGCCTTCGCAGCTCAGCGGTGGGGGGTATGGCCCATTTACTGGTGTTCCTCCGCAAGGAGACACCAATCAATATTTTAATTTCGAAGCTCCGCCGCCAGCAGCAGCAGTAAAGACGCCCTGGCAAAAATTTACCAGCAATAAACCGCTACTAGCGATAGCGGTATTACTTTTTTTAGCCGGCGCTTATTGGCTTAGCGAAAACTTAGGCGCACCTGAGGCACCAGTAGCCCAACAAAAAAATCAAACCGAGGGTGATGCATTTTCAAAATTAGCACCCAAACAGCAGGCTGAGATTAAAGAGATTTACTCGCTAGCCGAACAGATGATTCAGCAGCAAAAATACGATTTGGCATTAGAAAAGATACGAAAAATTCACGAGTTATTAAAAGACGGTTTTCGCGAATCGAAAAGTATGCAGCTTCAAGCTGAGCAAAGCTTACTAACCATTGCCCAGCAGCAAGAAGATGATAAGCGACAAAAAGAAGAAGAAGAACGGAAGAATCTTTTTGTAGAAGTTGCTGCTCGCTGTTCAAAACTATTAACAGCCCAGGTAGATCCAGATAAGGTTCGCGATTGCTTAATTCCGATATCAACAATAGATCCATCAAATTCGGAATATATTCGTATCATCGCAGAGGCTGAAAAAATTGTAAACGAACGGCGAATTAAAGAATCGGCGAAGAAAACGCAGGAAGAGCTTGTAGAACAATTGCAAAAAATGTTTGTTTCCGCCGAAAAATTGCAAAATGATGGATACGCTTTTAAGGCATTAAAAGGTTATCAAACGGTAAGGGATTCGAAATTGCCTGATCCTGGTAAACTTAAAGCAAAATCCGAAAGTAGAATTGCGTTTATTCGTCAAAAAATTCAGGAAAAGACAGCAAAAAATGTTTCACAATCTGAGATACTTTTTCAAGAAGGGAAGCTTAAGCAATCGATTGTCGCCCTTAGGGAATCCTTGGTTTACGATCCTGATAATCAAAAAGTGAAAGACAAAATTGAAAAGTACACGACTGAATTACGACGGCAAATGATGAATATTTATCAAGAGTCCGTTATCGACGAAAGTTATGGAATTGTAGAAAATTCAGAAACTCGTCAAGGCGCAAAAGATAAGTGGAAAAAAATTGTCGAGCAAGATCTTGATGATGGCGATTATTATAAAAAAGCCGTCATTAAACTTCGAAAATACGGGGTTATGTAAATGCGCTACACCACAGAATCCCAACAAGGCCAATACAAACTGCCGAACACTGCCGTAGTGCAACTTTTAGACGGTGAATTAACGATTTTTATGCGCCCTTGGGGTTCACAAGATTACAACCAGAAATTTGTTGATGAAATTAGTCACTATTTATCGACGGCTCAAGCTGATGTCGAAATTACCTCCCCATTTGATAACATTGAAAATGTAACTTCATTGGCGAATAAGGTTCGAGTTGCGATATTACTTGCTCACGATCATTTTTTTAAAATTGAAAATGCAACTTCATTTGCCGTCGGCTTCGAATGTGCTGTGTTGCTCAAAAATAAAAATGAGACAGCATGGGCGGCAGTAGGACGGTTTAATATTTTAAAAAGATCCGGGAAGCACTGCTTTGCTATTTCGATCGCAGGTACAGATCAGGATGAGCAAATTCTGTTGCCAGTTGATTTGTTGGGAGTTGAAAGGGATTTCGAACTTCGTTGCGGGTCTGTTTTAGTTCATGACGAAGACCTGATTGTGGCGTCGGCTTACCAAGGCGATTTAGCATTTAAAAAGAATTTTAATTCAAACCAGTGGGAGATAAATACTTCAGAAGCCCCACTAACTTATTGGTTTTCGACGGTAAAATCGGGGTAGATCCAATTTTTTGAGGGCATCCATAAACCCCATATATTTTCTAATGCTAGGTTTAAGGATTGCAACTTTGCTTTTTCATAAAATGTTTCGCGAGATTTTTCTGAAGTTAGCTTGCCATCACTTGCTGGCGCTAAGACACGGATTTTTTGCAGCTCTTTTATTTTCTTATTTTGGAATAGAGATTTTTGCATAAGAGCACTTAACGGTTGAGGCCTTCTACTTGGGCCAGAAGTAAGCCGATCTAATTCAGTTGAAAATAATTTTGATCTTGAATTCGGTTTTGACCAATAGTCCCTATTGGACTCGACCCATGGATGCCATTCAGACATATAATTCTTCCAAGTTCCGATTTTATATGCCATGCGCAAGTCTGTTAAAATAAGTTCTGAATCCAGTAAAAATTGTTTTTGCTGGTTTGAAATGTCTATGGACTCTAAACCATCTGTTAAAGTATTAAATACTTTGTCTTTCTCATTTTCAATAAATACTAAATTCTTATTTATGACTGAAAAGCGCAAGTTTGAAGCGGGAGTCCACGGATCAGCAGACTCAATCAAAAGCTTTCTGGAATTATTCTGAAGCGATTGATTTCTATTAATCCAGATTCCAGAAAAATCAATCAATGAAAAGTCTTTTTCAAGTTCATTGTCCGGAATTGTTTTAGTTGCCTTGGTGTCGTTGCCGATAACATTAAATAAACTTAAGCCCAAATCGGCGATATTAACCTGGGAGTCGACTTTCCAAGAGACCCCTTCGTCGCCTTTAGATCTGGGTGGTTTAACAAATAAAGTAACCATGGTATTCTCGGAATTGAGATTCGAAAAAGAAGTTTCGCTGAGGCGGGTCGCGTCTGAATCACCTTGGAGGCCCAAGACAATAATGTAATTTTCATCCCAGATTTTTTTGCGTTTTAATATCTTAAAAAAATTAAATATTTTCTCATCTAATTTTTCGAAGCTAGAAATTTCTGTTTCGCCTTCGTTTAAAGATTCAAGTTCGGAATTGTGAATAACAGCGAAAAATGGAATGGTATCTTCCGGCAAGATGCTTAAGAATTTTTCGCTTTCAAACTTAAAATCTAGGAAATAAGTTTTTTTATCTAGAAAACTGAAATCATCAAAGATGTCAAAACCAATAGACAAGCCAGTTTTTTTTAAAATACTAGGACTGCCGCCTATAAAAAAAGTGCGGTATCCAAGGTGGGAAGCCTTTTCTTGAATCAAAGGGGTGTTTGCCTTAAGCCTGTCAAAACTTCGATGCACACGATGTTGAACGGGGTATGCTCCAGTAAGTAGCGAAGTCATGGCCGCCGCGGGTTGAACGGAGGTCGTGTAGGCATGGGTAAAACGAATTCCCTCTTTGCAAAGTATATTAAGTCCAGACAAGGAATTTTGCTTGTCGTCACTACAGGAAAAAGAATTAAAAGATAAGTGATCAACTGCAACTATTAGGATTGAAGGACGCTTTTGTTTTTGACACGCAGTTAACGACCAAAGTCCTGTGGTTAAAACAGGTATTAAAATCCAGACCTTAAGTAAAGACAGTTTTGACGGCTTCATGAACAAAATCCATACTGTTAGAAACTGTGATTAAAGTAAAGGGGAGCCTTCCATGTTAGCCGAAAAAATATTTGCTATTGCTCATTACGCGGACCAAGTTGTTTTATTTATCCTTGTTCTGATGAGCGTGATCTCTGTTGGAATGATTTTTGAGCGTTTAATGACTTTGAAAAAAATTTCTGAAGAAAGTTTGCGTGTTCGTCTTCGAATTAAAATGGCGTTACAATCGAACAGTCTACAAGATTTCGAAGACATCGCAAAAGACCCATCATCGCTTGAAGGACGTGCAGCGGCGCAAGCGATCAAGCACATGAAAGATTCTGGCTTAAAAGGCTTTGAAGAAGTGTTTAATACGTTTATCTTAATCGAAAAACCTGATTTGGAAAAATATTTGCCCGTGCTAGCTACCATTGCCTCGAATGCTCCGTTTATTGGATTATTGGGAACAGTGCTCGGAATTATGAAAGCGTTTAATGATTTAGCTCAGGCGACAGATGCTGGACAGCAAACGGTGATGGCCGGTATTTCAGTGGCCTTAGTCGCAACAGCGGCGGGATTATTTGTGGCCATCCCAGCCGGCATTTTTTATAATTATTTTACTCGTAAAGTAAAAGGCATTTTAGGGAGCTTAGAAAGCGTAAAAGAGTTAGGCATAGCCTACGCGAAAAAGAAAGGCATGTAAGATGGCTTTCAAACCAGATTCGGGCGATGACGTCATCTCAGAAATTAACATCGTCCCTATGGTCGACGTCATATTAGTGGTATTAATTATTTTCATGGTGACAGCACCTATGATTATGAAGCCATCGATCAACATTAATTTGCCGAAAGCAGCCTCAGGCGAAGCCACAGTACCAAGTAAGCTAAATATCTCGATCAGCCCCGATGGCAAAATTACTTTAGATGGAAAAATCGTTGATGACAAGGAAGTGCAGGCAGCTGCTCTGGTAGAAGTTAAAAAGAATCCGGATATCCAGGCCATTATCTCGGCCGATAAAGACGTCCCCCATGGTCGAGTCGTCTCGGTCCTAGATATCGTCAAAGGCGCCGGAGTAAAAAAATTCGCCATCAGCATCGACAAAAAATAGTTCCTGCTCACTTTCCTGAAGGCGGTGCGGCAAGACGATGGACTAGTTTGTCTCAATAAGATCCGCCTTTCGTCCTAAATTACCTGGCGGTAAAAGCCGATTAATAACTGTGAAGTTATTTTTCCAACAGAATAAAATTTTAATCGGCTTTTTCATTTTATTAACCGCAATCACTGTGAATAGTTTTGTGGATAACCCGCTTGAGTCACCAGCAAAGCCACTTGCTGAGATGTTGCAAGAGCCGGTAAAGTTGCCAGTAAATCAGTTAAGTACATCGGACGAAAAATCTAGAACTCCGGCCTCAACCACAATAAAGCCGGAAAAAACTTCCCAGCAAATTGCTACGGTCATTTTTTGCGATCAGAAAGACTTGAATATAAAGTCTGAAAATCACTTGTTAATGTTAGAATTAACCAGTTGTTCAGGCTTGAAAGAAAAACATCAACTCTGGGTTACAAATGAAAGTAATGGATTCAAAGCCCAAGTTTTCAAGCTCAGCACAAAGAGATTCAAAACTGACTTTATTCAGCTAAATTCCGGTACAAATAAAATTCAGATCGAGGGAGTCCTGAAAGACGGGCAAAAAATCACTCAAACGCTTTATATAGAGTCAGCTTCCTAACTCAAGGCGATAAAAACACCTTAAATCAATAGACAGTCTGTGCGTCATTATTTAAAGTCAGCCCACTGCGATGACAGAAACCAATGTGACGCCAAGCGGCTTTAAAAATAGATCAGATTTGCACGTAGCTCGAAAAGTTTGGCACATGTCGGCAGTATTTTTTATATTCAGCTGCTGGTTTTTTTTCCCCCACTGGCTTAGCATCACTTTACTTGCTATTTCATGGCTTATTTTTATACCGATCGATTTGCTGAGGCACAAAAGACCCGATCTTAATAAGCAATTAACGCAAACTCTGCGACCCATCATGCGCAGTACAGAAGTTCATAAACTAGCTGGTACAACGTACTTACTAACCGGTGTGTTGTTGATCACCTTGTTTTTTAATCAAGGCGTAGTCGCTCTGAGCTTATTGTTTTTAGCCTTTGCCGACCCGCTAGCAAGTTTTGTTGGCATTAAATATGGAAAAGATAAAATCTTTGGGCACAAATCTGTGCAAGGATTTGTTGCCGCTTTTGTGGTTTGCGCAGTCATGACGGCATTCTATCTGACTTACAATCGAATACCTGAACATATTATTGTGGTTTCACTTTTAAGCGGGTTAGTCGGAGCATTGGCTGAGCTGATCCCCATCGGAAAAATCGATGATAACTTCACGATGCCCGTACTAAGTTGCATCGGTTTAACAATATTGTTTTATTTCTTTGGTTTTTTCTCATATTTTATTTAATCTCTGCAAATGACAGATTCAAATCTTCCTCAAGAGGGCTATTCTAAACGCGGACGTCGTTTAGGAATGTATATTTACATTTTACCAAATCTTTTCACCACAGCGAATTTGTTCTGCGGATTCTATTCAATTATTTATTCAATCAAGGGAGATTTTAAATCGGCTGCAGTTGCTGTAGTCATCGCGGCCATTTTCGATTTGCTGGATGGCCGTCTTGCCAGATTAACTCACGCCACAAGTAAATTTGGCGCTGAATACGATTCACTTTGTGACTTAGTCAGTTTTGGATTGGCTCCATCGATCCTTATGTACCAATGGGCGTTGGGACCATTCGGACGCTTGGGCTGGATGGCTTGTTTTCTGTATACCACATGCGGCGCTTTACGTTTGGCACGGTTCAATGTGCAAGTTGGCGTCGTCGAGAAAAACTATTTTCAAGGTTTACCAATTCCTATGGCCGCTGGAATCGTTGCTTCGGCTTATTTGGCATTCGAAGACATGGGCTGGGAACCTATCGAATGGCAATCACGGGGGTTATTATTCATGGTGATGCTTCTAGGAATCGTCATGGTTTCTAACTTTCGTTACCGTTCGTTTAAAGATTTGGATTTAAAAGAGCGACTTCCTTTTAAGTATCTTATCTTAGGTGTTATCGTCGTATTCGTCGTCGCCTTACGGCCGGAAGTTATGCTGTTTATTTTATTTTTCTCGTACGCAATTCTCGGGGCTATTTTTGGAGTCCTTCGGTTAGGTAAAAAACAGCGGGAAATCCGCGCCAGTGTTTACGCTCCGGTTGCGACCAACGAAACGGACTTGCAAGAAGAAGACGAAGACGATAATTAGTAAGCCAATGAAATTTCAAGGAATCATATGAAAACATGGAAAAAGCCCCTTAAAATCGGCTTGGTTGGTGCAACGGGTGTCGTCGGCGAAACATTTATTAATATTCTGGAAGAGTACGCGCAACCCATCGCAGAGTTTCGTCCCTTTGCTAGTAAAAATTCTGAAGGCCAGCAGTTGGACGTGGCCGGAAAACCATGGACCGTGCAAATCTTAAAACCGAATTGTTTTGATGGCCTAGATATGGTTTTTTTCTCGTCCGGTGATGACATTTCTAAAGAGTGGGCTCCGCAAGCTGTAAAAGCCGGTGCCTTTGCCATTGATAACTCAAATGCTTTTCGTATGAATCCTGAAATCAATTTAGTGGTGCCCGAAGTAAACGGCAATTTACTAAATGAAAATTCAAAACCGCAAGTAATTGCCAATCCAAATTGCTCGACCATTCAGTTGGTGGTGGCACTTAAGCCTTTGGCCGACCAGTTCGGAATCGAAGAAGTGACCGTATCAACATATCAAGCTGTCAGCGGCGCAGGATTGCCAGGCTATGAAGAATTACTAAATCAAACGAAAAATTTTCAACAAACCGATCATTCTTTTTCAGCTTTTCCAAAACAAATTTTATTTAACTGCATTCCGCAAATAGGCAGTTTTTCAGACGACGGATTTTGTTCAGAAGAAACTAAGATAATGAACGAAAGCGCCAAAATATTAAATTTGCCGAATTTAAATATTTCCGCTTTCACGGTCCGGATTCCAGCGTTAAATTCCCATTCAGAAGCTGTCTGGGTGACGTTGAAAAAAGAAGTTAGCAAAGCCGAATTCACCAACGCATTGGGAAATTTCGAAGGTTTGGCCGTCATCGATGATGATTATCCAACGCCACTTGAAGTTTCCGGTGAAGAACCCGTTTTTGTGGGACGTATTCATCAAGATCGTCACAATAAAAAACGCTGGTTAATGTGGGTGGTGGCTGACAACTTAAAAAAGGGAGCCGCTTTAAACGGTTTACAGATTGCTGAGCGACTTTTCACGTAAAAATATTTGCAGTACGCCGAAATACTTAATATTTCTAATCGCAAAGCTAGACACTAAACCCTAGCCGTGGTGCAATTTAAGAGTGAAGCTTTTAAGCCTTTTCATTTTCATTTTCAGTTTAGAAGCACACGCCGAAAACGTTATTAAATCGATTACTTTTAATTCCGACGGTTTTTCAGCGGTAGCACCAGATTCCACAATAGTTTATGGCGGACAAGCCGGCGCCGGCTGCACCGGCGACGGCACCACAACTTGCAATTCGTGCACGGATGTAAGCTCCGGAACACAAAAGCCCTGCAATCCAAAAAGTATTTATGCAGCACTAAGAGTTCGCGCCACTTTTCAAGTTAATAAAGCCATGTCCGGTCGCACGGCCTATTTGCAAGTTGAACCTGCGGTTGCGGGAGGAACGCCTATAACTTTAGCCAGCGTCGTCGTAACCGCAACCGGTGATGGAATTGCTTCAGAAGTTTTTGCCATCGAAGCAACGTGGGGTTCTATTTGCGCCGCCATCGGCGCAACGGCAGATTGCAAAGCGCCTGGTGCCACAGCGTTTGTTGCCGCAAAAAGTCTTAGCATTGGAATGGACGGGGTAACGACATCGAATGGTCAAATCGATGCGGACGAAAGACAAAGTCTCGCGTTGAAGGTTCATTTTTTGCCAGATCCGGCAGGTGGTGATCGTACTCAAGCGTATTGTCCAACGGCAACGGATGTTTCGGGGCGTTCGGGAATGTGTAATCTTGCCTTAGTTCCCGGAGACGGAAAAGCGTATATCGATTCTTACGTGTATGCCCGGGCTGATACTGTTTCAACTTTAGAGTGGGACGGCGTTGCCATTTTTCCAATTCCGATTGCGGCTAGTGATACATCAACTGATACTGTTGCATATGCAACAGCGTTCAGCGCTTTTTCAAATGGCAAGGTGGCGCCAATCATCCGAGATATTGCCAATTCAGATGGTGCCATTTCAAATTCTTTAGTTGGTGGCTCACTAAATAATTACCAACGTTATTGCTTTATTTATGCAACGAAAAATAAAGCGCAAAATATATATCGCTTTGTATCGGCCGCAAAAAACGGCTGTGCAACTCCGTCCGAAGTTGTGGGACTATTAAATAGTAATCATTGTTTCATATCGACGGCTGCCTTTGGCTCGGAAATGGCGCCAGAAGTTTCAGTTTTTCGAAAATTTCGCGATCAGTTTTTATTAAAAAATTATTTTGGCAAAAAATTCGTTAAGTACTACTACCTGTACAGCCCGCCAGCAGCAGCTGTCATTGCTGAAAGTGAGGCCTTGCGATTGATCGCCAGAACTTTTCTTTACCCATTTTTAGCTTTTTCGATGATCGCTTTAAAGTATGGTTTTTTAGTGGCGCTGTTGGCGCTTACCGTAGTTCTGATTTTGTTATCGCGAGTTTACAACTATGCTTTTAAACACCAAAAAATTCTCCTAATTTTCATTTTAATGCTTGGCTTAAATTTAAAAGCCGAAGATGAAGTCGGCTACAAAAAAGTAAAACATCCCGGAGCCGCTGAAGGCCTAGTTAAAATTCGTAAAGATGGCAGCTACATTTACGATATGAAATACGAATTAAAGCATCAATCCAGCCACCTGCGCTTCGGCCAAGCAAGCAATCCCGATGTTTCTGTCACCATTGAAACCACGGATGCCGCTGGCCAAGTAACGGGCGAACGCACTTTAACTTTCAACGATTTTTACTCGAATGCCTCGAAACTTTTAATCAGCTATGATTACGAATGGTATCCGTGGATCAATCAAGGAATGCTGGGCGCGCAACTTGGCGGATCATTCATGTATGCGGATGGGCATGGCCGATTGAAATATTCGCAAACAGAATCCGTCGAAAAATTCTCGTTTTTAACGTTGCCTTTGAATTTTGGAGCTGTTTACCGCCTGCAGTGGAAAAATCAGCAGATGTTTGCTCCGTATGCGGCCGGCGGCGGAACTTATGTTTTGCTAGCTGAAAAGCGCGAAGACCAATCAACCATTCATACCACAGGCGGCTTTGGGTTTTATGGAGCCGGCGGATTACTTATTAATTTAAGCGCGTTCAACCGCGAAACGGCCTTCGAAC
>JAYUWH010000078.1:0-40372 GCA_043753645.1 Bdellovibrionales bacterium
AAAAACAGAATCAGTTATTGTTCCTTGGGCGGTTGACGATATTGAAAATGGGCGCGGCCTAATACTCATCGACGGAAAGGCCGACAAAGGCTTACTTAATAAATTGTACGCCTATGCAGCTAAAAATAATCGCGTAAAAGACTTTAGACTCTTCACGCTGTCAGAATATGACTTGAGTCACACTTTTAACCCGCTAATCAGTGAATCTGTCGATCAAACTACAGAAAAAATTATCAATAGCTTTGAAATTGAAAATGAATTCTATCGCACAGTACAGTTCGATATTTTCAGAAATATTCTTTCAATTTTTAAAGTAGCTAAAGAGTATCCAACATTTTTAAAAATTCGTCAGGCCATTACAGATCCAGCAAAACTTCAAGCACTGGCCGACAGAGGTGATAATCCAATTTTACAAGAGTGGGCGATTGAATTTCTAAATACTGGAAAAGAAACACGCAAAGAACAAGTCAGTGGTCTGTTGGGGAACCTAGGGTATTTTACTTCAGGCGAAGTTGGGTCATTATTCAACACTGAATATCCGACTATCAATATCAAGCAGATCATGGATGAAAAGCTTATCGCATTTTTTCAGCTTCCAGTTTTGAAGTCACCAATGCTTGGAAAAGCTGTAGCGAAGATGGTTCTGCAAGACATTCAAAGTAATGTTTCTGCTCGCCATGCCAGCGGCAAAGAGGACCACCCATTTGTAGCGGTATATTTAAACGACTTTACTGAATATCTGACAAAATCATTCGTTAGCGTTCTTAATAAGTCCCGCAGTGCTAACGTCGGAGTAACATTTGCACATCAGGCAGTCGGAGATCTTGAAGGCTTAGGGCTTGAAGTGAAGAATCAAATTCAAACGAACACAAATCTCAAAGTTTTTATGAGAACAAATGAGCCTGCATCCGCTGAATATTTCTCTAAGACGATTGGTACAAGACAAACACAGAAAATTACCAGCCGTCAGAAGCAAGGAATTATGGGTTCTGAAGTTACGGGTGATGGTTCTATTCGTGACGCTGAAGAATTCATGGTTCATCCGAATATATTCAAAAATGAGCTTGGGCGCGGTGAAGCCATTGTCATCTTGCCGCACGAAAAAGGTTCTAAGTCAGTCCAAATAAAATTTGGAATTCGTAAAAATTTAGAGGCAGTCGATATTCCCAAAGTCTATAAAGCTGATCCCGAGCTTTTAATAATTAAAGATTTGGCAGCCAATTCTCAAAGTAATAACGAAATCGAGGATGACTATGACCAAAATATTACGACTCTAGCAGCAAGTAAAAATCTTAAAAATAACATCGAACAAAAGGAGGCCAGCTAATGAAAACAATTATTCTATTTTTAGTTACAATCAATTTAATGTCTTGCGCAAATTCAACCAAGTGCCCTAACGCCGAGGGTTTTAATCCAGTTATTGAAAAACCAAGCTGTCGTGTCCGAATTCGAAATACCTTTTTTGCTGACCAGCTATCGCCCGATATTAAAGAAAAAATGAAACAGGGACAACAACTTGAGTTTGTTTGGGTGCCGACGGCGCAAAAGGGACCATCCATGATTCCCGCGCACTTTGAAGTTAAAACTGTGCTAGGTGAACAGTTATGAGTTTTGCACAAGAGCCTAAAGCCATTCAAAAAGCGTTACTGGTAGCTTCCAAATTTGGTTTTTTGCGGAAAGAAACCTTTTGGAATTATTTAACCACACCAAACGTCAGTTATAAATATGATCTTTGGAATCACCTCATGGCATCAGGCTATCTTGCTGAATATAACCGTGTTGGTGTTTCAAAAAATTATTATGGCCTTTCAATAAAAGGCACACGATTTTTGGGTGACTTTGGGTTTCAGCCAGTCGCAAAAGCCCATCCCCTTCACTTCGAGCACGACGAAATCATTTTAAATTTTACATTAGCTTGTGAAAAAGACGGCTTGATAAAGGACTCGTGGCAAACGGAACGAGTTGTAAAACAGCTAAGTGCGGTTGAGCAGGTCAAATTGACAGGGTCGGTCTTGGAAAAAATTCCGGATCTAATCTTTCAGCCAAATATTGAAAAGCGGAGATATCTTTTTGCTCTAGAAGTTGAAAGAACTCGAAAATCAAAAAGTAAATACGACGCTTTCGTTTTAGCCTACAGCCGCCAGAAAAATATTGGATTGGTGTTGGTCGCATACAAGGACGAATATATAAAAAGATCAATTCTTGAGTCTATGAGACGGCTTGGCTATCACCAAGGGGTTCAGCCAATCGGCTTTTGTAAAATTTCAGACATGATAAGTCAGCCAAGTAATTTTGAGATGTCGATCAATTCTGAAAAAATAAGCTTCAAACAATATGTAGAAAATTTAATAGCAATCGTAGCGAAGCGACCAGAAAAACCACCAGAAATTCATTCTGGAAAAAATTCTGGTAATTCCAGCGAGGCCGCATGAGCTTAGTAATTGAATTTCAAACAGAATACGGAAGAGGCCCACCCAACCTACCCCCCTCCTGCGGTTCGTTACCACTCCCCCCCAACGAGTTGAGAGGAAGTGGTAACGAAACGGGGGGTAGGTTGGGTGGGAAGGAAGGTAAAAAAATAAATTAATAATAATAGTTAATATAGAGGAGGTAGGAGTATGGAGGAGAATAAGGAAAAAATAGATCAGGAAAATAATATAAAAATAACAGTGACAAAAGAAGCTGGTGAAATCTTGGCTGAGCTGGTTGTAAAAGCGAATGAAGGTTTTGAAGGCGGTCGAATTAATCGTCAGAATCTGGCAAGCTTTATTGTCGAGAAATTTAAAGCAAGTTTTTCCGACAAGGATTTGGTTCAGCTAAGGCAATTGCATTACGATGACGCAGCCATGTTGGAGGCTATGTATCGTAAAATGAAAGATACAGGCGAAGTACCTGAATTTCTTCGCGATGCCTTGCGGAAACAGTTTCAAGTTACCGACGAAACGCCTAAAAAGGTCAAGAAGACATTGACTAAAGAGTTCATCAATGATGAACTACGAAAACAAGAGGACGCGGTATGAAGGGCACAGAATTTAAAACAATTCGGGAACAGTTAGATCTAACTCAAGATGAGTTGGCCGAAGTTCTTTGTCTTTCAAGTAAAACCGCAATAAGCAATATCGAAACAGGTTTTAGGAATCCAAGTCTGCTAACAACGGTTATCATGCGCCTATTGTCAGACCTTCCGCTAAAGCGATCTAAAGAATTGCAAAACTTATTGAGTTCATTTCATCGCAAAGAAACTGACCACAAAGGGCGGAAATCATGAGCCGTCGCCGAGAGTATTTAAAGGCTGCGCAATTTGATTCAAGTTCTATGAGTGTAAAATGTATTGCCGCCAAAAACGAAAGTGGAACAGCTGATATTATAAGTTCTGAGATCACTGATTTTGCTGCTAAGTTGTTTCACTTGGCTTCAAAACGTGGACGCATAAATTCTGCGGATGCGGAGGTCTTTGATGAAGCAATTTAAAATTGGTGGGTATTGCAGAGTTTCTACTGACGAGCAGGCTGCCCTTGTCGACGGATCTTTAGATAATCAAAAGTATCGTTTAAACGCCTTTGTTGATTTAAAAAATGTTCAAGAAAAAAATTGGGGCCGGATTGTTGATTTTTATGTCGATGAAGGGTTTTCAGCAAAAGATACCCGCCGACCAGCCTTTCAAAGGATGATCGCTGATTTACGTCGAGGAAAGATAGATTTAATTTTGGTGAATGACTTATCAAGACTTTCGAGAAGTATTTCAGATTTTTGTGGAATTTTAGATTTATTAAAAAGTCATGACTCATCCTTTTTGTCGATCAAAGAACAGTTTGATTCAAGTACACCTGCTGGAAAAATGATGCTTTATAATATGATTAATTTAGCCCAGTTCGAACGTGAGCAAACGGCTGAAAGGGTTGCGCTAGGATGTCACTCCCGAGCGATGCGGGGTCTTTTGAACGGTGGTTATCCTGTCCTAGGATTTGATAAAAACCCAGAACGAAAAAATACATACACAGTAAATGAAGACGAAGCTACTTTGGTCAGGAAAATATTTAAGACATTCTTGGAGGTAGGATCTTTGAGTCGTACTATTTTAAAATTGGATGAACTTGGTATTAAACCCAAGGTAAATTCTAAACGCAGACAAAGGCTAATTGAACGTGGAATTTGGACCTCGACTTTGCTGAGTGATCTTTTGCAAAATCATTCGTATATCGGAATGAAAGAAGTTAACAAAAGTAAAAAGAAATTGGACTCAAAGCAGCTAAAGCCCCATGAGAAATACCAAATCGTTAAGGCAAGCTGGTCAGCAATCGTGAATAAAGATGTATTTGAATCAGTTCAAATGACACTTTTAGAAAATCAATCCAAAGAACGCCGCCGCCTTCAAGGTGCCGAAAGACGTGTATTTCTAGTATCTGGTATTATCCATTGTAAGGAATGTGGACGAGCGATGGTTGGTCAGTCGTCGCATGGTCAAATAAGCGTACATAGATATTATAAGCACGCGGCTTCACGAGGCGATGTCATCGATTGCCGAGTAAAGAGAATCAGAGCTGAGGATGTTGAAGAAGCGATTTCAAAACATTTATTCAAACTTTTAGATGATGGTGGATATTTGACGGATATTTCAGAAAAAATTGCGGCGATTGAAAAAGAAAAATTTGGTTCGGCGAAGGCTATCAAATCGCAACTTGAAAAGGAACTAAGAAATATAGAAAGTGAAATGGAAGCGGCTTTTAAATTACAAATGAATTCAGCTGCTGAGTCGCGGTCTGCCCAATTTTGTTTTGAAAAAATTGAAATTTTGGGAACGCAAAAAAATGAATTGATGAAGCGATTGGCGGTATTAAAGGAAGTTGATACAAATGTCGTTTCTATTTCTGAAGCAAAAAAGAACCTTCAAGAACGCACTGAGGCGGTCACGCGTGGGTGGTCAAAGATACCTGAAATTCAAAAAAGAAAGGCATTAAGACGTCTTATTAAGGAAATTTTGATCAGCCCAGAAGGAATGGATATCTATTATTATTACAACTCATTAGCTGAAGAAAAGTCTTTGGGAGTGCTTTCCGTGGAATCTGAAAGCGTTGCCAAAGTCCTTTCATTCAAGGCTCGTGGAACTGCATTTGCTGGACTGGGAACTCGTTCTAAACAGTGGGTCGAAAATTGCCCATTGGAGGAGATGGTGAGCCGTCTTTTCCAATATCCGAACGTTTCCAGCCTATTGATTTTATTCCACTTTGTTTTCCTGATGTCCATAGGGTTTCTTCAGAAATAGCCCAATTCTATCAGGAAGGGCTCTCTCTTCGAGAGGTCTCTCGCAAGGTAGGTGTCAGCAAAACCATGGTGCGACGTCATTTGCTAAAGCTTGGCGTGGAACTACGACCTAAAATCTCTGTGCCTACGGCGACAAGCTGGCGGAAGTCAGGAAAACAGTCCGTGCGTCCTTTCTATGGTTTTTGTTTCCTTTCAGGAAAGATCACCAGGGACCCAAAAGAGTTCAGCGTTTTACTTTTGATCCACGAGAAGTGGAAACAAGGTGTGAATGCCAATTCCATCGCTACTTATCTGAATACGCACAATATCCCGTCGCGATGGAATAAAGAATGGAGCTGGAATGCCGTAAAAAATATGGTCGACCGTTTTGAGAACAAAAAAGTCATCATCAAACCCGGAGGAAAATATGAATTTAGGTAAACTTGGAGATTTTGCCATTGCAGTCGTAATCGCCGCAGCTATAGCCGGAAACCTGGATACCCTCAACCGCTGGGTCCAAGTTGCAACAGCCAAAGTGCTGTGGGAATCACGGGCTTCGGCTTGGGGTAGTCCCCGTTTTTGGCCAGAAAATAAGCTCAAATACAATAGAATCAATAACCACAAGAAGGAGGCTGCCTTTCATTCAAATTGAAAAATCAAACAATCAACCCTATATTGGAGGTGAATTATGAATAGAAAAGTATGTTTATACGCCAGAGTTAGTACCGATCAACAAGCCACAGGGCTTGAATCTCAAGTCCGTGCCTTGAATGACTATTGTCGTCTGAATAATATTGAAAATTACGAGCTTTTCACAGATGAAAACCAGAGTGGAACAAAAGCTTCTCGTCCAGCACTGGATCGCATGATGGCAGCCGTTAGAAATAATGAAGCCGATTGTGTTGTTGTGTATTCATTTTCGCGTTTTGCAAGAAGCACCACGCATATGCTTGCGGGTCTTGAAGATATGAAAAAGGCAAATACGAATTTCGTATCACTGACCGAGAAGGTCGATACAAATAGTCCCATCGGAAAAGCGATCTTCGTAATTATTTCGGCGATTGCAACACTGGAACGTGATCTCATAGCAGAGAGAGTTCGCAACGGACTTGCAAACGCTAGAGCTAAAGGCAAATTGATTGGTAGAAAGAAAATGCGAGATTCAGATTTAATAAGAAAACTTTTAAAATCTGGGTTAACTTACAGAGCTATTTCTGTGATCGCCAAATGTTCGCACGGATCTGTACACCAAGAAAAATTGTCAGTCAAAAAAGAAGAACTCGCAAAAATTGCAAAGCTTGAAAAAGAAAAAGCAGAGCAAGAGGCGCAAATAAAAGCAGCTACAACAACGCCACTTGAACCAGGCGGTATTGTTTTTCCGGAGGCTGCGTAATGGCCTATCAATCTCAAGATCCAAAACTAGATGCTATTGTAAAAAAATTGACGGACCACTTCAACCCAACAAGGGTTTTTCTCTTCGGATCGAAAGCTCGTGGAACAGCTGGTCCCGATAGTGATTACGACATTTTTCTTGTTGTAAAATCATCGGAAAAATCGCAATTAGAAAGAATGGATGAAGCGAACTTTGTTCTTTGGGGCAGGGATTTTCCCGTTGATGTTTTTATTTATACTGAAGAAGAATTCAGTGAAGCCAAAGAAGTTTTAAATTCAATTTCTCATACCGTTGCCACAGAGGGCCTGGAGTTGGGCATTGGCTAAACCAAATAGCGATGTTCAGGCTTGGTTTAGATATTCTCGTGTTGATCTCAGAATGGCAAAAGTTCTATGGGAACGAGACGACGCCGAAATGTGGCGCGGAGTTGCTTACAACTGCGAGCAATGTGCAGAAAAAGCCATTAAAGGCTTTCTTGCTTATAAAAAAATCTCATTCACAAAAACTCATGATATTGGCAGCCTTGCTGCAAAAGTTCTTATCTCAAATCCAGAGGTAGAATCTCTTTTGAAAAGAGCTTCTACGCTTACAAAATTTGCTATTGCATACAGATATCCCGATGCAGTTACTGAAGCGCTAACAAAACCTCAGATTGAAGAGGCTCTAGACTGTGCTGCCAAAGTTTTAGATGGCATGTCCGCACTCATTCCATTTGATTCAATGTTTGAAGTTTAATTAATTTCTAAAAAAATCACTCCGACTTTTCTTTTTTAGTTTACCACTCATTTCAAAAATCACTTTTATCCGCTTCCTAGCAAAAACCCACGCCAAATATATTTGTCATGGGCCTTTGCCTAAAGAAGGAAGCGGCGTGATTTTCTCCAGTCGCTATTTTTACCCTCTTGGGTCCCTGACCTTCTTGCGAAGGGACCCTCGATCAAAGGGCAAAAATTAAAACTAAGAAAAGTAGGAGAAAAAATGAATACAGAAATTAAAACAAAACTTGAAAAAATTGCTTTTAAAAATACAATCCCATTTTGCTATGGCTGCTACCAAGAAGCGCCCACAGGATGCTGCTCAAAATGTCATTCCGATGACCTTATGCGATTGCGCCGGGGCTCAGGCTGTGAGTACGGCGTTGATTGGGTTATCGAAGAATTAATTACTGAAGCACTAACACCGGTCAATACCAGCGAAGCTTTCGAGCAAAGCATGACTGACTGTTACCCCGAAACCACCACGGTTGGTTGGATGCAACTGGATACGGTATCAGTGATGAAAGAAATGGACCCCGTTTGTTGGGACATGGCTAAATCTGAGTGGGAGTCTGCCGAGGTCGATGAAGGTAACATTATATCTTTTAACGGCGGCAGCACTTATTTTTGGAAATCAGACATTGAGTCCTTCATAGAAGACCAGGAGGCATAAGCCCTGCCTTTAAATACTGAGGTTTTGTTCAAGGGGTTCCAAAAGGCTCTGGCTTCGGTAGCAAAACTTGTCCAATGGCCGTTTGGAGCCACGAAAGCGGCCGTCTGGCCGCTCAGATCGAAGTGGTTTTGGTTGGATTCAGTCTTTCGATTTGAGTTTTTCTTTAATGAAAATTCCAACCATATATCCAAAAAGGAGCGGCAGAAAAAAATAAATAAAAAAACCAGGGGCGGTTAACAGAAAAAAAGCCCACAGCTTTTGAGTTTCTATAGTCTCGGACCAGTTACCAAATAACATTAGGTATCCAGCAGAAACTGTAATGCCAGCCATCAACATCAACAGAATATCAACACGCAAGGATCTTTTCCCTAAAAAGCCAATTGCGATTGCCATGATAAAAGAAGCGCTAGCACCTAATATAAGTGTAGTAGTGTCATTCATAATTTGTGGAAGTTACACCGGCCCGTCAATGTTGTCCATGAGAGTAATCTAAATGAGCTGCGGCTAATCTCGATTTTAAGTGGGTTCGGAGCTGGATTGGACTTCTGAACTATTGCCAGCGCGTTTCCGAGTGCCGCTGGTACTCAATTTTGGGCTTTGGAGTTTCTTGGACAGCCTGACCTATAACTATATTGGCGGTACCAAATTACGGTGGCTGACCTTTTCAAGCTCCGAAAGCGGCCGTCATGCCGCTCGCATCGAAGTGATTAGATGGCAGTTCTCTTTACCTGTTTTAAGAAAAAATAAACACTTACGGTTAAAATATGAAAGCAAATTACAAACACTTGATTCATTGGTGAATCTAAAAGTCCTGAGTAGGCAATGAGTTGAAAAATCGCAATACCAATAAATAGGAAGACAGCCCACTTTTGCTGCCTCCACAAGCCAATTGAGGCTACTAAATCCCCAATCATTAAAAAAATGATCCAAGCTTTCCATTCAATGCTCATTGAAACAAAATCCAGACGAAGTCCAAAGAGATCGAGTAGATGTAAGACAAAGCCGATAAAGTAAAGCACTGATAGAATTCGAAGAAAGAGGTTCATTTCCAGATAATTATCATATGGAATAAGTAAAGTGGATCACAATCAAATCTCAGCATGGCTGCTGGTACACGCTAAAGCTGGGATAAGCGATATATTGATTTATAGCGACGGTTTCTTAACCCACGCTTTAGGTCACGATGCTCAATCTCATCAACTTAGAGCTTTTAAAAAAGCCATTAAATTGCTGCCGATACGCGGCTTAAAATAGAGTTGTACCGTCCGGTCCAACACTTCAATCCTTGTTACACGATACATATTTTTTCATTTGGTTAAATTAAAATTTAATCACGTCATTTAGTAAATCATAAAATCAGATTGGTTAAAACATAACCTGAATGTACTTTATACGCGCGAAGGGGTATCCAAAAGTCAAAATTTAGAACCCATGATAGCTCTCCAGAAATTATTTTCCGCAAATCATCTAAATATTGCAAGGCCTTTGCCCGGTTAGTTACACAAGCTCCGTGAGATAGCGCTATCTGATCCCAATCATTTCTTTTAAGTAGCGCATCAAGTGAATCAGCCGCACTTTGAATGCTGCTGCCAGGTAAAAAATAAAACACGGGTCCCAGATAAAACAAATCCCCCACAAAAAGACTTCGAGTTTGTGTATCTAAATAGCATACATCTGACGGTGAGTGCCCATTACATGCAATTGAAATCAATCGCGGATTTGAATTTGCAATAGGAAGGCCATTCGAAATTCTTCCTGACATTCTAAATGGCTTAACTTTCATAATTGTTTGCCATCTTGAAGGCGAGCAAAGGTCCTTTTCACACGCAGTTAGCTGATTCGTAGTTAGAAAAATATTATTCATTTTATGCCACTGCCGAATATGATCAAAATGAAAATGCGTGGCTACCTTCTGGGATTTTTCAATAATACTAACCAGATCTTCAGGGACTTCTGCTTCATCTGACCATCCAGCATCAATCAGTATATCCGCATTTTCTCCTTGCAGCAGGAAGCTGTTAGATGACTCATCATCTGTGGGATCTTTGATGCATGTTAAGCCTTTTGATAAAATTTCTATATTAAGTTTTTTGGAATCAGATTTTGCAGGAGCAAAGGAATAAAGTATTGTGATACAAATAAGAACTCTGAGTATCTGATATATAGAGTGCCACACACCTGACTCCATCTTTTAATTTACAGTTTAAGCTAGTCGTTTATACAAAATTTGTAAAGTAACCGAATCCAACTGAAGCCCAGCGGCAACATATTCGCTTTAACCATTTGAAGCCTCTAAAATGGGGACGGAAGTCAAAACTTAACCGACTTAACATGCTTTTAGCTTAAAATTTTTAGAAAATAAAATCACGTCCCCACGGCCTTGTACAAAAGGCTCGCTTTGCTGACTAGGTCATTTTAGCGATCCTTACTGATTATTTGAAAATGCCATCCCGACGATTTCCCCGACAAAAAATTCAGATTTTAAAAAACGTTGAAAAATTTCAGTAAGTGGCTACTAGCCAAATCAAAAAGCCGCTATCGCTAGCAGCTTTTGAAGTAACCTTAAATTTTCACAATGAAGTATTTACGGAACACTAAAATAAGTATGTCTGCAAAAATGGCTCAATTTCTTTGTCTCGTTCTTTAATCGGAATGAAATGCTCATACTGCGGAAATTCAACATACTTAACTGGAACATTTTGTTTCTTTAATGCTTTTGCAAACTTTTGAGCACTTATTTGACCGCTTCGTTCGTCCTGGCCAACATTTAGAATTAAAGTTGGGGTTTTGATTTTTACGACATGAAACAGAGCTGAGCGGGATAAAAAGTCTTCTTTCTTAATTCCAGCTTCAGTCTTCATATTTTCCGCAATAGACTTTATTTCCTCCGACTTGGAGCGTTTCATCAAATTGTAACTGGAGCCAAGGTCATATATCCCGACAACTAGGATCGCCGCAGCAATATCTGGATCTTGGGCTTCAATCATACTAGCAACAATAGCTCCTCGACTTACTCCATACAGAGCTATTTTTTTCTTATTTACGAATGACCACTTTCTAATTTCATTCAAAACACCAAGAGCACTCTTCTGTGTATTGGGACCACAGTAGTCTCTCGGTCCATCAGATTGCCCGAAACCTGGTTGAGACATTGAAACAGCAACAATTCCCTTTTCTGCTTTAGCTTTTAGAACTCCAAAATCGGCTAAGTCTCGGCCGCCAACAGTTTTTTCCCCGGGTTGAAAACCATGAATGTACAAGATGACAGGCCACGGTCCGTCTCCCGTAGGTTTCGCCCAATAAAACTCAACTTTTTTCGTGAGATCTGAGGAGTACGAAATCGATTCATGCTGAACTGCTATTTCCTGAGAGACATTCTTTATTTGAGGACCAGAACAGCAACACAAAAACAAAGCTGATAAGATCAAAAGTTTTTTCATGATAAAACTCTAAAAATAATAATGGGCAATGTCTACCATGAACAAAAGCAAATCATTTCGAGCGGCCCGCCGTACCGATCTTAAGTGACTTGAAGGCCATCGGTAGCCTTCTGACTAATGAGACCAGGCTTCCTAGGCAGCCTGATTAAAACTCAAAACGGCTTTTGAAAATTTCAGGCACTGACTTACCGAGCACGGTGACCTATGACTATATCGGGAGTACCAATTTGCGGCCCCTGACCTTTTCAAGCTCCGAAAGCGGCCGTCAGGCCGCTCACATCGAAGTGATTTTAAGTCGCCTATTTCCGATTGAATTGCATGAATGTTGCCGACCGAGTTTTACCATCACTTGTTGCAAGCGAAATTAGTGCTTGTTGCTTTGATGCTCCCACTAAAATTGCAGGATTTGGAGCTAACTCTGGCGCACTAGCATTATGAGTGCTCAGCGGTCTACCCTCCAAGTATGCTTTCACTGCTCTATTTAGTTGATCTTGATCATCGACGGAAATTTCAAAATCCTTCAAAAACTTTTGAAGCTCCTGGGCCGACTTAACTAACCTGAACGAAGTGATAGTTTTAACTGGGTTTAATGAAGTCTTAAGTTGCTTGATCCAATCTTCAGACTTAAACACTGAGCCTGGCTGACAGACCGAACCAGCATTGATCAACGTCTGTCCAGATTTTAAGTGGTAATCTGGACCCGACCCACCCTCTGTATCAGATTTCCAAAAAACTTCCTGAACTGCGTTCCCATAAGAGGCAGGGCAATTGGCCCAACTAGTTCCAGCTACCGAGTACAGCGATGTCGCATTCACAAACAGAATGATAAAAAAATTAAAAGTTTTCATCAATTACCTCCACAAAAATCATAATTAAATTTTTTTTTGCAGTCACTATTCAAATCATTTCGATGTGGGTCATGGCCCACATTATATATAGTCATTGCCACCTCAGGGGCCTGAACTAAAGGGCCTCCTTCGGCACCATCCTGCTCAATTCAAATATAACTACTTTAAAAGTTAATGATGGATCGGATTTAAGGCATTTTGAAAAAGGCACTCCGACACCGCCGTATATTTTATTCAATTCGCCCAAAACTCACTCTAAATATGATTTTATTAAGTAGATTTAAATGGTTACGCTCGATTATTACGATAATTTGAGTGACGAAGTTTCGTCACTTTCTAAGTCCTTAAGAATAAGTAAACATTTATTATTTAAAAATAATTCCAACTAGTTAGACACACTTTTGTGCAACTAAACAAAAATGGCACCTGTATTGTAATGGTATTCCCCGTCGGGGGACCTGAATGAAGCACAACATTCTATTAATAGATGACGATATTTCACTTAGGGCCGTTTACAGCTCCCTTCTAAAAAAAGAAGGCTTTGGAGTGAAGGCCGTCAGTACTGGCGAAGAGGCTGTTGCCATCGTCCGCCAGGGTATTTCACAGTTTTCTTTGGCCGTTGTTGATTTTCATATTCCACAGGGAATGAACGGCGCGGATACTATCCGTCAGCTTCGTGAACATGATGAAAAAATGATTTTCTGCGGCCTTTCCGGCGACGACAGTGACATTCCTTTTTCTGGGACCCTTGGGGCTGGTGCTCTTGTTTTTGTTCAAAAAGGCATTAGGGCTGAAAAATTCGTTCAGCAGATTCAAGTGCTTGCCATGCAATATGAAAATCAACATGGAAAACTGGAATATAAGGCAGATGCCCTAACTCCCAATACGGAAAATATCAAAAAAATTGGAGCTATTGGCAAATCTCATAAGCTTTCTCAAGTTGCAGAGCACACCATTAAGTTTGCACCACATTCAACAACAGTTCTGATCCACGGAGAAAATGGAACTGGCAAGGAAATGATTGCTCGAGCCCTTCATAATTTATCGCAGATCTCAAGTGGTCCGTTTATTCCAGTGAATTGCGGTGCCATTCCAGAAGCTCTCTTCGAGAGCGAACTTTTTGGACATGAAAAAGGTTCGTTTAGCGGGGCGATGCAAACAAAGCAGGGGCTTTTTCTCGCCGCAAACAACGGAACTCTTTTTTTAGACGAAATTGGCGAGCTGCCGCTTCTAATGCAAGTTAAACTTTTACGAGTGATTCAAGAAAGAGAAATTAGGCCAGTTGGTTCCAATAAAAATATTGCGGTCAATGTGCGGTTAGTAGCAGCGACCAATAGAAATCTTAAAGAAATGGTCGAGCACCAAACTTTCAGGGAAGACCTGCTTTATCGAATTAACCCTGTGACGATAACACTGCCACCCCTGCGAGAGAGAACGGAAGACATTGAACTTTTGGTGTCATATTTTGTTGATAAAATTTCTGCTAGCAAAGGGCTTGATAAAACATTCCATCCGGGGACTTTGAAATTTATAAAAATGCACACTTGGCCTGGAAACATTCGCGAATTGGAAAATTTAGTTGAAAGACTTCTAATCAAATCAGACGAAAAAGTAGTGACGGCACAAATGGCTGCTCGCGAGTTAGGATTTCGCGAAGAAGACGTTCCAGACGAAGAGACTATAAAATCAATGGCCGAGCTAAAAGCTTTTTCCTCAAAAATGGAAAAGCAGTTTATTTTAGAAGCTCTGAAAAATGCAAAAAATAACATTGCCGAGGCTGCGAGTAAATTGCATCTAAAGCGGACAACGCTAACTAGTAAAATGAAGTCTTTAGAAATTGATTTGGATTCAAATTTTTAACAATAGGGGGACCTAATGATAGATAAAAAAGCCTTTTTACTGATGGTACTACTGATGAGCCAGTTGGCTCGGGCTCAGGATAGTCAACCAACTGATGTCAAAGTTGAACAAAATCTTGTTCAAGCCGTGATGTCAGAAAACGAATTAAAATATCTCATTGAAAGAGGAATTTTAATTCTTCAAGAAGATGGAACTCTGGCCATTAACAAGGCCGCTCTTAAGGAACTGAAAAAAAATGGATATAAGTCTGGAACAGCTACTGATTCGGTCATTTGTCTACACGGAGAATAATAAGTGAAAAAAGTATTTGGCATTGCTACTGTAGTTTTAATAGCTAGTCTGACGGTCGGAATTGCTGGTTGGAGAGCATACTCTAAGAAAGTAGACACAGGGCTTTTGCGGGTAGCATTTCCATATGCACAGCCCGCAAAGTCCTATGAGCCAACTAAGATTTACCTTGGGCCACAATACATTTTTTTACAGAACACGTTCAGCCCTTTGGTTGAAATGAGTCCTAAGGATGCCGAAATAACTGGTGGAGTTGCTGAGGAGTTCAATTGGATCGGAAATGACCTTCACTTAAAAATTCGGCATGGTCTCAAGACAGCAAGCGGCGTTCCGATTACAGCAGAAGACGTAGTTCTTTCTCTTAAGCGGCTCATTATTTTATCTGGTAATACTCATGGCAATTTTAAAGATCTTGTTTGCCCTGGAATAGAACTTAAAAATCTAGCGGAAAATTGTTCTGGAATTTCATCGAAAGAAAATACTGTTATTTTAAAAGCAGGAACAAAAAAATCATTCTTGCTACCTATGCTTACAGCCATCGATTTTGCAATTATCCCCAAAGACTCTATTGACCCAAAAACTTTGGCGATCACAAATTATAGGGAAACATCCGGACCTTATTTTGTCGAGCAAGACAGTGAACAAGGCAATATAACTTTAAAAGTAAATCCAAATCATTACAAGTATTCCAAGAATATTCCGCAACTCATTCAATTGGTTCCGACTGATGAAAAAATCGAGGGTTCATCTTTAAAAGATTTTGCCGATAATAAAGTTGATATGATTACAACCATCGACATTTCTAAACCTGAAGACGTCATCCAATTTGCTCGAAAGCAAAAAGATTCAAATCTACATGTAACTATGAATATTCGATCATACATTCTTGTTTTTACAGAGCGCGGCCTGAAGGAGCTAAATCAGGAGCAAAGACTTTTGATTGGCAAGCAGGTTCGCCTAGCATTTCAAAACGCAAATGAGAACAAACCTGGCTACGAAAAATCTGAGCAGTTTTTCCCATCTTTTGGAGACGGTGCACTTAAAGAGCTCGATTTGATCGACTTGAGAAAGAAAAATGCTATTTTGTCAGATATTCGTCTACCTAATTTAAAAATGACCCTCATTAGGCTTGGAAACACAAAACTTCTTGAAGAATCCTTCAGAATGAAAATTCCTAATCTTGAAGTCACTGAGGGGAAAAATGCACCCGCGTTTTCAAAGTATAAAAATATGAAGGAAATGCCACATATGTTTATTGGAGGTCCTGACACAAGTTTTACTGAAGACATCAGCTTGATCTCTTACACCGTAGGAGCTGGCTTTTTTGGCATGACTAAATCGGAGCAAACCCAGTGGTTAAAAAAATATAGTTCCATCAACGACAAAGATCAGCGAATGGCAATACTGAGACAAAAACACAAGGAAGCCATTTTAACAGGTACGCTAGTGCCGTTGATGGTATCTCCGTATGTTGCACTTGTAAGAAAACCTTGGACCTTAGAACTTTCACAATTTTTTGCGGATAACCCACTATGGCTAGTCAAACACCTATAACTGATTGGTGCATTGCCAATCAGGACATTTTAAAACCGCAGATTCAATCATTGAATTGGACTCGGGACTGGCTTGCAGAATATTCTGATTTTGAAGTCATTCTTCAGGTCGGAAATACAACTGTAACAGGTCGAGGAACTGATAAAGATCAAAGATTAGCTATAGAGAAAGCCTTTGCTGAAGCCATTGAAAGGCATTTTACCAAGGAAAATCGTTTATACTATCATGGCGTAGCTATTCACTCTGACGAAAAACAGGCAAAGATCAGTGCGGAAAGTGAGTTTTATGAGCGGAGTATTTTTTTAACTGAAAACTGGCTTACCAAAGGAAAATTTCTTCAAGAAAAAATCCACGGCGATTTCGAAATTTCTCATGATCTTGAAAAGAAGATCTGGGGATATGGGTATAATATTACAACACATCTTCTTCCAGACCTTTCTGAAGACAACGGAACTATCTATACATTTATAAGCTCACCGTCAGCAAGGTCTCCAAACTTCATAGGAATGTCAGAGGCAGCATTTGGCTTCAAAGAAGCTGCGGAAAAATCATTAGTTGAAGCTGTCCGAGGATTTGTCGGCTATCTACACACAAACGAATGTGCGTCGCCGATCCCATCGGTAAAGGGGCTTGTTTATGGTAATCATGGGACCATCAATATTCTCTCCGAAAAAGGAATATTCAATAGTGCCCCGCTGACCTTTGCATTCACCAGCGAACCCTATTTTGAGCCAGACTTATCGGTTGAGCTAAGTGCGGTGGCTAATGAAAAATAATTTGCAGAAACGAATCCAGCAGAATGATCGTAAATTCGTCGTGGCCTATGCTCTTGCTCTCTCAATAATGATAGGACTGTCACTGATTGCCAACTACATAATTAAAGAACAGGTTGCAATTCAGGTATCAACGCTGATTCGTCGAATGGTCAAAAGTGATGACTACCGAGAGATTGTTTACACCCTTAGCTCAGCACGAATCGATCATTTTGATGCCGTAGGCTTTCAAACTAAGGATAACAAAAGACTCTTTACTATTCCTGCCAATGTTGATCCAAATTTTTTCAGACGAGATGTGTTTATAAATTCAATTTCAAACACCTATTTGCCGATAAAAATTTATTTTGATGAAAACAAAAATGACACCCTCGGTACGATCATTTTTGTTTTCAATAGATTTTCCTATGTGCCAGCCGCGATTGCTCTTTGGCTACTGTTGGCTGGACTATCTGTGCCATTTTTAATTTCATATAGAAAAAAGTTACTTCAGGCATTCAATGAAGAAGTTGTTGTACAAAATCAAATGTCAAAAATTGAAATGGGAAAGAAAGTACGGCACGATATTCGCTCTCCCTTAGCAGCACTACAAGGAATATGGGCCGCAGCGGAGCTTGATTTTGAAACAAAGAAAAATCTTGGACTCACAGTCATAAGGATGGAAGAAATTATTTCTGATTTAGAAGAATCAACAACAAAAAAGAAACAATTTCTGATCGACGAGATCTCCCAAGTGGTAACTGAAGTCATTAAAGAAAAGAAGCTATTCATAGATGCACAAATAGCTATTCATCTTAATTGCAAAGTGAAGGTTTTTGCAAAAATTGTTCGATCTGATTTGAAACGAACAGTTTCCAATATAATCGACAACTCTCTTCAGGCAGGCTGTTCGGAAATAAGTATTCGGGTTGAAAATCAAAACTCGAATGTCTTAATTGAAGTTGCAGACAATGGTTCAGGTATACCAATGCAGTTTTTAACTAAAGTAAAACAAAAAGGCTTCACCTTCGGAAAAGTTGGTGGCTCGGGCTCTGGTCTCTTTTATGCTGACGAGACAATGAAGCTCTTTAATGGCAGCCTTGAAATTAATAGTTCAGCGTCTGGCACAAAAGTCTCTCTAATCATACCTGCGGTAGAAAAGCCACTTTGGTACATCAATGAAATTGTTTTGAAGTCGGGCGATACTGTTATTCTGCTTGACGATCAAAAAACAAACAATGGGTTCTGGGAATTGGCATTTTCAACCTGGATAACAGACCAAAGTATTACATTGAAATCATTTTCAGACTCTGAGGATTTTAAAAATTGGAAGGTCTCGAAATCCACAGGGAAAGAGTTTTATTTGGTAGATTACGATCTTGGCGAAAATAAAGAAAATGGACTCTATCTGATTAATCTTTTTGGCATTAAAGACCGTGCCTTCTTGGTAACTGGGAATTATGATGATACTGAGGTTCAAAATGGTTGTGAAGAAATTGGATGCAAACTTTTGCCAAAAGGTCGTATCCCTGAAATATCAGTTCTATAGGGAAATTATTTTATGAAGTGGCAGGCTTTATGAATTTAGAATTAGATCATGTATTTTGCTTCTGCACATCAGAAGTCCCAGAGGCTCAACTTGCTATGGATATTGGCTTCACTGTTCTTCCAGAAAGAACACATCAAGGACAAGGAACTGCCAATCGCTGCATTATTTTTGAAGAAAACTATTTGGAATTTATTTATTTGTCTTCAAAAGAAGATTCTCAAAAGAATGACCTCAAACTATATCAGCGTGCCGATTGGAAAAATACCAAGGCAAGTCCGTTCGGTATTGCTTTGCGTGGAGCCATTCCAGAAAAATATAAGCATGAGTTTTGGGAGTACAAGCCACCCTACGCAAAAGGTCACAGCATCTTTATTCATAATTTCAGCATTGAACATCCGGAAGCTCCACTGCTTTTTGTTATGCCCTTGGCCGATGGAGAGGCTCTAGCTTCAATGAAGCCAGCAAGCCTATCTCATCTCGATAAAAATCTTTTGAAGCACAAATCTGGCTCTGCAAGGATAAAGAAGATTCGAGTGGCGTCACCAGTTGCTTTGCCTGACTTATTTAAAATACCCGCTATTGAAGTCGAAATCTCACTCAGACCGCATCTAAGTATTCAACTTGATGGGGACCTGACCGCTGTTGAAGTTAGTCCGATACTATCCTTGCAAGCATAATATCTAACTGCTGTCATAGCCAGTTACTGCATTTCCAATTTTATCCAAAATAATTACTCGTGAGAAGAATCACCCCCAGCTCATTCTTAATGCTCATTAACGACGAAGTATCGTCGGTGCACTGACGAAGTTTCGTCGCTCCTAAGTACATGAAACAACTCATGTTGAAAAATTCACATATCTTTTTTCAATAAATCAGTGACGAAGTCTCGTCACTGATTTTTTCAGTTTTCCTATTCTTTCAACTACTTATCAATGTCCATCCGACCGGCATGAATTTCGCCCTAAGGACTCTCAACAATCGTGAATTTTAAATTCACAGAAGGAGAGTTCAAATGGCCTTAAAAAAGAAAAATGGGATCGCTGAAAAACTCAACGCTCTTCAAAATATCCAATGTTGCCCAGTTTGTAAATCAAGCGAGCTAGCTCGGGTGTACCCAGATGTATTTTGTTGCGACTGCGATTGGGATTCCACAAGTTATTTCGTAAATATCGGCGCTATGAATAACCTGTTGTATGCAGCACGGATACAAGGGTTCGTTTTTGAAAATGAAAACGACAAGCACCTCCGCAACAACAATATTTATCCCATCAAAAATTTAGACATCGAAGCAGATCCCATTGAGATCCATAACAATATTTTTCTTAAAGCAGGAGGTGAAAAATGAAAGCACAAAACGCTACGGCTATCACGAATACAACAACAAATAGTGACTCAAATGAGACTCGCCTGAAACTTCTTAAAAGTATCATTACTGAAGAATCAAAAGTCTGCGCCATTACTTTATTTTTGAAAAAGATCGTTTCACTCTTCAATCGAAAAAATGATCTCACATTTGAAGAATGGCAAAGACTTGAAGCAAAGCCGCAAAAATCCATAAACACACACAACAAAAATTTTAAATGAAATGGGGGGAAGCAATGTCGAGAACAGCCAAGGATAAAAAAGGTCACCTAAAACTAACTAGAAGCCAGCACAACGAACTCACCACAGCATATCGTCGTTACAAAACAGAAGGGCCCTCCGTCGATGAATATTATCGGTGTGTTGAGAGAAAAGGTAAGCCTGGAATCTTAAGCGATGACTGGAACTGGTCTGAGGATACTGAGAGTTACTACGAATATTTAGTAAATCATGAAAACGAAGCTGCTTAACAATTTAACAAGGGAGGTGTGAATGAATAATGTAATGCCAATTAAAAATGAAAAACTAAAATCTGATAGATACTCGGTCTACATGGGCGACGTGGACGAAACTAATCAGGTCGTTGAAAAAGAGAAAGTTGGTTTTGCTTTTTTAAGACCTGACGGCAAAGTCTTTCGACTAAAACTTTGGATGTTCGATAAAATTCAATATTTTATCTCACCCGTTAAAGACGACAACATCAGATATGACATTCTTTGCCTAGAAGAATATTTGCTTGCAAACGGAGACGTGAAAACCAATTGGAATAAAGTCGGTGAAGGAATTTATTTCGGGAACTACCTCAAATTAAATTTCTACTTACTAAATTCTGATCTGTTTGTCTCGCTTTTTCCAGGGTCAGTCTCAAATGACGAGAAACAGCGGGGTGCCGCATGAAATATAAAAACTCAAAACAAATAAATAGGAGGTCAGTAGTCATTCAAAATTTAAAAAATAAGGAGGTCCAAATGAAAGTAAAGAGATTTGCCTATCGATTGCTTCAAGTTCTTGCCCTAATTGGGATGTTCTATGTGGTTTGCATGATGCCGGAGACTTGTCATGCAAGTGTTGAATCGTCCCTAATTGGCATTCGAACTAAATTGACCGGATTTGTTCTGCCCGTTTTATCTGTCTGTGGTTTATTATTTGCTGCTTTTTCATTTTTTACGGGACAGGAAAGCGCAAAACAACACATCCTCTACGCCGTTATCGGCTGTGGAATTGGCTTTGGTGCTCAGGCCATTGTTGATTTTATCGCACAGACGGTGAACTAATGGAGGACAATTCGCCTCTTACAACCCCCGTACCAAGAACTCTTGAAGGCAAAAGCAAAATCTTTGGCCTTGAGCTTTCAGATGTCTTGGTCCTTTTTTCTAATTTATCAATCCAGAATCTAATTTTTGGCTCAACGAGTTTCAAAGTCCCAATGGTCTGGGGAACAACCCTGCTCATTGGATTTATTCTATTTTTCGTAAAGCGAGGCAAGCCAGATGGCTACCTTCAGCATCTTGGCGAATACATGGCTTCACCATCCGTAAGATATGCGGGCCTGAATGACCGTAAATATAAAAAATTTCACAAAAAGGAGGCTTCAAATGAGTAAATATCCGTCGCTATGTGAAGAGCTTCCATATTGGGAGATCGAGAAGTCGCCTGCCCTTTCATATATTATCCTTCACGATGGCTCTTTATCCGCTGGAATTGAAATTACTCCACTTGATATTGAGTGCTTCGATACGAATCGAATCGCCCAGTTAAGCCTTGGTCTTCGTGGCTTTACCAATACGATTCCAGAGGGCTACACACTTCAACTTCATGTTCAAATTGATTCCGATTTTAGTAAAACTTTAAAACTACATGAAGATTTACTGACTACGCCTAATGAGTTTTTAAAAAATCTCGATAAAAAAAGATTAACTCAAATTCGTTCTCAAATTGAAAATAATGATTTATTTCGTCCTAGAATATTTGCTTATCTGAAATCTCCGAAGATTGAGGTTAAAAGTTTTTTCTCTTTCGGTGCTGTGAAAAAATTTGCAAAAAAATTCAGCGAAAATTTTGAAGAGAACTTAGAAGCCCTTTCAGAAAATATGTCAGGCATAACTTCATCCCTAACAGGTCAAGGTTTTCAGGTTCGGGATCTTTCAAGAGATGAGTTGATTCAAAATATCTATAGGTATTTGAACCCTCACAGAGCTCAAACTATTTCTTCACCTGTGATCGTATCGCCAAGCGACGAGCAGCATCCAGAAAATATTTTGAATAAAGAGCCAGGGCTTGCTGTTTCCTCACCACGCTCCCAGTTTGTGTTTGGGGATCTTATTTTAGACCGAGATGAATTTATCCTCGATCAATACAAGACTCGCGTGTTGAGCCTTAAAACTATGCCGGAAAATACAACCGCTGGGCAAATGGATGGATTTTTACGATTTCCATTCCATTACGATCTGATTTTAACACTTAAAGTATCAGATCAAGCAAAAGAAATTTCAAAACTTAAAACCAAACAGCGAACTGCACAGTCTTTGGCTCACGGAACCGGCACTAAGGTTCGAGATTTAGAAAGTGAGTCGCAACTTGCGACCACCGAAAATCTAATTCAAGAGCTTTATGAAACCGGCCAGCGCATTTACGTTTCTGAACTTTTAGTTGTATTGCGAGAAGAAAATTCAAACCAAGGTGGAAAGCTTCTCAATCAAAAAACCAGAGAAGTTTTATCAAGATTTAAAGCCCTAAGTGGCGCTGAAGGAATTCAGGAAACGGTTGGAGCGTGGAAGATTTTTAAATCAAGCCTTCCTCTTGCGCCCATTAATTTAGAACGCGGCAAAAGAATGAAAACAAATAACCTAGTTGATTTCCTACCGCTATATGGGCCTCGTCTTGGTGACGAATCTCCAGTGGTGCTTTTGAGTAATCGTCTGGATTCAATTGTAAGTTTCAACCCTTACGATCCTGGCATGAGTAACTACAATTCCCTCGTAACAGGTTCTAGTGGCTCCGGAAAAAGTTTCTTTAATAACTTTTTGCTTTTTCAACAAATGGCTCGTGGCACAAAAGTCTATATCATCGACATCGGCGGTTCTTATAAAAAACTTACCGAACTAATGAAGGGACAATATTTTGAAATCAACCTAACTGAAAATTATGCCATTAATCCTTTTGAGCTTCAAAATCCCAAAGTTGTGCCCACAAGTGAAAAAATAAAGGGGCTATCTAGCATTATCGAACAAATGGTTTCCGAAGAAAGCATGCGGCTTTCAAAGCTTGAACGAGTTCTTGTTGAAAAAGCCATTACTGAAACCTATGAGCGACATCGGGCCACAGGAAATTCACCAACATTAAGTGATTTTGAAAATGTCTGCAAAAGCTCAAAAGAGCCAGAGCTTCAAAAGATCGCAAAATTACTTTATTCATGGGTTGGCGATTCAGCCTATGGAAAACTGCTTGATCGCCGAGGTGGGTTTCAGGCCGATAGCCCAATTATTACTTTTGATCTGAAAGGTCTTTCACAATATCCAGATCTTCAAGCCGTGATGATTTTGATTCTAACAAATTTCATTCTCGATCAAGTTGAAAACGACAGAACAACAACTAAGAAAGTTATTCTTGATGAAGCCTGGCAGCTTCTTAAAAGCCAGGCCGCCGCAGGATTTATGGAGTATGCAGCAAGAACTTTTCGAAAAACAGGAAGTGGAATTACCTTCATTACCCAGGGCGTGGAAGAAATTGCTCAAAGTCCAATTGGATCTGCGATTATCAATAATACATCTCAAAAAGTTGTGATGAGCCAGCGAGGTGACACAAAACTTCTTGCGGATACACTTAAACTTAACTCCCAGGAGATTGGACTCATCCAGGGTCTTCAGCAGAAAAAAGGAGTTTTCAGTGAAGCCTTTTTAATCGAAGGCGAACACAGACAAGTAATTCGGATTTACCCAAGTCCGCTGGAGTATTGGATTTCAACCAGTGATGCCAAAGACAATAAATATTTGAGCGATCTTCGTGCTGGTGGCCTCTCGCTTGAAGCCGCCATCGAAAAAGCAGCAGAAGTTGCCCCATTTGGAATCGCAGCTCAAGTAGCTAAACCGGCGGTGGCGGCATGATGAAAAAACTGATTTGTGCTCTGTTATCCGTCGTCATAGTTTTTACCCCCTACAAAGCTAGAGCTGACCTTTTTGGTGGAGATGTGGCTGTTCTTATACAAATTCTGGTTCAAGCAATTGAGCAGGTTGTCAGGCTTCAACAAATCATTAACACAGGCCGCGATACACTTGGTCTTTTGCGGGATATCAATTCCGGCGCGAGATCAGGGCTTGATGTAATTCGCATTATCAATCCACGCTTTGACCCTGGGATTTATGGAAACCTAAAAGATCCAGCAAATGTTCTTCGCGCACTAAAAGACATCTACGGACAAATTCCAAAGTCTCAGGACTCAGATCTTATTGAATCCCAGGACCAAAGTGTAGCCGAAGTCATTTCAATGAATCGCAATCTCTATGACTACGCCGACCAAGTGGATCACGAACGAGAGCGAATCATGGCTCATTCTGAAGTAGTCAGTCCGCAAGGGGCCGCAAAACTTCAAAATCAAAGCCTTGCAGTCATGATCGGCGTAATGACCCAACTTTTAAGATCTCAATCTCAGATGCTTAAGATTATGGCTCAAAATATGGCTTTGCAAAATCGTAAAGAAAAAATCACTTCTCAGCAATTTATCGACAAATATCAAGGCGTTTCTCAGAGCCTGGGAACGCTACCTCAGGATGTGAAGTTGCCCTCGATTAAAAATGGCGGTGTCGAATGATGCCGGCATTTGAGGTCCTCGGCCCCTTAGTTAGAGACCTACATACAATGTTGTCGCAGCTTTATTATTTAGCTTTGCCTGTAGCAATTTTATTTGCGGTAGCAATTGGCTTTCTAAAATCTGGCCAACCTGACTATCTTGACACTGTAAAGCGCGCCTTTGTTGCAACAATTCTACTTGTTGCCTTCCCTGAAATTTCAAATGCAATTGTTGGAGTTTGTGACGGCATTGCCCAAAGAATTGATGATATGTCTGGGCTCGCGCAGTTTATGAAACTAGCTCAAGAAAAAAGTGCCAGTTATCCACTCACAAAATCTGCAATCCTTTTAAAATTTGATGACCTCATTATTGCATTTCTAAGTTTTGCAAGTTTCATTTTTATTTATGTCGCAAGATATCTCACCATTGCGATGTATTATTTCTTTTGGGTTTTCTTGTCGATCACGTCACCCATTATGATTTTATTCTACATCTTTCCATCAACAGCCTACCTGACAACGAATCTTTTTAAAGGACTTATCCAGGTGGCTTGCTGGAAAATTTGCTGGGCTATTTTGTCTGCAATGTTAAGAAGTTTGTCGTTGGGAAATATCTATCAGACCGAAGGAAGTTATCTGACTCTGATAGTTCTAAATTTCGTCATAGCGATAGCTATGCTTCTAACGCCGATGATCGTTAAATCAACAATGGGCGAAGGCGCTCAAGCAATGGCTGGAACCTTGGGAGCTGGTGCTGTGGCATCAATGGCGTCATTGCCGGGGAAAATTGCTTTTATGAAAGCAAAGGCAATGAGTGGGGTTCAAAGCGTTTCAAGTCCAATTGCTCAAAGATTTCAGTCGTATCGAGAAAGAAAAAAATCAATTCAAGATTCTTACAAACTTTAACCTAGGAGGTAATTTTATGGAAAAAACAGTTTTAACAAATTCAAAGTACCCAAAGATCGTAACAGATCTTGCAACACAGAACCATTTTCTAAAAATTTTAACGTACTCATCTTTAGGCATCATCACGCTCATGCTTTTGATGTTGATCTATTCAATGAAAAGAGGGCCTGATGTCATTGCTCTGGAGACTTCTGGCGAAGTTGCAAAGGTCGAAACACAAATTACAGACCTTCAGGTTCAGACGGCAACTAAAGAATATCTCAAATATAGATACACTTGGGATTCGCAGAGTGTTGCTGTGCAAATTAAAAAATCTGAAGCTTTTATTCAATCATCACTGATTTCATCGTTTCAGAGAAGCATGCTCGAAGTTCAAAAATTTGTGAAAGATAAAAAGGTAGTACAACGAGTTTATCCGCAAAAAATTGAAGTGGATTTCAAAACAAAATCCGTCACTGTCGTCGCTGATCGGATTACTGAATTTGAATCCTTAAAAGCCGCCACGGTTTTAAAAGTAAAACTCAATTTTGATCTTGATGACAGAACTCCTATGAATCCATGGGGCGTTTATTTTACTAAAGAAGTCGAAGGGGGTGAATAATGGGGTTATTTAAAATATTATTTTTACCATTATTTATTATGAATGCTGCTCTTGGAAATAACCAAGTTAAGAAAATTAGCGTTGGCATCGATGAGCTTGTAACAATTCATACAGCTGTAGGCATTGCCAGTATTATCCAACTTCCTGAAGCCGTTCAAACTGTCATCATCGGTGACCAAGGAGCTTTCAAGATTGAGTATTTGGATAAAGCCATCACCATTAAGCCATTGCGATTTGGAGCCAAGACCAATCTGTATATTACAACTGCATCACGGCGCTTTAATGTACGACTCGTAACACAAAATCAGGATTCTTCTGATTATGTCGTTTATCTCAGTTCCAAGGAGTTAAAGGAAAAAAGCACTATCCTATGGAGGGATTTTAAAAGAACTGCAAAATCAAAAGATCTTGCTCTTGAATTAAAAAGGATTGGCAAAACAAAAGACGGATTTATCTTCGTTGATTTTACTTTAAAACCATTTTCCTTGTATGAGAAACAAAAAGCCGATCCCGAAAGCTTTTGGCTGACTCAAGGCAAAGACTCAAAGGTTATTAACAGCCTATTCTTATCGTCACAAGAATACGATGAAAAACATCCGCTTCAAGTTGTAATGACTTTAAATCAAAATGATCTCACTTCAGAAATTCCAGCCACAATTGAAATTAAGGGCAAAAGTAATTTGTACATTGAATTGCCAAAAGAGGCTCTATGGAGAAAGTAAAAAATATTTTCATAAGCTTCAAGAATTGGGCATTCAGCCTTGCGGGAAAGACAAAAGACAAAGTAAAATCTCTGTTTTTAAAAAAAGAGTCCGATCAGACATCAAAAAAAGATTTTAACTCAAAAAACATTATTATTTTCTTTTTTGCATTTGCTGGCATATTCGTCCTAGTCACTCTATTTCTACCGACAAAGCAAGAGGTCGTCTTTCGAGAAATAGCAAAAGAATCTACAAGAACTGTAAGCGCCAGTGATGACGCTGCCAAAAAGAAGGCTGATCAGCCATCCTCAAAGCTTTGGGGCAATCCTTCAATGGCGGCTCCACAGCAAGCAGCACAAACAAACTACAATACATCAATGCTTGTTTCGCCAAGAGGCGGTAACAGCAAACTTGAACTTCACGCAGGAACTCATTTGCGAGTCCGCATTGTGGATAAATTTATCACCTCGCAAGAAGCAGTGCCAGTTCTGGCTAAGGTCACCGAAGAAGCTACGACCGAATCAGGACTTTCTATTCCAAAAGATTCTCTTTTGTACGGAGAAGCAAGTTTCCAAAAATCATCTGGCCGAGCAATCATTCAATTCAGAAAAATATCGTATCCAAGTGGTGGAATTCGCCCAATTGCAGCAGCCGTCATAAGTCCTGATGGAATGGCAGGGCTTGAAGGCAATGTTCGCTCCGACAGTGTTAAAAATTCTGCGGGTCAAATCATTACTACCTTTGTTGGAAGCTTGGCTGCTGGCTCCATGCAAAGAGACTTGCTTGGTAACTCCACCGGCGGAATCACGAACGGCCTACTGCAAGCAGCATCGGACACGGCAAGAGATCGGGCCCAAAAATATGGCGAAAGCCTAAAAGAGGCTCGCGAATGGATTGAGGTTAGCGCAGGGGTAGAGTGCGAAGCCGTAATTCAACAATCATATCAAATGATAGAAAGCGAAGGTCATCAATGAGTGAAAATAAAAAACAAGACAATGGCTCATTAGCTCTAATCGCTATCGCCGTTTTAGGAATGATTGGTTTTCAGATTTGGCAAAAACTAAAATGGCCTATGTTGGATATCTATTTTGAATACCGCCTTCAGATTATTCTTCTCATCACGGCGATATTAATGGGCCTAGGGATTTATCTAAAAAACAAAGCTACGACTAAGCTTCGCGCGGTAAATTATGAAAAAAGTATTACTGATGGAAAAGGTGAAGATTCTGTCTTTGCAGGTCTAGATGACAAAGATGAGCAGATCTTCATCAAAAGCTCTTTTCGGACTATGCACACTCAGGTGGTTGGCACTACCAGCGCCGGAAAAACTGAATCAGTTATTGTTCCGTGGGCAGTGGAAGATATGAAGAAAAAACGAGGGTTCATTCTCATTGACGGCAAATCTGACGTATCCCTGCTCAATAAATTATACGCTTACGCCAAACGCTATGATCGAGGGAAGGATTTTAAGGTTTTAAGCCTCGGTAATACTGACATTAGCTCAAGCTATAATCCACTGATAGGTGGCTCTCCCCTTGAAATTACTGAGCGAGTTTTTGGTGCTTTTGAGTTTGAAGATCCATATTATAAAAATCTTCAGTTTGATTACCTCAAAAATATTTTAAGTATTTTTGATGACGCCAACGAAGTTCCGACATTTTTAAAGCTAAGTCAGGCCATTGGCAATATCAAATACTTAGATGTTCTTGCAAAAAAAACCAAAAATACAAACCTTCAATCTTGGGTTAAAACACAAGAAACAGTCGACGCGGCAAAACGTGAGCTCAGACTCAGTGGCTTATTAACCCAGATCAATCACTTCACGACAGACCAGTTTTTAAATCTCTTCAATCAAGAAAAACCCTCAATCTCGATTCGTAAAGCGATGGAAGAGGGACAAATTATTTATTTTCAACTGCCAGCCATGAGAGTCCAGTTTTTAGGAAAAGCTACCGCAAAACTCGCCCTTCAAGATTTGCAGTATGCAGTTTCCGAAAGACATTTGTCCCCGGATGGTGAAAATAAAAAATTTTTCGCCGTTTACTTGGATGATTTTTCGGAATATCTCACTGAAGGATTTACTACAATGCTCAATAAATCCAGAAGTGCAAAAGTAGGCGTGGCCTTTGCGCATCAGTCCCTTGGTGATATTCAAAAACTTGGCGAAGCTGTTCAAAATGCCATTGTCACGAATTCCAATCTTAAGATTATCATGAAAACCAGTGAGCCAAACTCAGCCGAATATTTTGCGCGTATCATTGGCACCGTCGAAACAACAAAAATGACCGAGCGGGTTGTTAAAAATAGAATCCTCGGAGATCAGGGTACTGGTGATGCTTCCGCCCGTGTCGCTGAAAAATTCAAAGTTCATCCTGACGTTATTAAAAACGAACTTTGCACGGGAGAAGCCATTGTTTTGTTGCCACATCCAAAGGGATCAAAGCATGTGCGTGTTCAGTTGCAAATGCTGCCAGATCTTCCAGAAAAATATATTCCGCTGGTAAATCATCAAAAGCCAGTTGGTTTACCACTTGTCACATCCAAAGAGGAAAAGAAATCCAGTGATGCGCAAAAGTCCCAGCAAGGCACAACCGCGCAAGTTTTGGATTCTGTTGGTTTGGTCAAAGAACTTGGAGGTGCTTCTTGAAAAGAATTATCATAATTTTGGTACTTGGACTCTTACATGCTGGCTGTGCCACCTCAGGCAAAATCCTATTCCCTTCTTGCAGTGTTGACATTTGTTACATCTCAAATCCCGCAGGTAGGATTAAGAATGTTATCTACAGCAAACGAAAGCAACCCATTTTGATCAAAGACATTACCTGGGTGCCCACTGAGGTGACAAAAAATCATGTTATCCAAGGACACACAGAATTTGAAATTATGTATTCGGATGGGGGTGGAAATGAGTAGCATCAGCCCAAGCCATCCCTGTATCCAAAGGTCAATTCGAGTAACTGCACAATTTGGGTTTCTTTCAAGAGCCATCTTTGATGCCTATCTCGCTCCAGGTGAAAGATATTTCCGTTGGAAAATTTGGACCAAATTATTGTCTTTGGGGCTTTTTAGATTTTACAGAGACCCTCTTGCCAAATCGGACATCATCGCATTCTCAAGAGGCGCGCTGATTCGATTTAATCAAAGTCAGGAATTTAGAAATCTTAAACCTGTGAGACCTGTGCCAATCCAAAATATAACTCATGACCAGCACGTTATGAGTTTTGCTCTACATAACGAAAATGAAAAACTGATCACAAATATTCAAACAGAATCCATGCTAAAACGAGATGGCAATGAGCGTTTCTCTGTGGGGCATAAGGACCGAAAAATTAAGTATCCTGACCTTTTATTTTACCTGGCAGTGCCAGGAAAAAATATTCAAGTGGCCCTAGAAGTCGAAAGAACTCGGAAGACCTTTCAAGCTTACAAGGCATTTTTGATTGCCTACGCTGACCTTCCAGGCATCGACTTTGTGATTGTCGCTTGCGAAACAAGGGCCATTGAAAAAGCACTGAAAGACTCCATGCGCCTAATGAACTATCCGTCAAGACAGCGGCCCATTGCCTTTTGTTTGATTGATGAAATGCAAAAAAATCCTAGCGACTTTCCGCTGGACCTCAATGGCAATTCTACGACACTCAGGCTTATTGTGAAAAATCTAAGTGCTCAGGTCGGGAGCGCAGCATGAAGCCAGATCGTTTTCAGAGGGTACACAAACGGGTATCCAAGCGCATACCCGTTTGTGTACAAAAAAATAAAATAAAAAATAGATCTAAGATAATGATCTTAAAAAGGATTTATTCCCCACCCAACTCGCTTAACGGCTCCTCTTCGGTTCCTGAGCACACCCTCCCAACGAGTACATTGGTAGAGTGTGCTCAGGAACACGGAACCTACGAGTTGGGTGGGGAATAAATAGTAAGATATATAAATAATTAAATAGGAGGTGGGAAGATGGAAGAAGAAGAAATAAAAACAGAACCTAGAGAAGAAAACATTGCAAAAATAACCGTCTCAAAAGAATCAGAAGAGGCTGTAAGTCAAATTGTGAAAAGAGTAAACGATGGCTTTATTGGCGGCAAAGTGAATCGGCAAGATATTACGAGTTTGCTTTTAATTAGAGCCTGTCAAAACCTAAACGACGAGGACATAAGTTCGATTCGTCATGACTTCATAAGTGATATTGCACTGCTTGAAGTTGCTCTAAAAAAAGCCCGAGAAACTGGTAAAATGCCGGAATCCCTCAGGGAAGCTCTAATGAGTCAAATGGGCTTGATTCCGACCCCAAAACGTAATAAAAAGAACTTGAATGATAGGTATAGCAATGCTATACCTTCAGATAAGGAGCAAGCATGAGCCCAACTAAATTCAAACAAATCAGAACAAAGCTAGGGCTCACACAAGAGGGGCTGGCTGAAATGTTTGGCGTGGCTAAGCTCTCTATCAGCCAGTATGAAACAGGCTTTAGAAGCCCAAGCATGCTCATTATGGTTATTTTAAGTTTACTTAACTCGGTCCCAGATAAGAAGGCTAAGGAACTTTTGCTTTTGATTAGTGAGCATACCGAGATTGTTAAAAGAAATCTCAAGAGAATGAAAAATGATTAGGCTCATGGAGAAAAAGGAAAGCAAAACAATCTCTGAAGTGAACAAATTAGAAATAAAAATGATAGAGGACAACAGTGCTGATTCAGCAAGACGAACATCAAATGCAAAAGACATCATTGCCAAAATGATATCTATTGCAAATAAAAATGGCCGCCCTGCTCTGAATGAAGGAGAGTTTGACAATGCAGCTTAGAATTGGAACCTACCTCAGAGTTTCTACGGAGGAGCAAGCCCAGGCGGTTGAAGGCTCTCTTGATAACCAGAAGTACAGAATTAAGTCCTTTATTGAGATTAGAAATTCGCAAGAAAAAGGCTGGGGAAAGGTTGTTGAAACCTACGCCGATGAAGGACTATCCGCTAAAGATACGAAACGGCCAGCTTATCAAAAGATGATGGCAGACATTAAAAAAGGAAAAATTAATCTTATAATGGTTACAGACCTTTCGCGGCTCTCACGCAATATCTATGACTTCTGTAACCTTTTGAATGATCTAGAAAAGTACAAGGCCAAGTTTTTATCGATCAAAGAACAGTTTGATTCAAGCACGCCATCTGGGAAAATGATGATCTATAATATGATTAATCTTGCGCAATT
This sequence comes from Bdellovibrionales bacterium, assembly GCA_043753645.1. Taxonomy (GTDB): domain Bacteria; phylum Bdellovibrionota; class Bdellovibrionia; order Bdellovibrionales; family Bdellovibrionaceae; genus Pseudobdellovibrio. The sequence continues at coordinate 31,911 of JAYUWH010000078.1, forward strand.
TGAACGGGAGCAGATTTCAGAGCGCGTGGCCCTTGGATGTCATTCTAGAGCTATGCGTGGGTTCATGAATGGTGGTCGCTCTATTCTTGGCTTTGATAAGTCCAAGGAAAACTCTGGAGTGTATGTTGTAAATGAGGAAGAGACCAAGACAGTCAAAAAAATATTCAAAACATTCATTGAGTGCGAGTCCAGAGCGAAAACTATTCAGCGACTTAATGAAATGGGCATTCAACCAAAGGCGAACACTAACAGGGCAAGACATCATAAACCTATCCAGTGGAGCGCTCAGACTCTAGGAAATATTCTCAATGCCTCAGCCTACCTTGGGTTTCACGAGGTCAACAAACAGAATAAAAATGCTGACCCCACCGAACTAAAATCTTGGCAAAGATACCAAGTGGTTAAAGCTTCGTGGCCTGCGATTATAGATCAGGCCACTTTTGACCGCGCCCAAAAATTACTTGAAGAGGCTAAAAGACTTGAACGAGTACGGCTCACTGGTGCCGAGCGACGCTTTTATCTTTTAACTGGAATTTTAAGGTGTGGCGAATGCGGAAGCCCCCTGGTGGGACAGGCTGCCCACGGTGAACTCTCTCAGCATCTTTACTATGGACATGCCAATTCATCCCGTGGAAATGGATGTCTGATCTTCCCCCGAAAAAACGGACACAAAATTCATGCTGCTAATGCCAATTTTTCGTAATCGATTGGACTCATGTAGCCCAAGGATGAATGAAGTCTTTGGCGATTGTACCAGGTTTCGATCCACTCGAAAATTGCTTGCTTAGCTTCTTCTCGGGTTTTAAAATTTGTTCTGTAGACTAGTTCTGTTTTTAGCGAATGAAAAAAACTTTCGCAGTGGGCATTGTCCCAGCAATTTCCACGTCTTGACATACTTGCAATAATTCCAGCAAGCTGGATTTTCTTTCGATACAGTTCACTTGCATATTGCGAGCCCCGATCGGTATGCGCTATAAGTTCACCATCCTTTACGTCTTGCCTTCCTAGAGCCATATCCAGAGCATTCATGATTAATTCCGCACGCATGTTATCGTCACTTGAAAAGCCCACGACTTTACGCGTGAATAAATCTAAATATATTGCAAGAAATAACCAGCCTTCATCAGTTTGAACGTAAGTGATGTCACCGACCCAAACTTGGTTTGGCGCCATCACCGCATCTACGTTTTCAGTTTCAAAAATTCTATCAGCAATCGGTAAATCGTGATTTGAATCCGTAGTCGTGATTTTAAATTTCTTCACGGCCTCGGATGTAATATTGTTGTTACGCATAATTTTTGCTACACGATTTTCACCGCAGCTAAAGCCCTCAGCGTGTAACATTTCCGTCATCCGAGGTGCGCCATAGGTTTGCTTACTAAAATCATGTACAGCCCGGATACGCACTAATAGCGCCGCTGTTTCAATAGCTCTAATTGACTCGGGTCGTTTAAGCCAGTCATAATATCCACTGCGACTAACTTCTAGGGTCCTGCAAGCTAAGGCCACTTTAATCTTTTCAGATTCCAAAAGTTCGACCATCCCAAATTTTACTTGAGATGGTCTTGCGAAAAAAAAGCGGCGGCCTTTTTCAAAATATAATTAACATCTTTAAGCTCTTTGTTTTCCTTTAAAAGCCTGCGGTTTTCTTCTTCTAAATTCACTTTTTCTTTTTTCGATTGCGGTTCTTGATTCTCATTCAACTTCTTCCATCGATCTATATTTTGCATAGCAACTCCTAGTTGATCAGCTGCTTTTCTGGACCCAATTTTCATTGCTAATTCAGACGCTTGCTGCTTAAACTCTGAAGTGTACTTTCTGTTTCCGAACTTTCCCATATATTTCCCCTTTTGTTGCACATTTTATGTCGTAAAAAGTGTCCGTTGAATCGGGGGAGGTTCAAAGTCCTTTTGTGGCTGTGTGATCGTTGTCGGTCACGGACTTTAGAACGATCGCTTTTTTGCCTTTGCTTTTGCCAGTGGCAAATCTGCAGGTCACTGATGTGGCTTGAAGCTTAGAGAGTGTGTCTTCATCTGGAATCGGTATTGGGAATCCGCCATCGTTATCATCGCGGATAATGATTTTTTGCCGCTCTAGGTATTTGGTGATTTTTTGAATAATTTTTGCAAGGACTTCTTCGATCTCTTTGACTGTTGGTGGTGCTGCGACCCAGAAGTCGATGGGTTCGTTTTTGTCACTCAGCTCATAGCAGCCATCGACAAACAGTTGATAGAAGTGGATGTTCAAGTTCAGACTTCCGCCGAATCGTTGAATTAGTGTGACTGCTCCTGATTTGGCGCTCTTAGCGCTAAGACAGCTCAAAATGGTACTATTCAAGAAAAACCAAGACCTTCCGATAGGTAAAGTATGAGATCACTAAATCGAACGTTTCTTGGTATCACGCTCGCATTTTTTTGCACTGGCTGCAAGGTCGCAGAAAATTTTTTAGAAGCCGCATCTCGAAGTGAAACTCTTTCGGTGGCAGAGGACGTTCGTGGAATAACTTCGACTTCCTCTTACGCCATCAAAGCTCTCAACGGAACGCCACCATACGCATACAGCTTGATCAGTGGTCCTGGTGCGATTGACGGAGCTGGTATTTATACAGCCGATGGCACCACTGGCACTGCCGTAATCAAAGTGACCGATGCGGTCGGACAATCTTCAATGAAATCACTGCAAATTGTGAATCCACTTACTTTGTCGCCGGCACCAGGCAGCATAGGAGCTTTTGCAAATGTGACTTTCACACCATCGGGTGGTAGCGGTTCGGGATATAGCATAACGATGGATTCTACTTTGAGTAGCCTTTGGAATTCACTAACGAATTTTCTCACAAGACCTTGGAAGTCTGGCAGTTTTTCGGTATCGGTCACGGACTCGCTGGGATTCTCACAAGGTTTTAATTACACTTTACGCGCAGGCTCTATTGCATTTCCCGGAAACAATCCGAACTGGAGTTACCTCCAAAAACCCAAATTTGATTCTCTAGGAAACCAGTACTACTTGGGACGATTCGGAGGAACATTTAATGGGCACTCTCCCGCTGGCGGAGTTGGTATCTCGTTACTAAAGGTAAATTTCTCTGGCCAAATACTTTGGTCAACGGCCTATGCCGAAACTGCTAGTTGCGGGATTGCATGGGCAGATATGGTTCTTAAAGGAAACTTTATATATTTACCTTTGGATTGCTTTGGTCCGGGAGTTTTTGAAGGTATAACAATATCTGCCCGAACTCATTTTATTAAAAAAATAAAAACTTCAGACGGTACCGTAGTATGGACTCACAAAGTTCCGGCCGTTTTACGGCGAATTGCAATTGATGCCGATGATGATGATAATGTTTACGTTGCAGGAACTTCAACTCAGTCAGTTTATGGCTCTGCCGTGCCGGGCTCGCAAGATTCTTTTTTGGCAAAACTTGATTCCAACGCAAATCCAATTTGGGTGCGCTACGCGGGGTATCTAACTGGCTACTCTGCTGGATTAACACTACAATCAGATGGTTCAATTCATTTTTTTGGCTCTTCAGATGGCCAGACCTTGCCTGGTTCGACAAATCCAACTGGCCTTAGACAACCCTTCGTCATTAAATTCTTAGCCGATGGAACAAGAACGTGGTCAGCACAAGTTCCGCTTACTCAAGCATGGATAGATTGGGCCTTCACTTCTGATTTATCCACTGCGTTTCGAACCGAAAACATCGGTGGATTAAATGGAAAAGTTGTTTTCTGTGGCGGGCTGTGGCTGTGGCCAGCTGACTATGCAACATCACCGTACATTGCTATTTATTCAAATACCGGAGTCCGAACATTTTTCAAAGAATACCTTCCAAACACGGCTCAAATAGGAAATACCGCCAAGTGCACATTAACCAATGACGCGATCTATTTATCATTTTCTAGTGATACGCCTTATTCGAGCTTAGGTAATTCCGGTAGCGACTTGGTTGTTGTAAAAGTGGATTTTGACGGTAACGAAATTTGGACCAAGAAGTTCGAAACTCATATTCCGTTCTCGTTATACACTTCGTCGAGCACCAATATCCCTTTTAACGGAGGCGTGTTGTATCTGTTTAATCCCATTTCAGACTTTAATGGCAACGGATCTTCGGAATTAGATATTTACCGAATTGCTGTCGCCAGTGACGGAACAGCGACCACCGGCGCACTTGGCTTTAATTTTCCAAGCTCAGGCTGGGCCGACGCAAACTTAAGTTTAAATCCAGTAGATGGCCACTTGTACGGCGCAGTCAACGGTTGGGAAGTCCCTGTCGATGGTGTAAGTGCTGGCGACTGGGGCGGGGTGTTTATTATGAAATTCAATTCTTTGTTCGAACGACAATAATTACTTAAAATAATACTTTATCGTTGAAAAACTACCACTTGTAACTTCTCGATAAGGCAACACGCCATCAGGCGATGCCTTCAAGTTTCCAGCTGAAAAAAGATCCAGTTGATATCCTACAGCCAAGGCCCAATCACGAATTGCCCGGCAACTCCTGCTACCGAAAAGTGTACTAAACTTTGGTCTATAACTTTACCCGGGAGTGAAGTTTTGGACCAGGATAGCAAGGATGCTGTCTTTTATCAGTTAGCGCTTCGCTGTAACTGGCTAGATACTTAAAAAGAAAAAATGGATCTGCCTATTGAGATTGAACAAATTTTTTTACCTAAGTTAAGAATTCAGATACCCGCACATAACATGCACCAAATTGGCAAGCTCTACGGCTCCAGTAAAATTAAAAGTCGCAGATATTAAATCTGAAAAAGCTAAGTTACGGAAACGTGAAAAGTCATTGCTTGTTCAATTTGACGTTAGCGAATTAGGAAAATATTTATTCTAAAGCTTGTCTCTGGTCCAGTTATCAGTTCTTCCAAACAGCGAAATGCCAACATAACCCCGTAATTGCATTTCGCTTTCGCTTATAAGTTTAATCCAGCCTTTATAAGTTTTTCCAGATTTCGCATCGTACACCAACCCCCCCGACCACTTATTTTCTGCGCTTTCTTTTTTAAAGCCATTTAGAAAAACCAGACCCATAATTGAACGCGCCTGCAGACTTTTTTCAGGATTTTTAGAATCTAATTTTTGTTGTCCACTTTCCGAGTTAGGCTCTTTCAACCATACCAGCTTGCCTTCCAGCTTGTCGCCATGTTGATAAACTTCCACTTTTGCATCTTTATCACCAACCAGCCAAATTCCCAAAGGACTAAGTTCAGCTGCGCTGATATAAAATGAAAACAGACACGTTAAAATGAATAATTTCATGGTCTTCTCCTTGCTTAACGCTAACTCGCTACACGATATTATTCAATAGTTCAGAATGGCTTATATTTTGAAGAACTAAGTGTTGCTGCAATGCCAGAAGCCCTTAAACATCTTTAATAACCTTGTCTATACATTTGCAGTTTGCAGGCTGGATTTAAAAATCACGTCACCAAACCAATTGACCGCAATTATTTAGCTAAGGCCATTCTTAAAGTGCGCGAGTCTAAGCCTTTGTGACTACCCTGCTAAGCAAGAAAAAAAATCGCAAAAATCGGCCTGACTGTTTAATTTAGCAAAGAAGTTAATGCCGCCATATTAAATGGCTTTGGTAATAACTTGTGCTCTCGTGGAAAGTAATCAATTAAGTCCTGATTCGCCGTGGTTAGAATCAAGATAGGGATTTGAGTCAATGCCAAAAGTTTTGAAAATTCGCGTGCAAAACTGAACTTGGGTAACTTGAAATCACAAAGTATAACGTCAAACTGATTAGACACTAGGGCCTGCGCAAACTCGACGTGATTAGCGCATCCATGAACGACAAATCCTTGTTCATTAAGATAATCAATTAGCGTTTCCAGCAGCAGATTATCATCATCGGCAATTAAGATTTTCTTCATTAACCCTCAACACAATTAGAAAACTTAGGGTAATGACTTTCGCATTATAAATCAAATTACTTTACAAAAAAATCATTTTTTTGACTTTAGTCCTGCGATTTTTGCATATTTCAAAATCAACCTGCCTGCTTCATCCACTAACTATTGGTAGCTAATTTACGACCCGCAGATTTACCGCGATTTATTTTAATGGCAAGGTCGGCCTCGTAGGCAGTAACTAAAATAGTCATTACTTTTTTTTCTGGAATTTTTAAAAGAATAATAAGTTGTCCAAGCGTTTCTAAGGGGATTTTAGAAATTCCACGTTCGAAAAGCGATACGAACTGCGCAGAATCATAACCTAGTTTTTCAGCCAACTGCAGCTGGGTCCATTCGCTTCGGAATCGAAATTCTCGAATTAAACTTCCTAATTCCATGTATGTATCTTTCACAAGTATTCCCATTTCTAATCAGAGTTACAAACAGTAGACGCCACGTCAGCATACTAATCCAATTTACAAATGCCAACTTCTTTTTTATTGTAACTTATTAAGTTAACTTGATCGATTACTATTTTATAATATTTAATTATTAATTCTGACACTGTTTACACCAAAAGGATGAGCGTCCTCCGATAACAGCCACTTTAATTTCTGAACTACAGATAAGACAAGGTTGACCAGCCCGGCTGTAAACTAGAAATTTTTTTTGATAGGCACCTTTTTCTCCGTAACCATTTCGAAAATCTTGAATAGATGATCCACCTTCGTTAATAGCTTCAGTTAAAACTTTTATTACTTCAGACCACAATTTTTCGTACTCTTTTTTTGTGATTTGACATGCTTTCTTCTGTGGTCTGATCCCAGCGCGATGCAAAGCTTCATTAGCATAAATATTTCCAACGCCCACCAAATAATTCTGATTCATTAAAGCAATTTTTATGGGGACCGCAAGCTGTCTAAACTTTTCGGTAAGCCTTGTCCATTCTGTCTTCACATCTAATGGCTCGGGTCCAAATTTAGCAAAACGATTTTCGAGCTGCTCTGGTGTCAGCAAATGAAACTCACCGAAACGTCTAGGATCGTTGTAGATAAATTGCGAGTTTTCGCTAATTTGAATTACCACATGGTCGTGCTTTCGCTTTTGCCAATTTGCCACTTCTTTTCGCCACGAGCCAGTCATACCCAAGTGACTTAACAAATAACTTTTTTCAAATTTAAAAATTATAAACTTAGCGCGGCGGTATATTTTAATTAATTCTTGGCCTTCTAAATGTTTTATTTTGCGGATAGGAATTAAATTCCGCAGATTTTTCCGAAAAAAAATGAATTTCTTGATGACTACACTCGGGCTCATTAAGGCGATCAAATTACGCGTAGTTATTTCTACCTCGGGTAGTTCTGGCATAGGACACTTATCCTTTTGAAATCATTGAAGATTTTTTTTGGGAAAAGTCCATATCAGCGTATTTTGTGTTTTTAGACCCATTTTAGCCTCCTTTTACCCTTTTAAATTAGTAAACATTTTCAACCTGAACTATTTCTGCACTCTTGTCATTTTCATTAAAAATCAACTTCTCTTCGGCAAAGCCAAGACGCTAAATATAATCTAAAATTTTAAGTGATGTTTCTTTCTGAACTTCACCATCAATTTTAGAGTAATGAGCCGCTAACTTTAAATCTTTATGCCCCGTCATTGCAACCACCGAATCAAGCCCCATTCCACCGACTTTTCTTGCAAGCATCGCCATTCCATGACGAAGACAATGAGTCCCCGAATAAGGAATACCGTTCTTTAACTGTGCTGTTCGATAGTTTGACTGGATAGTACAATAATTTAACGGCTTACCTTCAATATGAAATAAGTAATCGCAACCTGGAGACATAAGCTTAATTCTTCTTTCGATGATTTCTTTCAAGATTGGATGTATATAGACCCTTCTTGTATCACGATTTTTTGGAAAAGCCTTTAGATAACTGAATGTTTTATTTACATCGGACCATACTACCGAATCCTTAATTAAAATAAATTCTTAATCAAAGTAAATATTTTTCGAGGATAGGCGGTAAAAAGGCCGAATTGTTCAAGTCTAACATCTAGGTTTTGCTTGGCTCTTGTTAAAATTGTGTAATTGGAACGGTTTTTTGGCAACGAATTTCACTGATTTTTGAAATTTTAGATGTGCTTTTGATTTACCGAGGTTGTTTTTGCTGATTTTAAACGAACGGATCCATTGCGACTGAATTTCTTAGTCTGCTGATTGATTAAAATTGTCGAAATTCATATCGAAGTGTTGTTGAGCGAAGTCATCTTCGAAATGATGCTGAGCTTGCGGCCCCCTGGCTGGATGCAGTCGTGGTGGTTTTGTGTCTAGACCCATGTGCTCAAGGATTTTTCGAATCACTTTGGGATCTTCGATGGCTGCAATAATTTTCATGCTTCCACCGCATTTGATGCAAGTCTCAACGTCGATATTGAAGACTCTTGCCAGAAGTCGTGCCCAGGGAATGTTCTTCTTTTTTAGCTCGAGCTGTTTTGGCTCGATGATGTCTTGTTCTTGGCCAACGACTTTTAGTTCTGGTGTTTTTGGAACGA
>JAYUWH010000079.1:0-14378 GCA_043753645.1 Bdellovibrionales bacterium
ATATAATCATAAAAATCCACTTCGCATTGAAACGGCCATTCAAGCGAACGAAATTGACGAAAAAATAGCAAAAGCTTGGGCTGGACACCCTAATTACGAAGTGATCGGAAGCAATGATAATTTTTTAACTAAAGCGCAATTGGCATTACAGCTTGTCATCAAAAATATTCCCGAATGCTGTCGTAAAAATTTAATTTTAAAAAATAATAACAAGTTTGGCGAAAACCAAACTATTTAAAAAGGAGTATTTATGAAAGCACAATTTTTATCGGTTTTGACAGCGTTGGCATTGGTCGGATTTATTTCCACAACACCCGTGTTAGCCGCAGAAAACGCACCCACAGATCAAACGCAACCCAAGGGACATCATCAAGATACGACAGCGAAATCACCGACGTCCCCTTCGAAAATAGACTCAAATAACGACATGATGGATAAAATGAATATGGAACAAATGAAGGGTATGATGCATGAGTGTATGGAAACGAAAAAAGACGGTAAAATGTGCGACCACGATATGATGGAAAAGTGTCATAGCGAAATGAGCAAACGAGATTGCAAAAAAATGATGAAGCATGCGAAGGCCCAAAGCGAATTAAAAAAAGAGAAATAACTTGAATAAATAGATTTGGCGCTAGCTTTTTGTAGCGCCTTTTTTTAAAAAAATATATTTTTGTAACGGAGCACGAAAATGAATTTAATATCTGTATGGAATGAAAAAATGCGCTTTCTTGCAACGACGGAAAATCACACTATCCCTATGGATACTTCACTGCCAATTGGCCAGGATACTGCAGCTACCCCAAAACAGTTAGTTATTGCTGCAATTTGCGGGTGCACAGGAATGGATGTTGTTGCTCTTCATAAAAAATACAAACTGCCTTTGGCAAAATTTGAAATCGAAGCTGAAGCCACATTAACTGAAGGAGAACATCCAATTGTATTTAAGCAAGCAAATCTTGTCTTCAAACTAGAAGGATCGCTTGAAAAAGAAAAAGTACTTGAGATCATAAATCTTTCGCAAACGAAATATTGCAGTGTTAGTGCCATGATGTCTAAAGCTTTTCCAATTCATTACACTGTTCAATTAAATTCAGAAATTATTGGTGAAGGTCGCGCTAACTTTTTATAGAGGAGAAATATGAAAACAAATATTCATTACGTAGAACGAATTTTTAGAGTTGCTTTAGGTATTTCATTAATAAGCCTTGCCTTTTGGGGACCAAGTAGTCTGTGGTTTTTGCTGGGAGTGATTCCACTTGCAACGGGTCTAAAGGGATGGTGTCCACTCTATTCAATCTTAGGAATTAGTACCTGCAAAGAAAATTTATCTATATCGCATAAATTGCTTCTGCGAAAATAGTTAAACATAATAGAAGGATTGTATGGCCGCGAACCCTTATCAAACACTTGGTGTCGATCCAAAATATAACCAAAGGGAGAAAAAAATGAATTCATCATCACTATCAGACAAAGCAATCGGTAAAAGAAATAAAATAATCTGGGCTGTAGACCCTGCCCAAAATCCAAATAACGCGAACGGTATAATTCAGGAATTAAAAACTTGGTCAAAAAATCTCAACTGTGACATCCAGCCTGTTTCAATATTTTCTAAGTCCAGTTTCAATCTGCCTTCAGAGATGGATTTCCCGTGGGAAAAAAAGTTTAGTGATTTCGCTCATCAATCTGTAAATCATTACTTAAAAAACATTCGAATAAAAAGCTTACTTCCTGCTGAGCTTTTATTTGTCCAAGCTATGTCAGTTCGAAAAATGGCGGAAGAAATGGCTATTTATGCTAAAAACCAAAAGGCTTTACTTATCTTTGCTAATACACAAGCAAAAAAAACATGGAATCCATTTCGTTTAGGTGGATTCGCCGAAAGATTAATAGCCACTTCAAAAGTTCCAGTTTTACTATTAAACCCAAAGTCATTGCCATCAAGCAAGTCTCCGTCAATTCTTTTTCCAACCGATTTTAGTCAAGGTTCTAAGTTTGCTTTTGAAAAATTAGGGTCTTGGGCTAAAGCATTTAAATCCAAAATTATTCTCTACAACCAGATTGAAGACCCGTTTGTGTATACAGGTAATTACAAAGGCGCGTGGGAGTCTCCTGTATTAGCAGTAATTGCTAATATGAAAATTATTGAAGCAGGCAGAATCAAAAAAGCCAAGGAATGGTCAAGTCTTTTGCAAAATGAAAACATAACCTGCACCGCCTTGGTTCTACGACAACAAAAAACGCTAAGCGAAGAAATTTTTCAAGTTGCAAAAAAACAAAAAGCTGGCCTGATTGCTTTAGCCAGCTTTAGTGATCCTGTCGATCAATTTATGCTTGGCAGTATTGCACGAAATATTTTATTGCGAGCGACATGTCCTGTACTTGTTTTCCATCAACAACACATAGATTCTAAGCAGGTTGCAGAGTCCAAAAAGGAATTAACTTTTAAAACAAAGACTTATCCTGAAAAGCGTCTTACATAAAATGATTTTAGCTAAAGTGCCTTGGATGAAGAAATTGTATTAGTCAAAAATTTATTTACGAACTTAATTTTCGTTCTTTGTTCGGGTAAATTATCGTTGCCGAAGGATATATACCCCAGATTATTTTATTTAAGCTGTAAAAGCATCGGTGGTCCTCACCAACTGGCGTTGATAGTGCAGCGTTTGGATTACAAAGTCAATTTTGCTCGGATATCTGAGTAATAACACAAGGAGAAAAAATGTTTAATTTATTTGAGAAAACGGATGCACAGATTCAAAATGACGTAAAGAGCGAACTGAAGTGGGACCCAAGTGTTGCCGACTCGCAGATCACGGTCACAGCCAACGACGGAATTGTTACTTTACGTGGTAGTGTTCCCCATTATTTTGAAAAACATACTGCAGAAAAAGCCGCCCAACGAGTTGGTGGCGTTCGTGCGGTCGCAGATGAAATCGAAGTTGAACTTTTCAATATGCATAAAAAAACAGATCAGGAAATTGCAGAAGCAGCTCTTAATGCTCTTAAATGGAACTATCAAGTGCCGGATGACATTAAAGTGTCCGTTGATAACGGTTGGATCACATTGCGCGGTGAAACTGAGTGGGCTTTTCAAAAAACCGCAGCATCGAATGCAGTAAATCACATGATCGGTGTACGCGGAGTTTCGAATGAGATGAGTATTAAAAAGCAAGTTCAGCCGTCTGATATAAAGACACGGATAGAAGAAGCTCTTAAACGCTCAGCAGAGCGAGAAGGTAGAAAGATAAATGTTACCGTAAAAGGCAGTTGCGTCACCCTTTCCGGAAGCGTTCATTCCTATTCTGAAATTGGAGATGCAGCACTAGCGGCTTGGAATGCTCCGGGCGTATCAAAGGTAGAAAATAACCTAAAGTTAACACATTAAAAGTTTATTTTAACATGATTCGAACTAAGCAGAAATACCAATAGTGCGCTATTTCTGTAAATCGTGAAATTTTTAAAGAACTCATGTGGGTTGAAAGATACCAAAGGATGAAAATATGAAAAACTATGTAGTTTGGCTAGATTCGAAAAATGCCCACATTTTTTCTTTAAAAAAATCAGGGGTCGAAAAATCTGTCCTCATTAAGAAAGATAGAGATTTTCGACCTCAAAATAAACATTCAACAAAAGTCGATTATAATTCAGAACATTATTATCGTGACTTAGCTAACAAACTAAAAGGCGCAGATCATCTTTTATTGATGGGCCCAGGTCTAGCTAAAAGGCTTTTTCAGGAGCACTTGGTAGCCCATCAGGCAAAGACTTTAGCAAAAAAAGTTATTGGGCTGGAGGATTTTGAAAGCCTCAAGCATAAGACCGAAAAGCAGCTACTTGCGAGAGCTAGCAAGTTTTTTAAATCCGATAATTAATATACTAAGCACATTTCATTCATTTAACTTTTTCCATGGGGTGCAACTCTATTACTCAATTAGGAAATCGATTTAAAAAACAATATCCTGTTTTTTCTTTATATTTTTCGTTTACCAGTTGTTTTTTGGCATATCGAAATTTCCTCCTTATTGTAATTTTGATTACATTTTATTTTTTTGATTAATTATTTTTTACAACTGTATCTAAGCTTTACTTTCGTTAAGATAGCGAAAGTAAAGGAACTATTAATGAAAAGGATTTTATTAATCACAGGACTATTTATTTCATCTTGTAACTATACTGTCGATAAAACAGTCGGAGTCACTAAGGATTCAGATTCAAATAAATTAAATTTACCACCAGAACAAATCAGTTATCAAATGGTTGCAGATACCGTTATTCAACCTAAGTGTCTTATGTGCCACTCCGAAGTAACTGGAAATAAAGGCGGCATCAATCTAGAAACTTATAAAAAAGTAACCCAATATTCTGAGCAAATTAAAAATGAAGTGGAAGGGAAGACGATGCCTCCACCAGGGAATGGATTGTTTCTAACTCACGAAGAAGATCAGTTTCTAGTTTCTTGGATTAATGCAGGCTCAAAACAATTCGCATCTACTCCAACTCCAACTCCAACTCCAACTCCAACTCCAACTCCAACTCCAACTCCAACGCCTGTCCCGCCGCCAGCAACTCCGACTTTTACTCAAATTATGGGTCAAGTTATTGCTCCGAAATGTTTAAATTGCCATGCGTCTTTTTCAGGAAATCGGGGCGGAATCAACCTTGAAAAGTATGCAAAAATGTATCAGTTCCGAACCCGCATAAAATCCTCAATTAGCAGTGGCTCAATGCCATTGGGAAGCTCATTATCTACAGCACAGAAGAACATGGTTTACAATTGGATCAACGCTGGTGCACAAAATAATTAGAAAAGAGGATTTCGATGAAAAAAATATTTGGTTTTACTTTACTCAGTACTTTGCTCACGTTTTTAGTCGCTAACGCAAATACCATGAACGCGGAAAAAGTAAATATCGAATTTAGTGCCATTGGGAAGCCTAGCTTTCTTAAAATCAAAGGACATGGAAGCAAGGGCCTGGTTCAGCTGCAAATTGAAAAAAACAAGGTTCACGGTTTTGTTACTTTTAAAATGTCTTCTCTTGAAACCGGAATCGAGCTCCGCGATAAACATATGAAAGATAAATATCTAGAAATCAGTAAATATCCTGAAGCGACTTTAATTCTGGAATCTCTGGCATTACCAAATAGTTGGACCCTACAAAATCCTGTCGCTCAAACAACAAAGTTCACCGGGCACATGACAATGCATGGCCAGACAAAACCAGTTACAGGAACATTCGAAATTAAAAATAAAGATTTAAAAACCAGCGCCGATTTTGAGATTAAATTATCAGATTATAATGTTGAAATTCCTGTCTATCTTGGCGTCAAAGTGGCTGATGTTGTTACCATCCACGTCGATTTTGAGGCAAAATAAAATTTTTGTACAATTTAAGTTTACGGTGTAACTGCCACCGTAATTATGTTATACTAAGATAGCGTATGGAAAATAGCGACCAACAAATCAAAAGAACCAAGCCATCCCTTCACCGCGAATCGTTCTTTCGGTTTCATCTACCGCATTTGCACCTGAATTCTGTTTTCGGGGACGATTGGTTTGCCTTAAAGGCAGAATTATTCGCGCGATTTTTTGGAACTCCAGGATTCTTAATTGGCCAAACGGTTGTTGTAGCCGTTTGGATACTATTGAACGTTTTCGGATTTGTTCATTTTGACTTGTACCCGTTCATTTTGCTGAATTTAGCCTTTAGTTTACAGGCAGCCTATGCAGCGCCACTGATTTTGCTTGCGCAAACACGACAGGCAGACCGGGATAAAGTTCACTCTGAAGCTGATGCCCAACATCGTGAAGCCATCGCACTTGCCAGTGAAGAACGTGAAAAACTTGCAGCCATTCAAACCGCAAAGCTAGCCGAATTACTCAAACAAAATACTAACCTAACAGAAATAACCCAGCAACTAAGTCAACGCATTGAAACTCTGACTTCCGAACTTCATAAAAAGCTCATGGATATAAAACCAGGTGTGTATTAAGCGCTTTATACTTTGCTACGAACTGCATATAAAATTCTAGGCAGCGCTGACAAAAGATCGCTTGCCATCAAACTTAAATGATCGTTTCCATCAGAAATCCAAATATCGGCAATTGCTCCATGAACGTAGGCAGCCAAACAGGCAGCCCGAAACGGTTTGATTTTTTGACTAAGAAATCCGGCTATTATTCCGGTAAGAACATCGCCAGTTCCAGCTTTAGCTAAACTTGAATTGCCAGCGTTTATTTCCCAGATTCCGTCTGAACTTGCAACGAGAGTGCGAAAACCCTTAAGCAAAACAATACAGCCAAATTTTTTTTGAGCCGCAAGAGCATATTTTTTTCGATTCGCTTTAATTTTTACACTGGATACATTCAACAATCTGGATAGTTCACCTTCATGCGGCGTCAGAATCCAATTCACCGGAAACTTTGGTAATGTCTGCATTTTTGCAATAGTATTTAAAGCTTCTGCATCTAAAACAACTGGTGAATATTTTTTCTGAATTAGCTTTAGAATGCATTTTTTAATGAATTTTTGATTATTCAACCCCGGCCCGATTGCAAAAGATTGAAAATCGGTCAGCTGATTTATTTTACTTGTTAAAAGATAGTCTGGATTTTTGCATACTGGGAAGTTGTATGTTTTATCAAATACATAAACATAACCAGCACCTGACCTCGAGGCAGCCTTAGCACAAAGCACTGCTGCACCCCACATTCCTTCGGAGCCTGCAATGACTAAGCACTTTCCCCCATGGGTCTTATTATCAGTCTGTTCTCGTTTGGGAATATCCCGTTGAGCCTGAGATTTAGAATAAACTTTCAACTTCATTCTAAATCCCGTTCAAAGATAAACTGTGAGCAACTTCTCCGATCGGCGTTTTAGATAACCAATTCTGTAAACTCTCAAGAACTTTATCTTTAACGGGGTAAAGGTTGTCTGACAAAACTTGAAGTAAATCTTGATGGCTTATAATTCCAACGACCTTTCCTTGTTTCGTAATCAGCACAGAATTTATTTTGTTGTCTAGCATTTCTTGCACAACGGAAATCAGCTCGGTATCAAAAGGAACTGTTTTTATCGAAGAGCTCATATAGTCACGAACGAGGCCTCCAGTTCCAAAGTTAGACGAACTCGTCGTACCTGGGGGGACCGACTCCATGGCCCGCTGAAAATCTCGATCCGAAATAATTCCCACGACATTTCCATGGTGATCGATAACCGGAAGATGACGAATTTTGTTCGACTTCATTTTATTGTATGATTCAAGAAGATTTTCTGTTGATTTAACCGAAATTAAATCTGTTGTCATAACATCTATAATTTTATTTTTCATGACTATACCCCTTACTTCAAAGTAGCAATATGTAGGAAATAAACAAGCAGAAGATATGTCGGGAAAATTCAACCTGTGAAATAATTTGACTCGTTAGGCAACAGTTTTATTATATCGATCTAAACTTCTTTCAACTAATAAAAAATAGATTGTAAGACAACTGCTATTGATTATGTACTATGTGCAAGATGAATGACCTTAAAAAAAATTCTAGATATAGAAATGCACAGGGAAAACATTGGATTGAAGTTCGCGTAAAAGACGCACACCGACTTTTTGATCAAAGAGATCCGGCACCTTTCCGCGAAAAAGATTTAGATGAAAATTTTGTCGAATACATTTATTCTTCTATCAGAGAATTTTCTGTAGCTACGCCAATTAAAATTATTATTTATATTGAAGAAATTGAATATCCAACTGTCAGCCAAAAAGCTATCCGTGAAGCCATTCATTCTTACTTTGGCTACCAAATTGACTTGCAAACTAGAAATATAAAAAGCTATTGGAAGCGTGCCCAGCTCTTTCTTTTAATAGGTCTATTCATTTTGATCATTTGCATTATTTCGGCACAAAATATTTCCGTACAATCAACACCGAACCTTTTTAGTGTGCTACGCGAGGGCCTGATTATTTTCGGGTGGATTTCAATTTGGAAGCCTATTGAAGTTATTTTGTTCGACTGGTATCCACCGTTTGAGAAACTTAGGTACTATAAAAAACTTCATTTGGCTGAAATCGATATACATTTTGCAGCGATGAAGAAGGATGATGGATAGGGCGTCACTACAAAACGAAAGGCAATAATATGCTAGCAATTAAATGGATTCTAGTTCTTATCTCAATCGCAGCGACAATTGGATTGATTGAATAAGTGTCTGGAACTGAACTTGAGCAACCTGCAAACCTTGACACTCTTCAATCTGGTTACCAAGGCCGCGCGCGTATACTTTTTCACCCTAGTTTTGTTGATCTCTTCTTAGAAGATTTAACTTAAACAATTTGCAAACGGCTTGTCGCAACTTACCGGCTGATCAGGCTACTTAATCTGTAACATCACTTTCGCCCAAATTCGAAATTTTGGCCTAAATCAAAATGTAGGTGCTTCATGATTTTTCGTCCATAGGACCTTCAGTGGCGTTTTCAGAATATTTTTATCACACCAACTAATCGAAGCTAATTGCTGAGCGATTTCTTTAGGTGAAAGTATATAGTCCACATGATCTATATTAATAGCGTTTACAGGCATAGATTGCGAACTTGCCGAGCTTGGATTCTGAGCCATGGTTGTACCACCACCACTTTCTTTCAATAACTTTATTCCTTCCGCCCCATCCGACCCTTCACCGGAAAGTATAATTCCGATGGATCCATGGTCACGGTCTTTCGCCAGTGAAAATAGGAAATGGTTTATCGAATTGTTCACTTTTTCATTTGGTCGATTTATCAAATGAAGTCGCCCACCACTAATTTCCATAAATTTATCTGCTGGAAGAACATAAATATGATTAGCTTGTATCGAAGTTTTATCTGTTACCTGAATAACTGGCATTTTTGTAGAACGTGAAAGAATTTCAGATAGTAAACTTTTAGAACCACGTAAAATATGGGAAAGTAAAACAAACGCCATATTCGTATTCACTGGTAAATTTTCAATCAGTTCACGGAATGCATCTAATCCACCGGCTGATGCACCAATAGCGACGACTCTTGGATTTTCCATACTAATGCAAATACTTTGCGACTAAAGATAAAAGTGTGTTGAGTTTCACCGGCTTAGTAACGACTTCAGTTGCGCAAGTGATTGGTATTTCATGCGAAGCTGTAGCTGTTAATAAAACAATCGGAACCTTAACGAAAATTTGTGGATATTTTTTTTCAATTACTTTTAGAAACTGCGGACCGTCCATAACTGGCATATGATGATCTAACAAAATAAGATCCGGGGCCGAATCTTTTTCAAGAATATCTAAAGCTTTCTGTCCATTTTCTGCTTCCACTATTTCATAGCCCTCTGGCTGCAGAAGACATTTGATAAGTGAACGCATATCCTGCGCATCATCAACTAAAAGTATTTTTTGATTAATAGCTAGCTCCACACCAGCGACTATACACTACGTAGTGAAATATACATTTTTAATTTTCTGAAGCTTCAAACTAGAATGAAAACTTGTTAAGAATATGACAACAATTGCTTAGGATCACCATAGCCGATATGAGCGTTTTCTTAATCTTGCCTTTTAATCTTAAATTCCAATATGCCGGGATAATCGTTGCGTTAACTTTGTTTATTAGCGATAAATTCTAAGATCTTACTAAAATAAAAATTTTAATTAAATCTTCAAAAGCTGGGTAATACATTTTTATGAAAAAAAATTCCAAACCCAAGATCCAGCCCCGTTCATCCAAAATGCCAAAATATTTAAAAAAGAAGAAATCTGCAGACAACAAAGCTGCAATTACAAAAATAAAATCCAG
Source organism: Bdellovibrionales bacterium (assembly GCA_043753645.1). Lineage (GTDB taxonomy): Bacteria > Bdellovibrionota > Bdellovibrionia > Bdellovibrionales > Bdellovibrionaceae > Pseudobdellovibrio. The sequence goes on from JAYUWH010000079.1 coordinate 9,808, forward strand.
CAGTCCTGTTTTTCCCATAGTAGGCGTTGGTGCATCTGCAGGTGGACTTGAAGCATTCATGGAAATGTTTAAGAATCTTCCGCCAGACACGGGTATGTCTTTCGTTCTGATTCAACATCTTTCCCCACAACATCTAAGCCTGCTAAGCTCTCTGATACAAAAGGGCACTCGTATGAATGTGCAGGAGGCAGAAGATCAGATGAAGGTTAAGCCGAATCATATTTATATTATTCCACCAAACCACACGCTCGAAATCTTTCATGGTGCTTTACAGCTAACAATTTTAACAGAGCAACACAGCAACATTCTGCCTATAAATTTATTTTTAACTTCTCTGGCCCGAGATCAGGGGAATCTTGCCATAGGAATAATTTTAACTGGATCTGGATCTGATGGCGCTGATGGATTAAAAAATATTGAAGCTGATGGCGGAATAACATTCGTCCAAGAGCCAACCACAGCAAAATTTGATGGTATGCCTAAAGCCGCGATTTTAGCGACTTCACCAGATTTTATACTTTCTGTAAAAGATATTTCACGAGAATTGGTTAGAATTGCGGCTCACCCTTTTATCAAACGCGCTTTAACAATCGAAGAATCAGAACCAAGCCCTGAAACACAAAAAGTCTTACAAAAAATATTTCTTTTAGTACGAACGGCAACGAAAATAGATTTTTCTACTTACAAGTATCCTACAATGATTAGGCGAATAAAACGACGGATGGTTTTGCACAGAATCGAATCACTGAATCAATATTTTACCTATCTACAAACGACGCCCCATGAAGTTAAATCCTTACTTGAAGATTTACTTATCAATGTGACTAACTTTTTTAGAGACACCGAAGTTTTCGATTCACTTAAGGAAAATGTCATTCCACAATTTATGAAAGATAAGGCCCAAGGTACGCCTATTCGCGTTTGGTCTCCTGGATGTTCTACCGGCGAAGAAGTTTACTCGATCGCTATTTGCCTTATTGAGTACCTTGGTGAATCCTTTCATAAATTTCCAATTCAAATCTATGGCACAGACATTTGCGAGCCAGCAATTAAAATTGCAAGACTTGGTAGTTACCCAGAAAGTGCATCGCGAAATATTTCACCAGAACGACTGGACCGATTTTTTATCAAAGATAATGGCCGGTACCGAATTACAAAAGCCGTCAGAGATTGCTGTATATTTTCAATTCAAGATGTAACCAGCCATCCGCCGATAAATCGCTTAGATCTATTGAGTTGCAGAAATTTGATGATTTATCTGGGTCCAACTATTCAAAAAAAGCTTATGGAGACATTCTATTATGCTTTAAATCCGAATGGATTTCTTTTGTTAGGCTCATCTGAAAGTGTGGGTTCAGCTGCAAACTTATTTGCGGTCATCGACAAAAAAAATAAATTGTACCTTAAGAAGAGTATACAGCAGCGCTCTGTGAAAACTGTTTCCACAGAGCCACTACAGAATCCGATCGAAAGGTTTTCTAAAAATCTTGATATAATTCCTTTTAAACAACTACCAAAGCTTGCTGATCCTGTAACACTTGCTGAACAAATGATGTTAGAAAAGTATTCTCCGGCTTGGGTTTTAGTGAATCATGCGTTAGACATCGTCCAATTTCGTGGAGCAACGGATCATTATATTGCTTCAGCTTCTGGTCAGCCCACGTGGAATCTTATAAAAATGCTCAGAGATGGTCTTGCTCCAAGCATTCGAGTTTTAATTCATTCAGCACTAAAAGAAATGAAGCCTGTTCGAAAAAATGGACTTAAAGTAAACACTAAAACAATTTCGCGTATGGTTGATATTGATGTGATTCCTCTAATACCGTCACCGCAGGATTTTTATTGCCTTGTTGTTTTTATCGAATCAAAAAATACCCAAAAGATGCTTTCAAAAACGAAAATGTCAAAGCGACAATCAAAACAAAAAGATCCTAATCTTCTTGAAATTGCTTCGCTAAAAGAGGAACTGGCTCTGACACACAAATCACTGCAGTCCATAGTCGAAGATCAGACAGCGACTAGCGAAGAAATGCAAAGCACTAACGAAGAGGTTCTATCTGCTAACGAAGAATTGCAAAGTACGAATGAAGAATTAGAAACGGCTAAAGAGGAATTGCAATCAACCAATGAAGAATTAACGACACTGAATGATGAACTTACTAACAGAAATAATGAATTAGATCATTTAAGTAATGATTTAATCAACGTACTTAGCAACGCGAATGTTTCTATCGTTATGGTAGGGTCAGATTTGCGAATCAGACGTTTTACACCTATGGCTGAAAAACTTATGAATTTAATTGCTAGCGATGTAGGAAGAATTCTTACTGAAATGAATTTTGGATTTAATATTAGCAAACTGGAAGAGCACGTTACCAATGTTATAAAAACTCTGGATACATTCGAGGCAGAAATTCAAGATCGACAGGGTCTTTGGTATTCCATTAGAATTCGTCCCTACAAAACGATTGATAATAAAATTGATGGAGCCGTCATAGTTTTTGTTAACATCAATGATACAAAGATTAAGCAAAATTTAATCGAAGATGCGAAAAAATATTCCGAAGGTGTGATTCAAACAGTTCGTGATCCACTTGTGGTTCTTGATAAAGATTTACGCATTGAACGTGCAAACCAAGCCTTTTACGACACGTTCAAAGTTACAGAGCAGGATACAATCGGGCACACTTTTTACGAAATTGGAAATCAACAGTGGGATATACCCACCCTGAAAACCCTTTTAGAAGATGTATTACCAAGTAAGTCCGAGATCAGAAATTTTGAAGTCAGTCATAAATTTGAACAAATAGGAGATAAAATTATTATGCTTAACGCTCGAACTTTAGAGTGGGAAGGTCAAAAAAAACATCTTATCCTAATAGGCTTGCATGACTTGACTGAACGAGAACAAAAAAAGATTAAGAGATAATCATGGATCAAAAACATTCACCGAATAACGAACCTAGAAGAATGACCCGAGACGAATTGTCTCAGCGGCTGCATGACCTTCAAACAACGTTTGAAAATAAAAATCATGTTGGAAAATTACGAGAAACGGAACTGCAAGCAGTTCTGCATGAACTGGAAGTTTACCAAATTGAGCTCGAGATGCAGAACAGAGAATTGCGCGATTCAAGACTTGAGCTTGAAGAATCCCATGAACGCTACGTTAATCTTTACGATTTTGCACCAACTGGATATCTGACGTTGGACGCATGCGGTATAATGAAAGAGGTTAATTTAACTTTATGTGGAATGCTAGACATTGAACGTAATTGGCTTATTGATCGTTCATTTGCGCCGTGGGTTCTATCTTCTGATTTGTCCGTTTTTCGAGATCACATGAAAAAATGTCAATCCAATGATGACAGAATCATTTCAACACTTCAATTGATTCGTAAAGACAAGCAACTAATCACTGTTGAACTGATAAGTGTGTCTTCTACAAATCCTGGAGAAGAAATAAAAACAATTAAAACTACTGTTCTTGATATTACTAAGAAAAAAGAACTTGAAAACGAACTCAATATTTCATTAGAAACTTTAAAAAAAGAACGCAAATTGCGCGAACTGTTCGTTTCGACTTTGACTCATGATTTACGAACTCCACTTGCTTCGGCTATGATGAGTTCGCAGCTTATCATTCGAAACTCTAAACCGGATGATCAAAATATTTTCTTAGCAACTCGGATTTTTGAAAATACCAACCGCATGGATAATATGATTCAAGATTTACTTGATGCCAACCGCATCCGAGCAGGCGAAAAGATCACTTTAAAACGAGAAGGATGCGATCTTACAATTCTTGCTCAGAATACTGTTGAAATACTTAAAAGTATTCATGGCGACAGATTTAAACTTATGTCTCCAACTTCTTGTCGCTATTTCGTAGATCCAATGGGCCTTCGCAGAGTCATTGAAAATCTATGCAACAATGCAGTTAAGTATGGAAGTCCCAACACACTAATAACTATAACAATTAAACGGTTAAATCTTAAAATTCAGCTGATAGTTCATAATGAAGGACCAGTGATTTCAAAACGAGACCAAACGACGCTGTTTAATCAGTTCCAAAGGACTGAGTCCGCTGAATGTGGTGGAAAAAAAGGTTGGGGTATTGGCCTTACCATAATTCGCGGGATTGTTGATGGCCATGGCGGTACTGTTCGGGTAGAGAGCGAAATTGATAAAGGCACTTCTTTTATTATTGAATTACCAATCGAACAAGAATCACAATAATTACTGTTTCACTTTTTTTGTTCGTCCCGTATGCGCTTTAGTGAAGCGCATACTCATCTTAGTAAGTTCCTTTGCAATTTTATTTACTGGAAGTACAAAATCAACACAACCAGTAGCCTCAGCGCTTAGGGGCATCCCATTCACTTCTGCAGATTGGTCTTGCGCAAAGGTTGTTCCTTTATTAGCTTTGATTTTTCTACATCCCGCAGCGCCATCGCCATCATACCCCGAAAGTACAATGCCGATCGCATGGGCTTTCATGGCCTTTGCTAAAGAAATAAAAAATATGTCGACTTGCGTGTTTCTTTTGGTGCGCGGGGATACAACTTTGA
>JAYUWH010000080.1:0-4763 GCA_043753645.1 Bdellovibrionales bacterium
GTTAATCCGCTAAATGGCAGCACGCCGACAAACAGCTGCGTTTTCGTTTTCTGTCCTGTGATTCGATCGGTAATTGATATTCCGTCAGCAAAATCAAAATATATTTTCTCACCAGGGTTGTGGACTAATAGCATCGTAACGACTGGTTGCTTTAAATGCTGACGACGATACTGATGATAAAATGCAATGTACGTCATTTGTTCGTTAAAACAAATTTCCCGCCACTGTGTTTTTATCCCAATGCCTTTATTAAAATTTAGATGAACTTTTTTCCAGTCGATTTTTAATTTATCAGGTGTCGGCGTTTCGGCGGATTCAGAATTTAAATTTTTTTTATTGTCATGATCGCGAAGAAAATCACGAACTGTGTTTCTTGCAATATCTAATGATTTTGCTGTTCGACGAATTCCATATTTTTTTTCACGAAGTATAAGTATTTGCTCTTGTACGTTCACAGATATTCTCCGTTTATTCATCAAACCCCCATTTAAAAAATGATGGTCTAATGATGAAAATGATCTGTCGTTATCGTCAGTTTACGCGCTGCTCGTATTCGATTATAGGTGGGTCAGTTCACCGAATCGCATGGGTCAGTTCGTTTGAATGGGGTGGGTCAACTAATCCGAATTGGGTGGGTCAGTTCAAGGCGAATCGGGCAACTGATTCAACCCAACCGGAACCAATAGTGGAGCTGTTCCAAGAAGCAAAAATGTACAGGTCCCACCTTAAAGGAAATATCCATCGGGTCGATTGCTTGTACAAGAATTTACATAGTTCAGAAGATCCTAGCAGCTCCGAAACAGTACTCTTTATAAATGAAGGTGCGAAACCACAGGTAAATTGTCATCATCATTCTTGTAAAGAAAAAGATAGCTCTATAGAAGCATATATCGAAAAGTTCGATGAGCTTGGATTGAACACATTGAATTTTAAAAATCAGTGGTCAGATAAGCGTTGTTTTCCAGGTTCAAATATTTTGGTTCCTAAACTACCTTTGAAATTTGATAGCAAAGGAAACGTAAAAGCGCCAAAAGTGGATTTTGTCGCGAACTACATTCATTCGCTTGCAGGAATTGATTTAAAACGTTGGTTTGGAGACCTTTTCGTATGGAATGGTTCATTTTGGAAGCATGTCGATGATCCCTTAAATATTTTTGATTTTTTCCATTGGGTTAGTTCTGGGCTTTATAGCCAGGGGGTGGCTACTTCAGTTTATCAGACACTATTAGGAAAAGTTCAAAAGTTTGAGATTAGTCCGTGGGAGCAAAACACAAAAAAATTAGCCGTCGGAAACGGTGATATTTCATTAGTATTGAAGGGCGATAAATGGATAGCTGAATTACGTCCACACGATAGAAAAAATAACCTTATTGGAAAAATAGAATACGATTACGTTGTTGGTGAGAAAAATGTCGATTTTATGGAGCTGCTGACTAAACTATTAGGCCCAGTGGAACTTGATTCAAGAGTTAAGGCAATTTCGGAAATGTATGGGTTAATGATTTTTCCGGTTGTGCCGAAAATTTTTAATTTAATTGGGCCGCCAGGATCAGGAAAATCCACCCTCGGTAAATTTGGCGTTAAATTGCTAAGTGAAAATACCAGGTCGGGAGTTGATCCATCGCTATTCTGCAAGTTTAACATGGAGTCAATGATTGGGAAACGAGCGAACATTTGTTTAGATGTTGATTTCACAAAACCAATAGAAGACGCAAACATCAAAAAAATAGAAGATGACGAACCAATCTCAATCGACCGTAAATTTAAGCCAGCTATTTTGGCTCGGCTGCCGCTATTCCATTTGTTTTGCTCAAACGATTTACTTACATGCCATGACCGAGGGACCGGGGCACAGGGTCGCCGTTGGACTTTAATAAAAATAGACTCGCAGAGATTCAATGAATCGAATCAAAATAGAAACATTGTAAATGAAATATTTCTCACAAATCCTTCTGGTATTCTTAACTTTGCTATAGAGGGCGCTGTCGGAATATTAAATAGAAATAGGCAAACGACCGTACCAACTTCAAGTAAAGTATTGATGGATAAATGGTTAATGTCGTCCAATCCGATTGCCCAGTATGTTGTTGAAATTAGGAATGATGAAAATACATTCATTAAATTAGACCCGACGGGTGAGATTTATAGAACTGAACTTTGGATTAACTTTGTTGAGTGGTATGAGAAATCATTCAATCGTAAGCCTTTTATTACTGCTTCTAAATTCTATGACCGTATTCATGAATCTTTTATGGAGACTAAGAAAAACGGGGATCGCTACATCATCGGGTTCCGGAACCGATCAATCCATGAACCAGCAAACCCAAACACTTTGCAGGGGGTAAAAATGAACCGCGGGTTTTAGGGCAGCAAAGGCAGACAAAATAAACTAATAAATATATTTATTAAACCCTCAAGGATATGCTTATAATAGTAATTAGGACCTGCCCTGGCTACAGGGGAGGCCCTAGCTGCGTCAATGTGTTATATCTAAATTTCAAAATCTTTCAGATCCATAAGGAGAGTAATAGTATTGATGACGGCATCTAGATTCTGCTTAAGTACTTTATTTTCTTTAGTTATCGGTAAATTTAATACTTCATCTAGTTTGCACAAAAGCGAATTTTTCAAATCAGAATATAAGATTTCTGGTAAAACGTCTTCCCGCAAAATCCAAGCAAGTCGAGGGAGATTTTTTATAACGCCTTGAAAGAAGTATTGGTACGTACATATTCCGTCATGAAGATCATGAAGTGAATATTTAACTCCCGGTTTCCACATCAAGTTCAGATCCCAGAACCTCTTTTTAAGTAATTTCAAAGTTTTCGTGGGGTTTGCTTTTTTCGTTAGGTCGAGCGGGTGGATTAAAAATAATTCTGAAGGGATTTCGTCCGCGCTGGTGTGTAAGCTTCTGCCTTTAAATCTATTTAACAAAAAAAGGCCACTTTTAACGTTTTCTATTATTTTTTCCATTATCTTCAAATTGTGCGTATTGATCGAGTGCGGTAACAACTAAATCGGTTACGGGCCAACCTTTTTGTTCAGCTAGGATTGCTAACTTATCTATTAGATTTTTAGGTAATCGCATAGAAACCATTTTTTTTTCACCTGCGCTGTAAATTCGATCTGGAATATTAAACTTGTTTTTCTTCATATAGTTATCATATCGGTACGTATTGCTGTTGTCTTTACAGTATTAACAACGTATGACACGCAATGTTAGACTTAGGTCTATGAACAAACGTATTGCAATTTATTTGAGGGTTTCAACGGATCAACAAAGTACAGATCTTCAAAGGCACGAGATTGAACATTATTTAAAAACTAGGGGATGGTCGTCAGTTGCTATCTATTCGGATAAACTTTCGGGGACGACCACTAAAAGGCCCGGGCTACAAAAGATGTTAAGCGATGCCCGAAGCAGATCATTCGATGTTTTGATAATTTGGAAATTAGATCGTTTGTTCAGAAGTCTAAAAGATTTAATTACGACTTTAAATGAACTAACCGAACTGAAAGTCGATTTTATTTCCTTAAAGGACAATATTGATTTAACCACGGCTTCTGGCCGTCTTTTAGCTCATCTTCTCGGGGCGATAGGACAGTTTGAAGCTGATTTGATAAAAATGAGAGTTGTTGCAGGATTAGCAGAAGCTAGGCGTAAAGGCATTCGTCTTGGTCGTCCTACAGTAATTTCTCTTGAAGAAGTTAAGATTTTTAGATCCCAGGGGTTAAGCCCATCCCAAATCGCAGCAATACTTAAAGTTAGTAAAAGTGGTGTGTACAAAACCCTAGCTAAAAGTGCGCGAACGCCTAATTTGGACCCATTCCACAATACTAATGTTAAAGACACCACTTAAAGATCTTCGTGCAGACTAAAACGTGTCACTAGCAGGAAATGTTTTAGCTCGAACGAGATTTATTTATGCCGAAAGGGAAAGTTGAAGAGTCTTATGTTTAATTCGCCGATTCTGATTCTAGATATGATTTTATCAAAGCAACTTAAAAAATTACTCCAACAAAATGGAGTTTCAGTAACACATTTGTCGAAAGTCACTAAGGTGCCTTCACAAACCATTTTTAATTGGGCTTCAGGTGCAAAGCCGAGAGACTTCGACCAAGTCAAACGAATTGCAGATCACTTCAACGTTACGCTGGATTTTTTAGTTTATGGTGTTGAACTTAAGTCTTCAACAAGTTCGCCCCTAAAAGATTTCGATAGTGAAATCAATGCTGGTATTTACGAAGTTGTTTTAAGACGAATAAAAAAACCAACCGGGAGTAATCCGTGAAAATAAAACTTACCATAGGTTTCATAGCTGTAACAATCTTGTATATTTGTGATCTTCAAGCAAAAAGCAGTCTAAAAAAGGCTTCAGTGCCACTTTTAGCTGAGTGCATGAACGGAGAATTTAGTGCGTGTGCGAAAGCAGATGCCTTTTGTGATAGCGGTGACGGTATGGCTTGTAAAATAATTAGCACATACTGGATGGGCCAAAAGGATTTGCCAAAAGCACTGTCATATTCAAAACGTGCATGTCAGTTAGGTGATACAAAATCCTGCGATTATTATTTGCAAGCATCTAAAAATGAAAATACTCGCGCTGAATTGCAAGCTGAAATAGATCAAGAAACGAAAATCCAGCGTCAAAAAAAGGTAATCAATACACTGGGAGCAGCTTCAAAGATTCTCAATGATACTCCGCCGCCTGTGCAACAAACCACTAACTGTGAAACAAAACCAGTTTATGGAATGGACGGCC
>JAYUWH010000081.1:0-14271 GCA_043753645.1 Bdellovibrionales bacterium
ACTTCTATTATTTTCAAATCGATCAAATACAAAATCAAATGACCATATTTCATTCGGATTATTCGCTTTTTTATGTAAGACTCTAATCACGGCCATTTGCATTATTTTTTTCTGTTCTTTAGTTGAAGTCTTAGCTTTCTGTAAACACGTTCGCTACTCAAGCGCTTCGTCTTTTGATTTACGCTGCTTGTAAGTCATTGTCGAACGATTTAGGCCCAAGACTTTTGAAGTCTTTCGAACACTGACTAAATATTTTGTAACTAAATACTCAGCTGATTTCATGCGGGAATTGAGCCCTACCACTTTTTTGAATTAACATCCTTTTACATCAAAATATCAAGCGCCTGGTCGGCGACTAATCTTTTTAGTTTCGAGTTTTCCTGCTCAAGTTCGCGAAATCTTTTTGCTTCGTTGACAATCATGTCTGCAAACTTCTTTTTTTCAAACGTAAAAGGTTGTATCGGGAATGCCGATTTCTCGACTTAACGTTTTGGCTGATCTGCCATTACGATTTCTGTTCAGAATTTTGATGATTTGTTCTTCCGTGAACTTTTTCTTCATTTTTACTTCTCCCTTGGTCTAATTAGATACGGGAAAACTCTACTTACAAAAGGTCTAAATTTTTAGGGTAACCTCAGTAACGATCTGCAAAACAAAGGACAAATTATCTATAAGTCAATACGTACGACACGACAATGTAGTTAGCAATTTTAGAATAAAGCGATTTCGACACTTCATTATTAAACCACTTCCTACTAAAGCAAACGATGCTCAGATCAGACCATCAAATACCCCGTTTTAAAAAAATTTTTAATCTAAGGCGGTGCTGCTTTATAAGGGTGGGGTGCGGGTAAGCTTGATTGGATTCCCCATTTCCATGCCAGATAACCTTCAGCCTTTTGGCGATCAGTTGTTGAAATCTGATTATTCGTAATAATAAATTCACACACATAATCTCCGCCAGTCATTCCCCGTGTCATAAATGTTGAACTCAAACTGTAGGTATTCGTTACAGCTGAAGAACCGTAGGTGGCGATGATATGGGGTTGGTTCAATGTAAAACTGACAGTGTTAGTTCCGTTGATCCACATTGCCGGCGCTGGAGTAGCTCCGTTTGCCCAGTCGTTGGTGTTGAAGGGGGAAGCATCGCCATAGGAAGCAGCCCCACCGCCGGTTGATCGCAGGCTGTAATCAGTATTGGCTGCGCTAGCAAATAAAGTACGGTAACCTCCAGAAACCTGTTTACGAACGGCCGTAATCGTTTGGTAAGTTCCAGAAACTCCGCCCATAACTGTAGCTGTCGTCAGAAACGAAGCGCAGGGTAAATTGTTAAGATTATTACGAAGATAAGTGGGTTGGCTTGCCGCAGTTGGCTGAGTCGCATCTTTTCCATTTCCACTTTTGTCGGTCAAAGTGCTAATCTGTCCTTTTGATAAAATTTGGGTCGTGTAAGCCATTGCTAACGACGGCGAAACCGTAATGTTAGTTCCTGAGATCGCCGTGACCACATAAACATTTGTCGTATCACTCCCCAACCTAAGCTGGGTTCCGATCGGAAGACTGGCCGAGACATCACTGCTTGTTACTAAAAGAGTTGAGCCTGAATTTCCTGTCGCAGTAGCGCCGGTTGAAGCATATTGTAAGGTCACATTATTGTTGTCGGCCACATCCAGCCACAAAACAAGGTTCGCACCTAAACTGGATGGATTCCAAGTACTAAAATACGCCGCAATCGAGCGGCTTGTCGATCGGCCCACGTTGTCTGTGTAAGACAACGCAACCGTATCATTGTATAAACCACTAACCGCCGAGAAAGCAGTTACGATTACTGTGCAGCTAGCAGATCCCGCTAGACTTGTTGTGCACGTTCCTCCGGTCCCTGGATAAGCTCCCCCTTTGAAATTAAAGACCGAGCTAACAAAGGACCCACCTGCTAAATTTACTGCAGCTCGAGCGGACATATTTGTGACTGTAAAAGTTTTATCGACCGAGGTACTTGTAATAATCGTCCCATAATCATATTTTGGAGCGTTAGATATAACAAGCCCCGCTTGAATATTGTTCCAAAATGAAAATGGCACAATAATTTGACTCAGCACAGGTAAAGAAAAGATAATTACTTTAAGTAAAAAGTTAACCACTTTATAAACATATTGATAAGCTTTATAATAAACAAGAAAAACTTTTTCTTTCTTAAATATGCAATGCAATAGCGATAACAAATCGCTTTCCACAAAAGAAATTCAACTGTAGCCCAGCGCCAACATCTTCGTTTTAACCGTCTGAAGCCTTGCGACCGCTGACGGAAATCAATTCAAAGACATTTACACAAGTTTTTCAAAAAGAAGATCTATTGTTAGCATTTAGAAGCAAATTTCAATGCCTCTTGAGCAATTTTTAAAATCTCTTCCCCTCGCTGCTTAAAATCTTTGGATGTTGGGTTCACGGACTTGTCGGCTGTTAACTACTTTATTAAGTTTTCATTGTCGAAATAAAAGCGATGTTCAACTAACTATTTGGTTGGCTTTGGTAGGTCTGGCACTGGCTGGGTAAAAGGCAAGGAGTAATTTGTGGCTTCTAAGAAAATAAAAAACAGATGCCCGTCATTTTAAAAGTAGGAATATTTAGACTTTATGGTCACTTTAAATGTCCGGGTTCGACGATGGCTTTAAAATGAAAAATCTACGTATTGCTTTATTCGCTAAACAAGCTACATCTTATTTCTATGAAAAAAATATTCTTACTGACAGCCTCAAACAAGAAGCCAGATCGTCAGGTTGAAAGCGTAAAGCATGAGATTAAAAAATACATCGCCCGCGAAAGACGGAAAAGCCTGCCGCCGGGAACTGACTTCTGGGATTTTGATTGCAAGTTCGGCCAAGTGATTCTGTCTGCAGCGGAAATTCATATCGCGGAAATCAATAAGAATATTGACGACGTTGTCAGTGCCAAAGCCACTTCTTTTTATATTGAAATCATAGCCAAACAGGGACGCCGATTAAAAAAGTCCGCGGGCCCAGGTAAGGGCACCGCAGAATTACTAGATGATGCTGAAGGTGAATAATTTTATCCGAAAATTCTATTCGCATACCCAAAGAAGATCTCATTAAAACAAGTTGGATAAAAAATATTTTTTAGCTCTTGATTACCAAAACTTTCAACTAGAATCGAACATAATTTTCTTAATTATAAAATGGGAGCATTTTATGAAAAAGCTTATTATCATTAAAGGGGAAATACTATGGCTATTTCTAAATCACATCCTTTTGTTGTTTTGCTTGATTCAAGCATACTTAATTACTTGTGCGGCAAACAGTACCGCTTAATTAAATCATTACAAATTCAAAAAATGTTTGCCGATTGCGTCTGAGCAAGCTGATCATTTGCTCGGGTCAAACAAGTTAGGCGAATCAGGCACTCAAAACGGAGCAAATTACTGTGTGATCGCTGAAATTAATAAATCAGGCGAACCCAGAAAACTAGTAAAAGCGTTTCGCAAGAAATAATGACTTAAAAAAAGTTTAATGAAATGGCCAGCAGCTGTCCATTCCAGCTTAAATTCTTCAAGTTCTTTCGTGTTTGTTACATCATCCGTATTCTTTGATGGCACTTACGTTCAAACGGAAGACTCGTTGGGAAATATTCGTAAGCATCTGAATAAAAAAATCTCAACTTCTGTATTTCGGCACAACACAGAGCAATTGCACAGCGGAATTAATTTTGTGATACTGCCAAAGCTTTTTTAAGATCAGAATCTATATTAGTAGAAAGTGTTACCTGTTTTCCCATGTTTTAATTATCCATGAAAAACCTTGGAAAAACGAGGCTAACAATAATAGCCAGACTTGGGGGGACTACCCAACTTATGAATCGAAAAAAAATTGGACCTTCCTCTGAAGTGTGATCAGTTTCTTCAGTCTGACCGATAGTTTATGCCTCTTGATTGCTATTACATGGCAATGCTGTTTATTGAGTACATCGTGCAACAGAAAGGAGTTTTAATAGAAACCAGCTTTAACTAATAGGGCCCGCTGTTGATTGCTTACAGAAATGGTAATTCTAAAAAGTCCAATATTTGTTATATTTGGCAGGCTTGAGGGTTCTGGAATTTTTATTTTTCGAAAAGAAGAAAGTTGCTCAGAAAGATTTTCTGTAGAGGCTCTAGGTAAATTGAAATTCTTTGCATATATATTTTTTAAGTTCGGTGTTAGCGAGTTTAAAAAAATCAGCTTATCTGATGGCTGCGTCGAATCAGAAATAATTTGATCCATAGGTTTCCCAGGATTTGGATCGTCGGCCAATGGAAAACTATTTGCAACACCTAAGATACTTGCATCCGGGGCATTCCCAGCGAACTGCAGTTGAGTCGAGGGCCGGTGATCTATTTGCGAGCCTAGTATGTTTACATGACCACTAAAATTTGTGGCTCTTAAGAAAGGTTGGTTTATTATTACCGAAAAGAGCATAGAACTTAAAGTTAAATCACCCGAAGATTTGCTAGAAAGATCGACCATGGTGTCCGCACCATCACAAGTTGGATTTCCCTCATACCACACGCCGGATACAAATAATTTTCCCTTGTTACGTACATCATAAAGGCCACAACCCTGCGAGCTGGCTCCGGTCAGAATGTTCACTTGTTTAGAATCTCCATCTGCGCCAGTAACACGAAATCCATATTTAAACGCATTCATACCGAGAGCCACAAAAGTAACTTGCGTTTGCAAAAGACCTTCGACTTCAGCGGCGACTAAGGCCAATGAACTACCACCGCCACCACCTAAATTAACTTGATGCCCAAGAATGGTTCCGCCGGCTTGATCAGCTTGCTCGATGACTAAGCCACTGCCCCCATTCATTCCTAGGTCCTTGAGAGTCACTCGGCTGGGGCCTTTCAAAATCATGATGGGCTTGGGCGCAGATCCCACCCAAGATAACATAGAGCCGTGCTCGCTGGCACCGTCACCCATAATTTGAATTTCAAACTGAGGCGGCAAAATAAGCGATTGAGAAATTAAGTATTTTCCTTTTTTCAGATGAATGAGAGGTCGCATTCCGCGGGTGACACTCATGGAATCATCAATGGCTTTTTGAATAGCTGCACCACTGAAATCATGAACCTCAATGATCACTTGATTTTTTAATGCCGCAGGAACATCAAAAGGCGAAAGAGTGGGGACAGGAATATTTTGAAAATTTAATTTATCCGTGAATAAACTACCCCATGATTCACTGGAGCCTGAAATATGACTACCAGGCCGCTGAACAAGATTTTCTTCAGTCCCAGATAAAAGCTCAAACTCTGCAAAGCCTGCAAAACCGCCTTGGTTTAGTTTGCCTCCACCTACGGTATTTAAAACACGCAACTGATAAGTGCTAAACGCTACCGGGGTCAAAATTGAAAAATATTTTTTTTGCAGTGCAGAGTCAAACAAAAATCCAGTTTGTCTATCTAGCTCTGTCCAAGTAGCGCCCCAGTCATTGGACCCTAAAAGAATAAAATTTGTAGGGTCGAGACCCCTTCCACCATTAACATTTTCCGCTGATGTGATCGAGTACCGGGTGGCAATTTGGGGGGTCCCTGCCGGACTATTCCACTGTATTCCACCTCCGCTAGTAGCCCACATTCCAAGAACGGCATACGTCTCAGGTTTTTCATCCACCGAGTTTTCAAGTCCATGTCCAACAACCATGGAACCGCCCTTACCGTGATCAAAAGGAGTTTGCTTTGGCTGCATGGGCCAGAGTTGTTTCGAGTCAAAAACATTTTCATGAAAAAAAGCCGCGGACCCTAACTGAATAGCGGGATAATTAATGGATTCAAATTTGACTTTGTTATCCATCAAAAAAGACGTGCCCATAGTAGAAAGATCCATGGCCATTTCGGTCGAGTTTACAATCGTATTTCCGTACAAAACAGGGATTCCGTCTCCGATAATAAAACTTTTGGATCCTACAGAAGAATTGTTTACGATGGAGCTTAGTTGGTTAGATCCAAATCTTAAATCTGCAGTTTTCGACCTTAAAAATCGATTTTCATAGGCATGAAAAGCACCGGTGGCTGTGTAAATTCCATGGGTACAATCTTGAAAATAATTATTCCAAATATAAATATCTAAAGTATTGTAATTATAAAGTACCAGGCCCGTTTGACAGTTGTAAAATCGATTTCTTACTATGTACTGCTCAGCGATACCTCCGCCGGAGCCATTGCTTAAGTTGATACACCCGCCGCCGAAATTTTTGAAAAAAAGATCACTCAACTCGCCATACGTAGCAAATCCACCTGCTCTTAATATTCCTTGATCGGCTTTGCCGGCACCTTCAAAAGTGATTCGACTGATTTTGTCGTACCAGGCATCCCAGTGCAACATAGTGCCTCGGTCAGCACCATCCCAAAGAATTGTGGTTGTCTGCGGATCTTCTCCAATAATTTGCGCACCTAAGAAATCATGATGCGCTTCTCTTGCAGTTCGAAGAGTCGATGTAATCCGGTAGGTTCCAGCAGGAAAATAGAGCGTGGACCAAGAGTTTGCTGAGATCAATTTTAAATCATCCAGTGCGCGTTGAATAGCGGCGGTATCATCGGTGAATCCGTCACCCTTGGCCCCGTAATCTGTTTTAATAGATTTCCAACTTGCAAATGGCCCCGAAAAAAATTTTTCGAATGGTAAATTTGAGATTTCAGAAATTTTACTCGCCGATTCGGCAATTGATGATGACGGCCTACGATAAGAAAAATGCGCAGGCCCACAGTTTTGAAACATGAAAATAATTGCAAGGCAAATACTTAAAAAGAAAAGGTATTTTCTAGCTTTTTTTTTCATGGAACAATTACCCCAATTTAATTTCGGAGTTAATCAGGATTTACTTTAGTAATTTACCTTAAGGGTTGAAGATACGAATTGCCCAGAAATAAATGTCACCGAAGCGGCTCAATTTAAGACCATGAATTATCAGCCGCTGACTCATTTCCCAGTAAATAGTGTTACCAAACCTGCTAGCCTTAAGTCGTGAGAATAACAAAGAGGCGATGCAGTGACGAAAGAAGCAAAGTGGAAATACATCCAGATTTTGACCAAGCGTTACAATGGAAGTGATCGGATAAATAAAAATCTCATTTTGAGTGAACTTGTAAAAAATCTTGCGATTCACAGAAAAAGTGCCGTTCGACTTCTGGGAAACATTAAAACTAAAAAGCCCAAAGAGAATCGAGGGCGTCGCATAATTTAAAATGATTTTATAATCCAGCATTTAAAAAGATTATGGATAGACATGGGCCAAATCTGCTCACGCAGAATGAAGAAAGCGCTACCACGCTGGATCAGGGATTACGACAGTCCAGACAAAACAAAAATGTTATTAATTCAAATGAGCAAATCAACGATTTACGACTATCTAAGGCCGTTCCGGGCGCAATACCGCAGGCATTGGAACAGTAGAACTCAAACTGGAAATTTATTAAAACAATAATCCCGCTTAAAACTTTAGATTACAAAGTGGATGGCCTTGGTGTTGTTGAAGCAGACACCGTTCATCACTGCTGCGGAAGTTTAACGGGAGCCTGTCCACTGACGTTAACTGTGACAGATATACTAACTATCTGGACGGAATGTCGATTCATGTGGGGTAAATCAATGTTTGGTGTTATATCTTGTATGGAAGACATTGAAAAAAATCTGCCGTTAAAAATAAATAGTTTTCACGTTGATAACGGTAATGAGTTTTTAAACCACCAGTTTATCCGCTACTTCCAAGGGCCAGAGCGCGAGGACAAAGTACAAATAAAACGCGGAAAAACCTACAAGAAGAACGATCAATGCTATGTAGAACAAAAAAACTTTACTCAGATCCACGACCACCTTTTAAAAGGGTGCTAGCCCAAACTTCCGTTCCAGCATAAACAAAGGCTAGACGTAGTAAGCTCGAACAAACCATTAATCCATTTGGACTTAAGAAAAGCATAGAAGCTAAACTTAAGTACATCAACAAATTATTGAATCAAACCGAATCAAATAACACCGAATGAATATCAGCATGACACAAGATCCTAAATTCAAATCCTTCGGCAATACTTATTTGTCAGGCAATACGTTGGGCTTCGTGTTTACAATCGAGCATTCGCTATTTTACGTCTCATCCTTAAAATTTACCGATGCCTCAGAATCTTGTAGACTCTCACGCCCTAGAAAATGTTCAGTACTTTCCTAAACCTTTCCCACGCGGAAATATTTGCGCCGAAGTCTGTGGCTTTCAGAAAAGTATTGTCTTCGCGCAAGTAAATGTGCTGTACCGACGGCACGACCTTCGATTAATGCGGTAATCCAATGAATAAGTTTAATGCATTAAACTTATTCATAGCGAAGATGCCAGAGAAAGCAGTGGCGTGCACCGTGATGAAAACTAATGCTGAGATTCTGACTACAGAACTCAGTGGAAAACAGAACTAACGTTCATATATAAATGTATTGGAGCCAAATACAAACGGTGCAGCAGTGGCACAACTTGCAAACCCTGTTTTGTATTCAACTTTGATACTAATTGAAGAAAGCATCTGAATTAAAAATACTTTTGAAAACGGTGTGAACTCATAACAGTAAATTTGCCCGTTAGCATTAACTTGAGAAAAATTTCTATTCGTTGTACCAGAGTTTGTAGGTGTGAAAATATTTGGGTTTGCCAAATACCCATTCGGCTGGGAAATGCCTGCTGAAATAACTTGTTGATTTGGATTAACATTATCCGGTGCCAGTGATAAGTGTGAATCTTCTGGCGATGTTCCCGCAACTACCGGACTGTACCAATATCCCTGAGCTGTATTTGCAACGTCATAATTTAAGCGTCCGCCGATAGGCGCAACCGTTCGCTGAGTTATGCCATCGTAAGACCCCAGCTTTCCAGCAATTGTTGGCAGCAAGCTAGCTGTAAAATAATCACTGCTTGGAACTATATGGTACCGATCAAAACCATCACAGGCTGAAATAGTATTTCTGGTTGTGTTACTGTAAACCTGTGCTGCAGTTCGACTGTCCCAAACGGTAAAATCTAGAGCTGTCATTCCACCGGCTGAATTTTTAGCTGTTCCGATTGTGACCCCTTGATTGACACTGATAGCTGTTGCCGAAGTCGAACATGTTGAAATCGTATTTGCTCCAGAAATATAACTAAAACAATTTTGATCAAAATTACCCATCTGACTTAATAAGCTGGGGTCAATGGAGACTACATGCACAAATAATCCCTGCACTTCACTGCACGCCAGAAATTTTATTTTATAGTCAGTCACGCCAGATACAGAATAAGTAGAGCGTGTCGCCTCTGTGACGGTGACATTTCCGGGTGCAACCAAAGGCACACCATCATGGACTATATACAAATATTGATGATCTGTCGGCAACAGGTGGGGCGTTGGACTCATCTGACCCAATGGGACCCAGCCCTGAATTTCTGCAGCTGCAACCGGAAGCGCACCAAATAATTGATTATTGGTGCCACAACTTGCAACTGCAGGTCGTGGGCTGCAACTTGTAGTTGTATCGCTATTATTTTTAGAACATGAAGAAGAGATGCAAAAAACTAAAATTAAAAGTAGACGTAAATTTGTTCTTTTATTGTTTAACATAAAAATATGTTTACATGAGCTGAGTGTGAAAGATACTTTTAATGCTTAGATAACAGACCCGCTTATCATCGAGTACGAGCTTTGATCAGGTCACTTAAGCTTTTCAATACGTCGGTCCGGCATGAACCAGACAAGTGCCACTAGCACCAGCGATGTACCGGCAATCCACGAATAGCCGAAAAAAGCGATGGGTATGTAGGGCACCTTTAACTCCAACACCATGATCGTTATTATAATCGCGAAAACCCCGTCGCTGAATGCTTCTAGTCTGGTTTGCTCATTTTTTTATTCCCTTTTTAATTAATTCGATACTCTTAGCTTCGAATTCTTCAAGCGTCAAAGATTTTAGCCAAGGGCGCAAGGTTTTCCTTTGCTGCCCGCGAAATTTTAACTTTGTTTTACTGCAATCAAGTGCCATCGTGTGCTAAGAGTTATTCACGATGACATTTGCAGAAATTATAGTTTTTATTTTATTGATCACAGTTGTTAGCTTTGCACTTTCCCCGTTGCAAAAGAAATTAGAAAAAAAGTTTTACAATTTTTTTAAGTCACGAAAATCACATTCTGATAATGGCCCAATAATTGATGTTACAAACTCGATCAAAAAGGATAAAAAAGATGAATGATTTTAATGCGAACTCACCTGAATTTTTAGCGCGTATTTGGAGTCGTGGACTTCTAGCCGTAGTTGCCTTAGCTGGACTTATTTTCTTTTTTAGTTCGTATTCCGTAATTTCTCCAGGATACACGGGCGTTATATTTAATATTTGGACAGGTTCGTTAAGAACTGTTCCGCAAGGAATCGCTTGGCGATTTCCTTTTATCACGCAAGTACAAAGTTATCCAACGGCCTTACGGACATATACGATGGTTCGTCGCAGTGGCGAAGGTTCATCAGCAGGTGATGACAGTATTGATTTGCCAACACGTGAGGGTCAGCATATTACGCAGGATATTTCAGTAACCTACAACACCTCTGAAGAGCAAGCTGCACAAGTGTTTAAAGCTTTTCGCGGTGCTGATATCAGTGATATTGAGTCGACATTTATTCGCAGAACGATTATTACTGTTGCCCAAAATACAGCGGGTCAGATGTCATTATCCGAAGTGATTTCTGCAAAAAGAAATGACTTGCAAGAAAATATTCAAAAAATTCTAACTTCTGAATTAGAAAAGATGGGTTTTCATTTAGATAAAGTGAATTTAGGTGCAAGTCATCTTCCTGAATCATTAGAAAAACAAATGCAGCAAAAAATGGCGGCTCAGCAGCAAGCCCAGCAAGCTGAATATGAATTGCAAAAACAGCAGATGCTAGCGAAAGCTGAAGTTGCTAAAGCCGAAGGCGAAGGGCAATCAATTCTAGTGCGCGCCAAGGCTCAGGCGGAAGCCAACCGCCTTTTGCAGTCAACATTGAGTCAAAATTTAATTCAAAGTAAAGCGATTGATAAATGGAATGGGGTCCTGCCTCAAGTATCTGGTGGATCGACTCCTTTTATTGATTTAAGAAATTTAAAAGCTGGTAAAGAATAAGTTTTGAAAAAGATTTAAACAAGTCTGGCTAAGCCGATTCGTAAACTCGACCTTGGGCTTACGACCATAGCAGTGTTTTTGAATCAGGCTTAGTTGTGCTGTAAAGTTCGTCTTTATTTTTTCCGATCGACAAGTATGAGTTTTCAAAAAATAGCTTTTCGGATGCTAGCCTTAGCCAGTGCAAGTTTTGCTATCGGTGCATTATTTTATTTTTCAAGGGCTAAGGTTTCAATCCCTGCGAACACGCAAATTCTTTCAAATGCAGAAAAGTTGCCAAAAGACCAAGTTAGCAATTTTAAAAAAGAAAAGTTCACCAAGCTGTATGACATTTATCAACAAGAAAATAAATTTCTAAAAGAGAAAGACAGCGCTTCGACCAGCTTACAGACCGGCTTACAGACCAGCCCATTATTTATACCTCATATTCAACCAATTCTTGAATTAGATGATGTGCATGTTGTTTTAAAGCCCAACAGAACTCAGCATCCAATCCGTGTAAAGACAGAACTTCCAAAACCATTAGGATTTGTTGTTCAGTTTAGTTTGAACCCCAATTTTTCCAAAGAAGCATCTCGAATATTTTGGTCAGAATCAGCTGACATGAAGTTGAATTTTCCGCCGCGCACTGGTCAGTACTACTATCGATTCCGCACTGTGACGCAGGATCAAGAGCTTTCAAGCTGGTCAGACACGATAAGTTTTAGTGTTCGTAAAAGCATAGATAAAAACAGAATCGCCATTGCTGAAACAAAAACAATCGTCGATGCTAGCGATTTCCAAATTAGAAAGCCAGCCAGTATTCCTGAAACATTCGTCTCAACAGCGGCATTGCCACTAAGTGATCCAAGCTGGAATCTTCAAAAAAAATCAGCATGGCTTTCATTTGGTATCGACCAAGTTGTACAAAAAGGATCGAATGTTTTTGGATCAAATCAGGGAAATGCCAATGGATATGCGGCCCTGCTTGCTGGAGATCACTGGTGGAATGCGCACGGCATTCATGCCAGTCTTTCTTCTGGTGTAGGTGAAGCCCAAGGCTACACGCAAGCTCAAGCGCATTACCAATATCGCTTTCGGCGTAATCTTTCAAATGGATTGCAGTGGTCCTTACTTGGTGGAGTTGAAACTCAAAAACAAAGTAAACAGTATCTAAGTTCACAATACAGCTTACTCAAACTTGGAACTGCCTTTGAATTTGCTTTATTTAACAGAGCTGTTGCAAAATTTGATATACACTACGGCGTAAGTGCTGAAAATAATAAAAAATATTCAACAGCGGGGCAGATTAACTATTTTATTACCAGCGATTGGTCCGCGGGAGTTGGCTACCAGTTGAATCTATTTATTGCAGGAGAGACAAAAGCTTCGCCCGATGGACTTCTGCCATACCGAGAGATTAACAGCGGGGCTTTTTCAGCTTTGAAATATTATTTTAAGTAGGACATGTTTTATCTACCATTTCTAGCTACTGTCTTTGAAATGAGGAATTGAACTTCAGTAAAGCTGATCCATTGTAGTTACCTATATTAATTCCATCAATAATCAATTCGCCGCCATAGATACTTCCGTAAGATTTCCCATCGACGGGGTTTACTGATAGATACGGATATGAATATTGTGTTGGTAAAAAATTAAATCCAGCAATTGAAACGACACCTACTCCGTCGGGTTGAACTTTAACCTGAACAACATCAGATTCCGTACTTCCATTTGCATCAAAATCAGCTATTCCGGCTAGAAAAAAATAAGCCTTGTTTTCATAATTATCGGCTGAAATAAGGGATCCAGACAAGCTTTCGAATGGGATTTTAATATCAAATTTTCTAGCCCAAATTTCATTGCCGCTAAAATCAACCTTAATTACCACTAAGTCATGATCAGTATTTGCCAAAGATCCATAAGCAGTACTGCTGACAAATGCAATATATATAGCATCATTCGTCAGGACGCACTTGCCAGCCCCTGCCACATCGGCAGATGACGGCAAAAATTCACGAAAGGCAATTAAACTTCCCGAAGCAGAATAAATCGAAACGAACGGAGAGGTTTCCTGATAACTTGGCCAAATCATCTGCGTTCCACAAAAAACACTTTTTCCATTCAAGACTCTAGCCTTCGAGCTGCTATATCCGTTGAACAAATTACTTGTGAAAGTGTAATCTTGCCACCCCGCTGTTGTCGGAACTTGATACGCCCATGACCGTGTGCCATCTGCTAAATATTTAATAACATAGGGCTGTCGTAAAGAGGATGGGTTAGAAGATCCTGGTATGACCTGGCCATCAGATGATCCATACAAATAAACGGAATCATCAGCTTGCACATTAATGCCTGATATATACGAAGTTCCCGCACCTGCATAGTGGACCCAAGACAATGTACCTGCAGGGTCAAATTTGGCTAAAAAATTATCCTGCCCTCCTGGAGCAGCAGCGCCAAATACGCCAGCCGTTGTCACACCGGCAATAAAAACATTTTCTGCACTATCGGTATCTAAAGACAAGCGGCGAAGAATATAGGGAATGCTTTTGACCCAAACGTCAGAGCCATCCGATTTCCTGATTTTTGAAACCGAATATAATGTTTGATTAGGTGCTAACGTGATCCCATTGAAGTCACCTGGTCCGTAACAAGCTATGGGAACGTAAAGGAAGTTATTTGTTACTTTCACATCAGCCGATGGGGTGTAACACCCTGCTGTACCTTCAATTACCCGACTCCAAATTATGCTTCCTTCAGCATTCATATTTAAAATAAAAACGCTAACTGGCGCAGACGTTGTAGCCAAAGTTCCGATTGGGCCGTTGAAGTAACCTGTATGAAAAATATTTCCAGCTGTATCATAAATAGGCGTATTAAAATAATTATAATATGAATTCACCCCAGGAAAAATTATAGAACTTGGGTTGAGTGTGTAGTTAAAGCTTTGTGTAAATCCCAAAGAATCCTTGACCACAACTGAAAAATTTCCTGAACTCCATGGACGAGTTAGCGTATTGGTAATTGAGCTCCAAAAGTTTGAAAAAATGGAATCGATTGTTAATATAAATCCAGATCCGCTTCCGCCACTTGGACTGATTGTTAAATTTGTAAATGCGGCAACCGTTCCAGGCGCTGGT
>JAYUWH010000082.1:0-4738 GCA_043753645.1 Bdellovibrionales bacterium
AACTTTTTCCATAAAATCTCCTTATACAATTGAATGACAAAGACTTAGCATTTTAACAGCAGGTTTCAAAGAAAGTTCGGATAGCAAAAAAAGCACAAAACAATTATTTTATTTTGCTATTGACAGTTCACTTTGATTCAAACAAGGGTAAATTATATGGCTAAGAAAAAACAAATAGTAAAAACGAAAAGTGCTAAAAAAGAAATCAATAAACCGGCTAAAAAGCTTGAGAACAAGGCTAAAAAGCCAATCGCTAAAGCAAAGCCCAAGGCTAGCGCAAAAAAAGTAGAGCCTAAGGCTATAAAAGCTGCAAAGAAGCTTGCGCCAGAGAAGTTGAAAAAGGCGCCGGAGGCAAAAGCTACTGTCCTGAATAACGCAAAGTCCAATGGAGTAGTGCCGCCAAAAGCCCAAACGAAGCCTGCAAAAGCGGAGTCTAAAAAGACCGCAAAAGGGAAGAAAGTCGAAAAGAAGGAAGAAGACTTCGAAGACGATATCGTAGGCGATGAATTTGGCGAAAGCGAAATTGCAGAGTATGAAGAGGATTTAAAAGCCGTTGAAGAAGATGATATCGACATCAACGATTTGGTCCTTGATGACTCCGACACCGATGAAAAAGATGAAGAAATTTATTTAACGGATTCCGAAGGTCGAAGACTTTGTAAAGTTCGGGATTGTGATCAGATTTCAAATGTCGAAGGCTACTGCCGCTACCACTATTTACTTTTGTGGAAGAAAATCCAGACTCGAAAGCATATTTTAATTGATGGTAAGCTGGAAAAATACATTGAAGATTTGATGGCGCGCTACCCAGATAAATTTGTTGATGTGATTAAGAAAGATTTAAAAACTGAAAAAGATTTCCTATCTGTTATTCAAGAGCTTGAAATTGATGAATCAGCCCTTAACGAATCGGAATCTGATGATGAAGTACAATCTTTTACGGACGAAATTCGCGGTGTAGGCGATGCTCCAAGTATGGACGACGACAGCGACTTTTAGTTAGTGAAGGTCGTCCTTCTTTTTTTTACCACTGGATTTAAAAATCTGCGGATTTTTTAAATCCAGTTTTTCCATCTCAGCCGCGTCTTCTTCGGACATCTCGTCTTCGTTTATAAGGCTATCGGGCTTTACTCCAAGAATTTTGTTAGCTTCTTCTTCTAAGTCTGGATTTTCTGTGGTGAATTGAAGCCAAACTTGTTCTTTTTCAAAGGGAACTTCGCGCCAAAGATACGGAAGATCTGCGGCTTCATCGGCCTCAAAGAACTCGATCATCAAGCTTCCAATGGCATCAACGGCAAGATGGATTTTTGCGATGGTGTCTTGGGCTGCGGCGGAGTGATCAAGCGACACTTCAAAGTTGCTGTGGCGCAGTTCGCCTTTACGGTGCAATCCGACGCGCAGCACTATTTCCGATGGAAAAATCCGGCCCTGAACTTGAATGGATTTATCATTTAAATAATTTCCGAAGTTCTGCTCAAACACGGTTTTAATTTGGTTAGCAAATTCGGTTGGGATAGGGCTCCATTTTTTGGATTCTTTTTTTCGTGGGTGCATGGGTTGATTTTTTCCTATCTAATTCTTTATAAATTAAAGACCATTTGTTGACTGAAATTCAATCTGTTTCTATAACTCAAAAGCATTCTACTTAACAATTGGAAAATCAAAAATTATGATTGAAAATGGCCCTGCATTAAATCGTGGATTAGAAACTTCTGCAACTGCACTTCTTGAAGTACGCCAAGCACCCACGCGTAATCAGGATCTGGGACAGGGGCGCGGCGTGTATGTTTCAACCTACGGCTGCCAAATGAACGTCAACGATACCGAGCGCATGAATACTTTGCTAGAGATGGCGAATTTTTCAATCGTCGCCACTCCGCAGGAAGCTAGCGTCATCATTATTAATGCCTGCTCTATCCGAGAAAAACCCGTACATAAAGTTTATTCTGAAGTTGGCTCGTACCGTAAATTAAAAGAGCGAAATCCTGATTTAAAAATTGGTGTTGGCGGCTGCGTAGGCCAACAAGAAAAAGAAAATTTAATTAAGACGCAGCCCATGATCGATTTCGTTTTCGGCACCGATAATATCGATATGCTTCCGCAAATTGTCGCTGATGTGTATTCGACCAACGAACGTATTGTGAACGCGCGCTTTGAACACCGGGCGCCATATCATATCGAAACTTTAGTCCGTAATCCTGGCGTTTCTACTTTTGTTAATATTACCAAAGGGTGCGATAATTTTTGTTCGTTTTGTATCGTACCTTTTACTCGCGGACGTGAAAAATCTAGGCCCTTAAGTCATGTTGTCTTGGACGTGCGAAATATGGTTTTACGGGGCGCTAAAGAAGTCACGCTACTCGGGCAAAATGTGAATTCATATAAGTCCGATGACGGCTCTGATTTTGCTGATTTACTAGAAAAAGTAGCGCGTGAAACCGATATCGAACGGGTTCGCTACACAACGTCTCATCCGAAAGACTTCAATGAAAAGTTGATGCATGTTATGGCCAATAACCAAGAAAAGATTTGCGAATATGTGCATCTGCCATTTCAAAGTGGTAGCAGCCGTATTTTAGAACTTATGAATCGCGGCTACACACGCGAAGACTACATTGCAAAAATTAATTTAATGAAAAAGTTCATTCCAAACTTAGTCCTTTCGTCCGACATTATCGTTGGTTTTCCCGGAGAAACAGAAGCGGAATTTCAACAGACTATCGATCTTGTGGAAGAGCTGCAGTTCGAGACTATTTATGCATTTATGTATTCGCCGCGGCCTTTAACAAAAGCTGCAAAGTTTGAAGGGCAATTGCCTGAGAATATAAAAAACGAGCGCCTAAATCGATTATTCGATGCTCATGAAAAAATGGCTTTTGCGTTAGTTAAAAAGTACGAAGGACAAACTCTGCAAGTGCTGGTCGAGAAAAAAAACGAGCAAGGCAAACTTTACGGACGAAGTACGCAAAATAAATCAGTGCATTTTTTAGGTTCTGAAAGCCTGATCGGAAAAACAGTTCCCGTAAAAATTACCCAGGCTTTTCCAAACAATATGCGTGGAGAAATCGTCCAATGATAAGTGCTGATTATTTATTTACCGAAAGCCAAGATGAGCGTGTTGATTTTGATGAAAAAGATTTAATTTTACTTAAGCCTTACGGCTTATCGTTAACAAACGATGCTGAGCGGCCTTTTTTAATTCTAAAAGATGAGACAGGTGATTTTGTACTTCCCGTTGCGATCAATCCTTTAGAGGCCGGCGTTACGCTGACTCAGTCATCTCAGCAAGCGACTCCGGTATCACTTCATAAGTTTTCTGAAAAGTTACTTCGTAGCCTTGATATTCAACTTGAGCGTTGTGTTTTTGTTGAGATCAAGGGCGTGCATCAGTTTGTTAGAATATACATGAGTAAGCATCCCATTTATCAGAGCATGAAATTTCGCGCCGATGAGGTCATGAGTCTTTGCATCCATCAAAAAATTCCGTTGCTGGCGACGAAATCCTATATTGATAAGTCAAAAATCATGAGTGCCGAAATTGTTGGAATTACGAAAGGCTTAAATGAAAATCCCGCAACTTTGCAGCGTCACCACGCGTACTTAATGTGATATGCCGTTAATTGAAGCCCGTGGTGAAAAGCCGACTCTTGGAAAAGATGTTTATCTAGCTGATAGCGCCCAAATCGTTGGGGCTGTGACGATAGGCTATGGCTCGTCTATATGGTGCAACACCACACTTCGTGCGGATGTGATGCCGATAGACATTGGGTATGAAACAAATATTCAAGATAATAGCGTCTTACATGGAACCTTTGGTAAGTACAAATGCGAGGTCGGAAACCGTGTGACCATTGGACACTCTGTTATTTTACATGGATGTAAAATAGGCAATAGTTGTTTAATCGGAATGGGCTCGATTATAATGGATGGAGCTGTCATTCAGGCAAAGTCCGTTGTGGGCGCCGGAAGCCTTGTGACCGAAGGAAAAACATTTCCGCCTAAATCCTTAATTGTGGGAAGACCAGCCAAGTTTGTTCGCGAATTAACGGCGGATGAAATTCTATTTTTGGAACAGTCAGCCGACAATTATCTTCTGTATAAAACCTGGTACAAATAAGTTACGCTTAAAGACTGTAAATCACATCTTTATACGGGGGGCTTTTGTGGATTCAAAAACAACCATGGCTTTTGAACTAGCGCTGACCTTTGACGACATTCTGCTAATTCCTCAATACTCAGAAATAGTGCCAACGGATATTATTCCAAGAACATTTTTTGCAAGAAATTTGTATTTAAATTCTCCGCTAATTTCGGCTGCAATGGATACAGTAACTGAAAATAAAATAGCTAGGATTATGGCGCAAAACGGCGGTTTGGGAATTATCCATAAAAATTTGAATATTACTCAGCAAGCTTTTGAAGTTGAAAAAGTAAAAAAATACGAAAGTGGTATGATTCAAGATCCTATTACACTTTCACCGGATCATTATGTCAGTGAAGCAATACAAATCATGAGTCGTTATTCCATCAGCGGTGTGCCAATCACGGTGCAAGGAAAATTAGTTGGGATATTGACCAATCGTGATTTGCGTTTTGAAACCAATATTAATCAACCCATTCGTAATTTAATGACCAAAGAAAATTTAGTGACTACTCATGAGGGCACTACTTTAGATCAAGCTAAAAAGATTTTACAGCAACACCGGATTGAAAAATTACCGGTTATCGACAAAGAGGG
>JAYUWH010000083.1:0-4722 GCA_043753645.1 Bdellovibrionales bacterium
TACTGCTTTAAAAGATATTGATTCTGACGTTAGCTACCACGCTGAAAATTTAGAAGCTGTAAGTGCCGATAAATTAGTAAAGTATCAAGATCGGTACATTGACCTTGAAAGACGCGCTACTGTTTTAACTCAACTTGCAAATGCGCAAGCTATTGTTAACGGTGCCAAAGAAGACGGTGCCTCTAGAAAAGCTCCACAGACATTTAAAAAGACTGAGATTTCATTAAAGAATGCAGAATCTGTTATCTCTACGAATGTTCGTAATCCATCAGGATACCAAGCTGCGGTGGCTCAGGCTAATGAAGATGCGGGAATGTTACTTGAAGTTATGACAACCATTAAGCAAAACGGTAAGAATTTACCTGAATCTGCTGCTGTTCGTATGGTTTCACAGAATCGTCAGATTAAAAGTTTAAAAACTAATTTAACAGCAACTGAAAAAGCGGCTCAAGAAAGCGCAGCTGCGGAATTAGAGTTACAAAAGAAGAATCAGGAGTTATCAACAACGATTAGCACAAAAGATAAAGATCTAGAAACTGCAAAGACTGAAATCGATACCACTAAAAAAGATCTGTCGTCTGCGAATCAGAATTTGAATACGGTCAACAATGATCTTTCAACAGTAAAAAAAGAATTAACTTCGAAAGAAGCTGATTTATCAACAGCAAAAGCCAGCGTTGAGATGCAAGCGGCAATCGAAAAAGCTCGTCAGCAGTTTTCGACAGATGAAGCTGAAGCGTATCAACAAGGTAAGAATTTATTAATTCGCTTAAAAAAAGTTGGCTTTGCTAGTGGTCGTTCAGAGCTTTCTGGAGCCTCATTGCCAATGCTAGCTAAGGTTTCTGAAGTTGCAAAAACTTTAAAAGCCGCAGAAATTAAGGTTGAAGGTCACACAGATTCAACAGGTACGCCAAAGCAGAATAAAGCTATTTCTGAAGAACGCGCAAAAGCTGTTGCGACCTATTTGAAATCAAATGGATTCAATAATATTGATGTGCAAGCTGAAGGCTATGGTTTTGAAAAACCAATTGCTACTAACAAATCAAAAGAAGGTCGCGCTCAAAACCGCCGTGTGGATATTATTATTACTCCCGAGAATTCAACAACGAAGTAATCTGTTTACAACTATTTTTGGTTATTAAATAAATTTAAAAAAGCCCACTTTATAAAGTGGGCTTTTTTTTGCGCCACTGCAAAAATTTGACATCTTGTTTTCATCTGCTAGGCTTAATAAATGAAATTAATACTCGTATGGCTATTTTCTTTTGGCGCATTAATAACTTTTAATCTGCAAGCCCAAGTTCTTGAGCCAGGTCTTTGGAAAATTAAAACCAACTTCAAGTTAAACGGGATTGCCATACCAAAATCTGATGAAGAAGAATGCGTTACTGCTGCTGAAGCAAAAGACGCCAAAAAAACAGTGACCAATGATCTAAAACGGAACGACTGCGAATTAAAAAATTGGAAAGTTTACGGTAAAAATATCGAGGCCTCTATTTCGTGCGCTACTTCCGCCTACGAGGCCGAAGGAACACTGAAGGGCACGTTCACGAAAAAAAGTTATGAGTTGATTGGTGATGCCAAGGGCACCGTAGAAGGAATTATTCCAACAGTTGCAAGTATTAAATTAAACGGCGCGTGGTTAAAAGCTTGCGCTGAGTAAGTCAAAAGTATTACTCGATCCGCAAATCCATCGCCATTTCGGTCTTCACCGAATTTATAATAAAACCTGAATTAAATGCTTTTTCAGCGATCGTCTTTATTCGGTCTGGATGTTCACAGCCCCTTATAGAAACTTGCAGGGTACATTTTTTCATTATTGGTTTTTTAGATTCATTAAGATCAGCGATTAATTCGGTTTTCACATTTAAGCTAGAGAAACTAATTTTTGATTTTTCAGCATACACCTTAAAGGTCGCGATAAAGCAATTTGTCAAAGCTTGGGCGTAAAGATCTTCTGGTGACATCGCTCCGCCGGGCCCTTCAAATTCGGTTGGTATTGCGCAGTGGCCTGCAAACTTTTGACTTTCGGTTTGCCACAGGGTCTGAATTCCGGCTGTGCAGTCTGCCGTGGCGTGAAAAGTTATCGGATATTTAATCATGGTTAACCTCACAGTATGGACTGGCGGCACAGACTTGTTTTTTCCGAGGCAAGAACGGTCGCACTTTAACAAAGGCCTTATATCCAAGCTCTAAAATAGATCTGACGGCAGGACGTTTTGATAGCCGATATAAAAAATTATAGCGCGGCAGTTCGCGCCAGATCGCCTGAAAAGCATCGACACCCTGGTGCAGTTTACCCGAAGTATCGCGAACGTGCATAGCCTTGTGAGCTTGGCGGGGATCTATGCCATGAGTTTCAGGATGAAAATTCGAATCCGTAATATCCAGAAACAGAAAGTTTTCTGATCCCTGTTGTTTTCGGTAGTGATTAATTTCGGTCGAGCAGGCAAGGCAAAGTCCGTCATAATAAATTACACCTTCAGAAGCTGCCATCTTGACCCTCCAATATAGTTCACATTAGTATGAACTATATGAAAAATCAAGAATTATTAAAGCTGAAACACCTTTCGACACAAATAGGCCATTTTATAAGGTACTGGGGATTTCGAAAAATTCACGGAGAGATATGGGCCGTGGTCTATCTTGCGGAAAGTCCTATGTCTGGAATTGAGATTGGCACTTTGCTAAACGTATCAAAGGCTTTGATAAGCCCGGCCATCAAGGAACTGGAAGAAGAAGGTTTGATAAGCCAAATAAAAAGCGAAAATTCAAAAACTAAAAGATATAAGGCTGAAGAAGACGTGACTAAAATTATCCGCAGAGTTTTAAGCCGCCGTGAAAAGCCAATGATTAACAAAATACAAAAATGTTATCAGGAACTAAGTCACCAAGCGGCTGAAAACACGGTGCTAAATTCTGATCGTTTGCAAAAAATGGGATTAATGATCCAAATGGCTCAGACGGGACTTGATGCATTTTTTGCAGCTGATAATCTATGGAGCTAGTAAAGCTATGATGTTATTAATTTTTCAACTAATAAGCTGCAGTTTTATGACGGGACTTATCTGGACAATTCAAATTCTGCATTACCCAGCATTTAAATTAATCCATCCAGAGGAATTTAAAAATTTTCATGCAGCTCATTTAAGAAACATAACCTACATTGTTTTGCCGGCAATGCTGGTGGAACTGATCACCGCAATTCTGCTGAGTTTGAAGTTTCCAGAACTGCCGATCTTTTGGTTTAATATTATCTTGGTTATTTTAATTTGGCTTGCAACGTTCTTTCTAAGTGTTCCCTGTCATAATGCACTAACTGCATCTCAAAACAGGGAAGTCATAAAACGACTGGTGCTAACAAATTGGGTTCGAACAATTTTATGGAGTGTGCGGCTATGTTTACTAACTTTTTTCACAATTCGTTTCGGCGAACTTGTTTTATAGATTCAGCACGCATTTGTTACCAAAATAAATCACTTACAACTATCGAAAGTTAATGGTAACTCATGAATTTAGAATATAAAGCAGAAAATAGGGATCCTGTAATTATAGTCGGGGCGGGCTTAGCAGGTCTTGCATGTGCTCAGACACTACAACAGCATGGGATAAATTTTCTACTTCTAGAGCAAACTGCAGAAGTCGGTGGCAAATTAAAAAGTTCTGTCACGCCAGAGGGCTTCTTGGTGGATCATGGATTTCAGGTATTGCTAACTTCGTATCCTGAGTTAGGATTATTTTTAGATTTAAAGAAACTAATGTTAAAACCATTTAATTCGGGATCGTTAGTTTACACACCCGATGGTAATATGCTGTTAGCGAATCCTTTGGTGCATCCAACGCATTTATTAACTTCTCTGTTTTCGAGTTTAGCGACGATAAAAGATAAGTTACTTGTTCTGCAGTTAATTATGAAAGCTAAGTTCGATGTCACATCAGATTTAAAAAACATTGCAACTATCGACTATTTATATCAATTCGGTTTTAGTGCTAAGTTTATAAAATTATTTTGGCAACCATTTCTGTCAGGGGTATTACTAGATCCAGACCTAAAAATTGGCGCCGATTTTTTTCTGTTCTTAGTGAAAAGTTTTAGCAGGGGGCGCGCTTGCTTGCCAAGTTTTGGCATGCAAGAAATTCCGCGGCAGATGGCAGCTAAGTTAGATTCGGCTTCGATTCGTTTGAATGCATCTGTAAAAGAAGTCGCTAGCAATTTTATAGTGCTAAGCACATCAGAAAAAATTTCCGCAAAAAAAGTGATCGTTGCTTACAACCAATCACATGATGGCAACCAATATCGAAGTGTGCAAAATTATTACTTCACAACCTCAGAGCAACTTCCGTGGGGTAGCTGGTTGTTATTAGTACCGCCGGAATTTGGATTTAACATTCTGACGATTGCCATCATGACCAAAGTGGCACCAAACTATGGGAATAAATCGTCCGAGAATTTACTTTCAGTTAGTGTCGTCGATCCAAAAGGTGTCAGCGTCGAAAAACTCAAATATGAATTACAAAAAATAGCAAAAAGTTCACTGAATGATTTGAAATTCATTAAGTCTTTCGAAATTCAAAATGCATTACCAAAGATGAATCAGGTGAACGATAAATGTTTCGACATGGTAAATGATATTTACTATATCGGCGATCACACCGCCACCCCATCTATCGATGGCGCTTTAAAATCAGGTCGGTTGGTGGCAGAAAGTATCGCGGGAATGT
>JAYUWH010000084.1:0-4612 GCA_043753645.1 Bdellovibrionales bacterium
GTTAAAATGATCAGAAACAATCGATCAAGCCACAACTCTTTCATTATTAATAGCGGATTTTGAGTTGCGGGAGTCGCAAAAAGCTGACGAAGTTCGCGCACGACGCCGGCATTAG
Source organism: Bdellovibrionales bacterium (assembly GCA_043753645.1). GTDB lineage: Bacteria > Bdellovibrionota > Bdellovibrionia > Bdellovibrionales > Bdellovibrionaceae > Pseudobdellovibrio. Next base: position 116 of record JAYUWH010000084.1, read on the forward strand.
TTTTAGATTTCTCGGCAACTTCAGACATTTCTTTTTCCACACTGTTTGCTAATTTCAGTGGTACCGCAAAACGTTCGATTGTCACATGAGTTAACGTTGCTAAGGATCCCCAAAACCAAGTCCATATAATTAAGGGCTGTGCGCGCAATAGATATTTAAAGAAGAATCGTAAATAATCTTTTATCGACATTATATAATTTTTTTCAACGTGCGGGTTAAATAATCCCAGGCCATTCATCATATACCTGCAGGCCACATTGCCGAACGGAAGGCGAATGGAAAGCTCGTTGTAATCCACTAAAAATGGATTGATAGGATCTTCGCACATGCAGTAAGGGTCTTGTTGATGCCCGTGCTCGATCAAAGTGTCTTTTTCACTAATATAAAACCAATCGACGAAGCGAATATTTGATTTTAACTCATCGCTTAACTTTAAAGAATCAATAAGCAGTTTTTGGACTTTGGGAAAATGCAATTCGACATCATGATTTCCAGGAATAATTACAACGTCATTACCTTTTTCAATAAACTTCTTTAGGGCTGTGAAAAAAACGGCATGCTCTTCAATAATTACCTGCGTTTTAAAAAGTGACTTTTCTTCTTTCGGAAAAAGGCCGCGCCGAGTTTCAAACCAATTCACTTTATAAATAGGGTGCTCGGGCAAACTCATTACACTATCAAAGTCAAAAATATCGCCGTTTAAGATTAATTCGACTTTATTGCCTTTGGATTTTTCCTGGATGGCGTCTAAGAAAAGCTCAAGATTGCCATCAATAAAAAATTCTTTGGTTTTAAATTTTTTCCAAAGCGGGTGCTTTGACACTTTTCGGTGTCGTGGGGGCTCTGAATCGGTCAAATGTAAATCGCTAATGACAGCCGTATAGGTTAAACTCACCATGACATTGTTTCACGCATCTGCTTAAATGTCATCATGACGAGCTCGACCTCAGTTCAAAAATATTCTTTGCCTATTGCAATCATTGGTCTGGGTAAAAGTGGTCTGGCCGCTTTCAATTTGTTAAAAATTACTGGCGTGTCCGAAGCTGATTTAATTACTTTTGATGAAAAAGATCCCGCCGCTGCGATTAAAAATTCTGCTGAACTGATGAAAAGAAATCCTGGCACTTTAGTTGTCTCGCCGGGAGTTTCCCTGCAAACACCTTGGATCCAAGAAATGGCCTCTAGAGGCGCCACAATCACTTCAGAGATTTCAATAGCAACGAAGTTTCTAACCATCGAAAAAATTATTGGTGTTACCGGCTCGGTTGGAAAAAGCACGGTGGTATCGCTGCTTGGCGAGGGCGTAAGAAACGAAGACCAAAGTTGCTTTGTCGGCGGCAATATTGGCATTCCTTTTTGCGATTACGCTTTACAAGTTTTTAAGGGTCGCTCTCGGGCGAAATGGATCGTACTAGAGCTTTCAAGTTATCAACTAGAAAACTGTGGCGGCCTTTTTCTAGATTATTCCGCTGTTACTTATCTGTCGGCAAATCATCTTGAGCGCTATGACAACTTGGAACATTATTATCAAACCAAAATGAGGATAACGGCGATAACTAAAAATATTTGTGTGTTTAATGCGTCGTCAGAAGATGCAAAAGCATTTTCTGCAAAGGCTGCTTGTCCCGTGGCCGAAGTTAACGCCACGACCACACTTAGCGCTGCAGAGCGGAATCAGGTTGTTTTAATTGGCTCGCACAACCACGACAATTTTGCAGTCGCTAAAAAGTTAGCCCAGCTTGCAGGTTGGTCAGAAAAATCAATTGAAAAGATGACCCGTTTCAAGGGACTTAGTCATCGCTTAGAAAAAGTCGGCGTGTTTAATGGTGTTTTATTTATTAATGATAGTAAGGCAACCGCGATGGATTCTGTTTTAGTAGCCGCAAGTGGTTGTTTGGAAAATGTGCTGCCTAAGAACAAATTAATTTTGTTGCTCGGTGGAAAAGATAAAAATTTGCCTTGGGAAAATTTAGCAACTTTAAAATCAACCACACTAATTGAAACCGTATTTTTTGGGGCCTGCGCTGAACTTGCAAAAATGAAGTCCACGCTTAAGGGGCCCACCTTCGTAAGCCTAAAGCCTGCGCTAGAGTGGTGTTTTAATGCTGCTACTTTGGGTGACACTGTCTTGTTAAGCCCCGGAGGAACTAGCTTAGATGAATTTAAAAATTTTGAAGAACGTGGATTTTATTTTAAAAATCAAATCACTACTTTTTATAAGTAGTTATTCGGAAAAATGCGACACACTTGTTTGATTTGATTTCACTAGGTGAACTTGAGAAAAAATCCGCTCAGTTTTTTTCTCTTGCACGACAACTTCTTGTGCGCCAACAGGTACATTGAATAGAATAAATCCGCCGCCCGTTGTTGGTTGGGTGACTACTTGACCCAGCTGATCAAAATAAATTATTTGGTTTCGATCGTAGGTTTCAGAAATTATGAACATATCGTATTGTAGATCCGGCACAAATCCAATGATGGTGCCCGTATTTGATTGGTCATTGATCTGGGCATTGCTTTGAGTTGTCGTTAGCCATGCTTCATTGATCGCTGGTATGTGAACATGATCCATACGCGAGTCTTGAATGTAATTTATCGGCATGTAGCTTTGTTTTGGACGGACAATATAATTAGAAATGCCAAGCGCAGTTTGCGTTTTATAGTTGGCTATTCCACGCTGGACATCAAGAACATCTTCAGCGTCTGGAGCTATTACATCAGCATCTACAGGTTTACCACTAAGCGCATCAAATACCCGAACCACAACGGATCTAGGTATTGCGGTTGTTAGAATATGTTGATACGAAATTTGTTCAGGCTCAGAAACAAATACTTGATGGCCAATTATTTTATTGTTTTGAAAAGCAACCGCTGAATAATTGCCGGCCTCAAGCCCTACAAACATAAAGTAGCCGTTTTCGGAAGTGCCCTCTTGTTTAAAATTCGGAATCATAAATTGATCTAGATAAATCGCATTCACGCCCGCTTGGTTTTCTAACTGAACTCGTGCGCCGCTGAGAGGCTTTCCGTCGACAAAGACGCGTCCAATTAGCACCGGCGGAAGTTTAGATTTAAATTCTAGCTTTAAATGATCAGATATATAATTTAACGTTCCCTGAACCCAACGTTTAGTAAAAAGAGGCGTCTGAATTTCATCTGCTGTTTGACGGATTGAAATAATTTTTGCGTAAACATTTTTTTGATCTTCAATAAGTGCTATGGTCGAAGAATTTTTCGAAATATTATTGAATTTGTCTTGAGATTTTTCTAGCTGATGTTGATTTGAAAAGAGTGATGCGACAATGGTTGACACTTGTTCGCGAGCTTGAGCCGGTTTAGCGCTTCCGGAGCCAGCGCGACCCCTGGCATTGCTAGCAATAACTTGCCCTTGTGTCTGGTTCGGAATCTGTGGATTAGCTCCGATTTGCGGAGGTAGTCCAACACGAATATAGGGTCCTTCAAAATAATTTCCATGGCTAGCTAGGTTTATTATTTTCTGCTTATCTTCACCAATTAAAAGTCCACTGCGATCCTTGATTTGCGCAATTAAATATCCTTGGGGGTTTTCAATATCAATTGAATATGTTCCAGCTTTAAGATCAACGTGACCCATTTCTCGAACTTGACCTTCTTCAATTCTTTTTACATCCACCAAGTGATCAACGACGCCGACTCCATCTTTTACTTCAAACTTGCCACGAATAGTTCCCCATTTTTGCATTGGCGAACTATTTGGTTGCACGACAGCCGTAGAAGTTTCGGAAAATGCATTATCAAAACCTATTTCTGCTAAAGGTGTTTGCGCAACACTTGCTCGGTAAGAAGCCATTTGAAATCCAGCATCCTGCACAGAGCTAATTTCAGTTCGATCGAATTTCATTTCCGTTAATGCAAGGGCATGTAAGGTTGGCAACGCGCTTTCGGTATTTAAGTACGTCGTGCTTCCTGCTAAGGTAATTTCTATTTTAGATTCTAATTTTTGCGCTTGTTGATATAAAAAAAATGCTGGCGTTTTGCGAGCTTGAGTAATCAACAGCGGCCTTGAAATTGTTACGACTCGCCCATTTTCTGTTTTACTAGAACAGAAAAATAGAATTGAAGTAGCCATAATTGCGGCTGTTAAAAACGATGACAAATTCACTCCTTGAATATCCACTATTTGTAGTTACCACAAATACGGTTGTCTTAGTCTACAGGATACTTAGAAAGGATTCTCTACGTCAAATGCAGGAGCCACTTTTTCACGACTTTGGTTAAGCATCTGCTGAATAGCTACCATGCGTATTTGAGTAAGACCTTCGTCGATACCTTGATCTAAAAAAATTTTAGTTTCAGGATCTTTTTGCTCTTTACGAACTTCTACTGAGACTTCATAGGGGCGGCGCGCACCTAAAACCACGACTTTTGTATAGTACCTGGTTTTCATCGTGCTGGTATCGTCCAGCACTTTAAAACTTCTATTGTGGTACGGAGTAACAATTTCTCGGCCGTTTTCAC
>JAYUWH010000085.1:0-13875 GCA_043753645.1 Bdellovibrionales bacterium
CCATCCAGCGGCTGAGCCGTCATTAAACTGCATAATTATTTTTCGCATATCGGTGCGTGCAACACCTGGCGAATAAGTGCCGCCACCTTGACATGAAAATAAGGACTGTAAATTGTCAAACACAGTTGAAAAAGTAAACGGACTTGCAGGAAAAAATTTAGTTCCATTGCCTAAATTAAAAATAACCAAGCCCATTGAGGCCTGCATATTTTGATTTGAAAAATCTTCCACGTACAGTACGCATGTTCCCGTTGGATCCACTGTGGTAAATCGAAAATTGACGGTACTTGCTTCTAACGGAGCTCCATCTGGCTTGTAAATTCGAGTTTGAAATGTCATGGAATTTGGTACAGCAAAAGTTGTCACACAAAAAAATGTGATTCCAAAATAAAGCCAAAGAATAGGTGAATTAACGTGCTTGAACATATCAATACCCATCGGCATATATTTGTTAATGCGATAGCCTGACTAAGGTTTGTTGCTAAGATTTGTGTCTTGTTTTAAGACAAAACAAGAAAGAATCAAAACTAGCGGTTTTCTGCAAGACAAACAGCCAGTCATTTTGATAAAATTGAACAAGAAAAATTGTTTCTATCAAAGAATCTATAAAAACTGTTCATTATCAATTGAATTTGAAAATAAATTATAAACATTTGTTAAAAAAACTTTAGTTCTGCAGATGTTTAAAAATTCATTTCTGCAAATTGCTTTTTTTTATAAATCTTCACAGCGATAACAAAATTTTTTGTTTCGATGAGTTTAAACAAATAAAATAAAATTCAATAGGATTTTCTTGATAAAGTATTATGATTTAGTTAATAACTAAAGAAAAAGCTCGAGTTCGTCGAGAAAAAAGGGGTCGCGTGAACTTGATTTATGGTTTTTCCGATCTAATATTTGGAATAGTTAGTATCTACCTTGGCTATCAATCCTATAATATGTTGAACTCCCGCGAAGAATTTGAATGTGGCATTATAGAATTTATCTTAATCGCACTACCAATAATCAGTGGTATATTCTTTATTGTTCAATTTTATTTTTTAAATTCTTCATTCGAATACGCGTCTTTATTAAGATCGCTACGATTTCCCTTGATGGCCATTAATGCAGCTTTCTGGTTGCATTTTATGACGCCCAAAGTATCAAACTTGCCAAAAAGGTCGGAACTGCAATTGGTTAACAATGCGCTGACTAGCGAAGTTAAAATTCGCACTGTTATGGAGGAAAAACTTCTGATGCTTAATGCAAATCTTGATAAAGCCATCAAAGAAAAAACCAGTGAATTGCAAGCTATTATTGATAATAGCCCGCTTGCGATGATTCAGGTTAATCGAGCTTGTAAAGTTTTATTTTGGAACCGGGCAGCTGAAAAGTTATTCGGCTGGCAAGCTAGCGAAGTATTAGGTAAAACATTACCTACAATTGCTTCCGACGCCCAGAAGGAACTCAGTGCTAATCTTTATAAAACCATAGTAGAAAGAAAATCGTTTCATGCCGAAGTTAAACGGCTTCATAAAAGCGGAAAAGTTATTGATGTTTGTATTTGGAATGCTCCGGTTGTGGCAGGCGATGAGAAAAATGTGGCGATGGCGATGTTTGCAGATAACACAGAGCGAGCCAAATTGATTGAAGATTTACAAGACGCTAAAGAGGCCGCTCTAGTCGCTAATCAAACAAAAAGTGACTTTCTAGCACGAGTCAGTCACGAAATTCGAACTCCGCTTAATGCCATAATAGGCTTTTCAGAAATTTTAACATCCGAGTGTGTGGACGAGCGCGAAAAAAATATTTATTTAAACACCATCAATAAGAATGGCCAATTTTTAAGTATTTTAATTAACGACATCTTAGATTTTTCAAAAATCGAAGCCGGGAAAATTAAGTTTGAGTCAAAAGACATTAACTTAATTGAAATGATCCGCGATATTATGGACACAGCCCGCATTCACATTATGGGTAAGCCAGTCCAATTAATTCTTGAGCCTTTGCCTTTTGAATTGCCTAAATTTATCCGCACTGATCCACTTCGATTTCGGCAAGTTCTGCTGAATATTATATGTAATTCAATAAAATTCACGGCTGAGGGTTCGGTTCGCATTGTGGTTCAGTACTCGCAACCCACCTGCAAGGATTCCTATGGACTATTGCAAGTTTGTGTTAAAGATACTGGTATCGGTATGAGTGATACGCAAACGAAGCATTTATTTAAACCGTATTATCAAGCTGATTTAAATACCACACGAAAATTTGGCGGTACTGGATTAGGGCTTTCAATAGCTAAGCATTTGGCAAAATTAATGGGCGGTGATGTTCAGCTTGAGCATACAGTTGTAGGAATAGGTACTGATTTTCTTGTTACCATTGAAACAGTTGCCGTTGATGAAGTTAAATTTATTCAGAATAAAGAAATGCTATCGCTAGTTCCTAACATTCAAGATGATCCAGATTTACTGAGAGGCAAAAAAGTGTTAATTGTCGATGATTCCAAAGATAATTTGGTGTTAGTCAGCCGAATTATTTCGAAAATGGGTGGCAGAGTCGAAACCGCTGAAGATGGACTGCAAGGTGTTGAAAAAGTTTCGCATAATTTTTACGATGTTGTGCTTATGGACTTAGAAATGCCGAGAATGGATGGCATACAGGCGCTACAAAAAATTCGTTCTTTGGGAATTAACACTCATGTCATTGCTCTGACTGGGCATGCCTACGAAGATGACCGTGTGCGCTGTTTAGAGGCAGGGTTCGATGATCATGTTTGCAAACCTATCAATAAAGCGACTCTTATTCAAAGTGTTTTAAAAAATCTATCAATGGATTTGCAGCCTGCAATTGTCACTGCGAACTTTCAGCTTAATTAACTTAGGCGATTTGTTTTCGCATCCATTCGGATAGCAGTTTTTTTTCTACTGGATCGGTTAAATTGAATTCGAAAAAATAATCCCGATTTTCTTTATTTTTAAAACGGCTTTTTAAATGTAACCCATTTTGAAAAAGCAATTCCAGTTCGCGGGTTTCTACATTGGCAGGAGCTACGGTTAGGCACTCAACAACTAAACTATTATGCGACAACGTTTTTAGCTGAGCCCAAGCCCCCATATGATCAAAATGCACAAGTATCCTTGTTCTAACCTTTATTTCCGATTTCGCAACAGGAGTAGGCTGTGTTGAAGTGGCGAATTTTTGGGAATTAGCTTCAACTTGCGTTTGAGGCTTTGCAGTTACTGGAACTGATGTTGATAACTTTTCATTGGCAGGAGTCTTCAATTTAAAAACCAGCTGATCGGCGATGAAAAAAAAGATGCTAACATTTACTAAAAAAAATGGTCCCCAAAGCCAATTCTCGCGAAGGTCATGTCCCAAATGCGCTATTTGGATGACGATATGGCACCCTAATAAAATCATTACAAATTTCCACGCTTTTGAAGATCCAAAAAGCATTAAGATTCCAATTAAAAAGCTTGCAAGTGTTAAGCTAATTTGTGACCACGTACCAGCCGCGTACATTTTCGCGATAACCATAAATGTCAGTGGTTGGTTGACCTGCACTTTTTTGGTTAAGATCACAATCGCCGCATTGATCATCGGCGCAATAAATAATGCGGCTCCAAACAAGCGAATGACCGCCGGTCGTTCTAATATTTTAGCAGCGGAATTTTCAGAGAGCTTTTTTATCGGTGTTTTCATCGGCAAATCGCATTTGAATGATTTCGTCTGACATATTCAAGGGCCCTGTTGCCGGACTATTCGCGACAGTAAAAGCCGTAGCTTCGAAATTTTTCTTTTTTCTAGAGACTAAGGCCTGACTCATCGCTACTACTAAGCAAATGGCAAGCGGATCAAAAACGCTGACTAAGATTAGAATCAAGTATTTAACAACGTTATCAATTGGCATGTCGAACACGCGCGCAATATAAATTAGAGGTCCCACTTTTTTCTTAATTTCTAAAAGACGTAGATTCGAAACTCCAATTTCTCGGTCAATAAGTTCATTTTGCTTATTCAAAGCGGTGATAGCAGGTTCAATTTCAGCTCTTGCTTTTAAACGCTTACTAATTCTGGTCACCGGGATTTCATCCACCGATCGATCAAGCCTTGCGATTTCAGTCTTGTTATTATTTTGTTGAATGCGTTGAGCATCCATTCTTATCGTTTCAGCATCAATCGCAGTTGAGGCAGATTGATACGCATCTGAAAGAAATCCAAATATGCCCATGCTGGTAATAATACTTAGTACAACGATTGCGAAAACTAAGTAAGATTTAAAAACAATGTTTAAGGCTAGCCAACGCTGATGAACGTAAGCAGCAAGTACAAACTTAGCTAATTCAAGCGATGCTGCCATAGCCCAAACAGCTAAAAGCGCACCTGAAAACAGTGCGCCCAAGCCCATCACCGAGAAGGTTGCGCCCAAAGTAGCGACACAAAAAGTAGCAACAACAAGACCGATTGTAATCCATAATGAAACCATGCAAATTTATCGGTCGAAGTGTAAAATCACTTAACACTTTCTTTTAATTTCCAGCCATAATCTTAGCCGAAAACACAAAATCAGGAACAAGGTCGGTGGCCGTTTGTAGACTAGTATTGAAGATTATTTGCTTAAGCTATTAAATCTATTTATCGTAAGTCATTGTCACAAATCAATCACCTAGGTCGTACTGGACTAAAGAGAGGTTCTTATTACTAATAAAACGGATGAAGAGCTTATGGTTTTATATCAGAATGGTGAAAATGCAGCTTTTGAAATTTTGTACAAACGCCATTCAGGGTTAATTTTTGGCTATTTAAAAAAAGGAGATCATCTGAGTTTGCAGCTGAATTACTGCAGGATGTTTTAATCAAACTTCATAAATCACGTGCTAACTACGACAGCCAGTATCCATTTTTACCATGGGTTTTTACGATCATTCGAAACACCTTGTTTGATTTAAGTAAGCGCGCCGAAAGTAAATTGATCCGCAGGTCGAATTCAGATCCGACATTGATTGATTCTATTCCGGCCACCGTCGTGCAAGAGTCCAGCGAAGTCGTCGAAACCAGCGGGCTACTTAATAAATTACCTGAAATGCAACGGCAGGCTATTGAGTATCGGTACCTCAAGGAATGGTCTTTTGAAAAAATCGCAGAAGAAATGCAAACGACTTCGCGAAATATTCGTCAACTTGTTAGCCGCGGACTTAAAAAAGCACGTTTAAGTGCTGAAAAAAAAGAAGCTTAAATGAAATTAAAAAATTCTGAAAAAAATATACAAAATGATTTTCAAGATTTCATGAAGGCAGCATCTGTTGAAGTTTCTAGTGAAATTTCTATGCCTATTTTACAGATGATTGCCAGCAAACTGAATCCGTCAGCCTGGATGGTTTTGGCTAAAGCTATCGTGCTGCAAGTGGTTGTTGGAACTATGTCGTTAGGAATTTGCTATCAGTTTGCAATGAATCCTTTTCATTCTAGTTTTTCACTATCAAATTATTTTATGCATTTTGGGCTCAGCCTCTGTATGTCGCTTTGCGGGGTTTTATTTATTGGTCTAAGTATAAGTGTAAGTCGTTTATTGTATACCAACGAAGAGTTTAAAGTTTTCCAAAAAAATTCGTTCTTACAAATATTCTGTTTGACCTCATTTTCACTTATTGCTTTTGCAGCCCTTGGAGCCCAGCTTGTTCTTGGTATCGCCGCTTTCTGGTTTTTAGGAGCTATGCTAGGTGGGCTTGTTGTCGTGCATGTGCCAATCAGAACCTAGAATTTGATATCTATTTTTCTTCGCGGGCCAAAGCTTGTAGTCAGGCTAACTAAAATCGCCGGTGATATAATTTTCAGTCAATTTATTTTGCGGGTTGGTAAATATTTTTGAAGTGGAATTAAATTCTATTAATTCTCCAAAATTCATAAATGCTGTTTGATCTGAAATGCGAGCGGCCTGCTGCAAGTTATGCGTGACAATGACAATGGTCAGAAATTTTTGCAGTTCAGAGATTAACTCTTCGATGCGGGCTGCAGAAATAGGATCTAAGGCCGAGGTAGGCTCATCCATTAATAGCGCAATCGGATCTACTGCCAAGGCCCTGGCGATGCAAAGGCGCTGCTGTTGCCCCCCGGATAAACTTAAGCCTGGCGCATTTAAATTATTTTTTACTTCATCCCACAGGGCGGCTTGCTTCAGTGCAACTTCAGCTTTTTCTTTCAGCGGAGATTTTTTTTCACCTTTAAGTAAGCGACCCGCGATCACATTTTCCCAAATAGATAAACCCGGAAAAGCTGTTGGTTTTTGAAAAACCATACCAACTTTTTGTCGGACCATAACGGGATCGGCTTTATTTTCAAAGATATCCTTGCCGTTTAATAAAATAGAACCTTCAACCCGGGCCGTGCCATCTTCTTCGTGCAAGCGGTTCGCGCACCGAAGTAGAGTTGATTTTCCACAACCTGAAGGACCAATGATGGCTACAACCTGATTTGGTAAAACATCGAACGAAACATTTTTAACAATATGCTTTTCGCCGTAATAGGCATTTAATTTTTGAAAAGACAGAACGCTAGGAAAGGTCACTGATTATTTCTTTTCTGACCATCGCCGGTAAAAATCAGTCGCGTAAAAATATTAATAAAAAAGATCAACATCACTAAAGTAAAAGCACCAGCCCAAGCTTGATTGTGCCAATCTTCATAAGGGCTTATGGCATAATTATAAATTTGTACGGGCAGCGAGGGTGTTGGCTGCATTAATGATTGCGGCCAATTACGATTTCCAAAAGCAGTCACTAATAAGGGCGCCGTTTCTCCTGCTATACGGCCAAGTGCAAGCACCACACCTGTCATAACCGCAGGTTTTCTTCCGCGTAAAACAATAAACAAAATAACTCGCCAGCGCGATAATCCCAGCGCCAAACCAGCTTCGCGGACATGCAGCGGAGTAAGTTTTAAGACCTCTTCAGTAGTTTTTGCAACGATAGGTAACATCAACAAGGCCAGGGCGGCACTTCCTGCGACCGCAGAGAAAGTATGAAATGGGACAACCAGAGCCGTGTAAATGAAAAGTCCAATCACAATAGAAGGCATGCTGGTTAATAAATCGATTGTCCAACGAAATAAATTTGCTGTGCGCTCTTCTTTATATTCAGAAAGATAAACGCCACCGAAAATTCCAATCGGCACAGCAATCAAACTAGCTAAGGTAATTAAAATTAAGCTTCCTAAAATACAATTCCCCATGCCGCCATTAATTTCCCCAAGCGGAGCTGGCAATTCTGTGAAAAAATTTAGATTCATGGCGGGTAAACCATTTCTGATAATGTGATAAAAAACTAAAAATAAGGGTACAATCGCGCTAAGTGATAAAAGCGAAATCACACCTGTCATCACACGATCTTTAAATAGCCTTCGCCTTAAAACTGAACTGTACAAAAGTATTGCGGCACTCATTTTCCGAACCTGCGTTTTGTCATTTTCGTAATGAAGCGCGCGCCGCCACTAACGGCTAAAGAAACAATAAATAAAGTAAATCCAATCGCCGACAGCGACGATAGATGCAGGGCCGAAGTGGCTTCCGGGGATTCATTGGCAATAACGCTGGCCATAGTTGCACCCGGAGAAAACAACGACAAAGTTATTTCTGGACGATTACCAATCAGCATAGTGACAGCCATCGTTTCGCCCATGGCGCGACCGAAACCCAAGGCAATGGCTGCCAATACACCTGCGAAACCAGCTTCAATGACCGCCGTTTTTATCATCTCCCACCGGGTGGCACCTAAGGCTAAAACACCTTCCCGTAATGAAATGGGAATTGCTAAAAAAACTTCGCGGCAGACGGCGGTGATAGTTGGTAAAATCATAACGGCTAAAATTAATCCGGCCGTGAAAATGCCTATTCCAAAAGGGGGCCCTTTGAAAAAAGGTAGAAAGCCTAAATATTTTCCCAAAACCGGCTGAATGTGATCACGTACAAAAGGCGCCAACACAAAAATTCCCCACAAGCCGTAAACTACACTTGGAATTGCGGCTAACATTTCGATTAAAAAACCAAAGGGCTTTGCCCACCTGGCGCTGGCCATTTCTGTTAAAAATATTGCGCTGCTAAGTGCAATGGGTGCTGCAATAATTAAAGCTATAGTGGATGTCAGTAAGGTTCCATAGATAAATGGCAATGCCCCGAACTGATTAGAGTTTGGATCCCATTCGCGGTCGGTAAAAAAATGAAGGCCACTTTGTTTTAAAATTGGCAGCGATCCATTCCATAAATAGAAAATCAAAGCTGCAAAAACTAGGATAACTAGAAACGCTAGAAACCGTAAAAAAAACACAAAAGCGAAATCAGATTTTCTGACTTCGCTTCGTTGGTAAGAAGTAAATAAACTCAAAAATTTTTTTATCAATAGATAATTTACTGAATTTTAATTTTATTTAGTGCTTGCAAAGCTTCGGTACGAATTTCCTTAGGTACCGGCGAAAAATTTATTGAACCAATAGTTTTTTGCGCTTCGTCGCCTAAGGCCCACTTTGCAAATTGCACGATTTCAGTTCCTTTTTCTTTTGGCATCTTTTCAAAAATCAGCATCCAAGTAAAGGACGAAATCGGGTACGCCCCTTTTCGGGCTGAATCTGTAACTGAGATTTTAAAATTTTTCTCGACCGTTTCTTTTTTGATGCCTTCAGCGGCTGCGGACACCGAGCTGCTTGAAGCTTGTACAAAGTCGCCTTTTTTGTTTTCAATTAAAGCAAACGGCAGCTTATTTTCTACCGCGTAAACTAATTCAACATAACCTATGGTGCCCTTATTCTGCTTGATTAGGCCTGTAACACCAGCATTTCCCTTAGCGCCAAGGCTTCCAGAAAACCACTTTACAGTTTTTCCGTTTTTGCCAGCCCATTCGGGACTGACTTTCGATAGATATTCAGAAAACACAGCAGTTGTTCCCGAGCCATCTGAGCGTGTTGCCACAACCATAGCTAAGTCAGGCAAGCTGGCTTTAGGATTTAACTTTACAATTTCGGGATCATTCCATTTTGTAATTCTGCCATCAAAAATTTTTGCAATTATTAAACCCGTTAATTTCAACGGTTCGCTAACGGGAATGTTGTAGCTAACAACCACGGCACCCATAGCAATCGGAATATGCATAATGACTGATTTAGCTTTCGCTGCATCTTCGTCCTTAACAGGATCATCAGTCCCAGCAAAATCAACAGTGCCTTCAAGAAGTTGCTTTATGCCTGCGCCACTGCCCACGCCTTGGTAATTGAACTGGGCTGCTTTTTCTTTTTTTTGATAATCTGAAAAAAGGCGGGTGTAAATTGGTTCAGCAAAAGTTGAACCTGATCCATTTATCGAAAGGGCCGCAAAAGCACCGGTCGAGAAAGAAAGAACGGCTGTTAAGAATAAAGCGCGAAACATAGGGCCTCCAAGTAAGATATTAATACTTACATAGCACAAATTCCACGTTTTATTTGTTAGTTTTATGACAAGATTTTGCGAGCCTAAGAAAACCGCTGAGTTTTTATTCAGCGGTAAGCTAATTAGACTTTAGATTTCTTTTTCTTTTTATGAAGCTTTGCAGATTTTAAGCAGGCTTTCAGTGCTTTACCTTTTTTTCCTTCACAACTTTTTACGCTGTGGCTAGCCGTCTGACGGTGGCCAATAGGCTTGTTATCGGCGATGGCAAGCGGAGAAAATATTAAAGTAGCTAAGGCCAATGATGCTAGTAGTTTCACGAAATCCCCTTTGTAAAAAGCGATGCTCTTTGCGTCGCTTATAGATGATTTGATATCGGTTGAAAGCAAACCAGACTTTAGGCCTTATCCTTTTTCAATAAAAGCCCTAGTGCTTCACAGGTCGAATATAAAAAAGATCTGTCTAAAACTCTGACACTCTACAAGTAAAAGTTATTACCGTATACTTCGCAGATGTTAAAAATACTGATTATTTCTTTGCTGCTAGGTGGCGGCGTTCAAGCCCAAGTGACTTTAACAATGGGTGGCGACGTTAATTTTAATAAAAATTTGATGAAGGTGGATGCCTCTGGTTTTCTGGCTGATAAAAGCACGATCACGTGGTCGACTTTTACTAAGTATCTGCAGCCGCTATTAGATGGAGATTTAAACTTTGCCAACGTCGAAACTGTTATTTCAGATCGTCATGATCTTCCGGCGGAAACAAAAGCGTTTGTTTTTGAAACTCACCCATCGGCGATTCAACACTTGGTCGACATTGGATTTAATTTGATGAATAACGCTAATAACCACGCTTACGATTTTGGCCTAGCTGGTTTACTTGAAACCATGAAAAACACGCAACAAATTCAACAGCAAAATCCCGACGTGCATTTTGTTGGGGTCGGTTACAAAAAAGATATTATGCAGCCGCAGGTTTTTCAAAAAAATGGTTACACCATTGCGATCGCAAGTTTAAGTATTTTAGATCCTCGGTTTAAAGCCACTGACACCCAACCTGGCTTATTACATATTCGTGATCGCGAACAATATCACGAGCTGATGAAAAATATGAAAGCCGTGAAAGCTCATTATAAAATTTTATCCATTCATAATGGCACTGAAGGCCAAGTGGCGTTAGATGACGGACAGCAAACGTATTATGAATACGCCATTAAAAACGGAGACATTGATTTAATCATTGGCCATCATCCGCACTCAGTTAGGCCTATTCAAAAGATCGGTGATAAGTATATTTTTTATAGTTTAGGAAATTATTTGATGTTGGGTTCAGCCAATATCACGGGGCTTGGTGACGGGTTAGATTTCGGATTATTTTCAAAATTGCATCTGGTTGAAAATGCGCAAGGCCGGCTGATGCCCGAAGCGATCGAACTGGTGCCGCTAACGAACACTCACTTTATTGTGAAACCAATGAAGACCGAGCTTGCGCAAAATAGAATGCAATCATTTCTGAACTTATCACGCGCACAACTTGGAAAGGATTCGTTAGAATTCAAAATTAATTCTTTGGGTCACGGGATTTATTGCTTACAAACTTTGAAGCTTGATTCGTCGATAAAGGTCTGCGGTAGCGGTTTGTAATTTTTCAAGTTGTTCAAGATTATTTTCATAGGTGCTGCTTAGGTAAGTTCAATGCTGCCCTATGCTTTTAAATGTTTGATATCATTGTAAGGTTAGGGGAGCGTTGCCATTGTGCTCGTGATTTAAGCAGCCAAAGGCCGATCGTTGACAATCTGCTGAGGTAAAACTAAATCTAAGCATTCGATTTTCTTCAGTGGTGGGGTAGCTCAGCTGGTTAGAGCAACGGAATCATAATCCGTAGGTCGGCGGTTCAAGTCCGCCTCTCACTACCATTTTTCAAGCTGTTCGAACCAGCGTCATAAAAAAAGTTCGGTGTCAGATCCGTTAGGTTCGGTTTCAAAAATAAAAATTCAGACGTCTTCGGGTTCCCTTGAAAAACAGGGAGCGGGGCCGTGTGCCTTTTTTCTAATGGGGACAGGCTGTGAGTGCCTGCCCCCTGCTGATTGCTTATAATGATTTCTTTTTTATAGTGCGATTCACCAACAAAGAAGTAAATTTCGATTGAGTCAGATTTCACGATTATTCGATCGACTACTTTTTGAATGATCTGTGATTTGATCTCGGGACTTGCTTCGTTTTCAAGTAAGTCCATTATCGTTTGTTTGAATAAATTAAAATCATCGACCGACACAATGTTTTTATTTTTGTTTACGCTGCCTAGTTCTTCTATTTCAAGTTCTAAGCTAGCTTTACTGATCGACAACTTCTCCATTTGATTAAACACGTGCTTGGGGTTTACGGCCTTTGGCAGAATGCCTAATCGCTCTGATAAACCATCAAGTTGCATGTTGATTTCATAGATTTTAGTCTGCTTTCGATCAAGCTCTGCTTTTGGGGTGTTTAGCTCTGACAGATTTTTTGCTTCTAATAAAATTTCAGTGAAAAATTTATCCTGAAGTAAAAAATCTTTTACCGAAGCCCATACAATTGGCTCGATTTTATTCGCTAAAACCCGCACTGGATTACAATTTAGCTTTTCTTTATTGTCTACTGCGCCCGATATTTTTGCAGCCCACGCGTGATCGTAGTAAGCAATTTTTCCGCCGTTACCGTGTGCTGATTTTCCTGACAGCCTATGCCCACATGTACAGTACAGAATCCCTGATAATTGATATGCCATCGTAAGGGCGAGGATTTTTTTCTAGATTTATTTTTCTTTAAAATCTCACCAACACGATTAAATACGTCTTCATTAATAATCGCATCCCAAGTTGCCTTGATCGTCACTTCTTTGCCAGCTTCTTTATAGCTTCGTAACCCTAAGTAAATCGGGTTTGTTAGCATTTTATAAAGGCTTTCTAGCATAATGTGACCTACGCGGGGTTTACCACCACCTTCCCGCTTTCGCACAAGCTGAACTTTTTGCTGATTTAATTTTTTTGTACAACTTGCTAGGGTGGTATTCCCCCAATTCAACGGGCAGAAGCTGGCGCTCTTGCCAAGCGCACAGAATAATTTTTCATTCAAGATTTCACGAGCTAAATAAAATCTTGCAAAAATTTCCAGGCGGGCATGCAACGGATTTCATCAATGACGTAATCTACTTTTGCATCCAGATGAATTTGAAAAGCTTTTGTTTTGGGGTACTTTGCTTTTAAATATTTTAAGGATTTGCTAATTTCTTTTGAACTGGTTTTTACTTCGATTAAAATCACCGGTATATTTTTTTCCGTGATGACGAAATCAACTTCGCGGCCGTCTGAATCTCGAAAATATCTTAGCTCTAGTGGTGCGGCCTCTGTATCTTGTTTGTAATGAACCCATTTTAGCAAATGGCAAGCGACTAAGTTTTCTAATTTTTGAGGCTGTTCTGGACAAAGTGCCCAGTCGTAGTGGTAGTGCTTTTGTTCTTTTTTGACGGCCTTTATTTTCGGTCCACCCAAGGGACTTAATCTGAATAAGCCATAAAGACGCTCGAAGATATCAATCCATCGACTTATGGTTTTATGACTTTTTTGTAAATCTTCGCGTAACGAATTGATGGATAATGGACTACCAACTAAATCTGGCAGGCGAAGCATCAACAATTCAAGCGTTCCTAAATCATCGACTCGCTCGAGACTGGTTAGGTCCTCGCTTAAAAATCGAGTGCGATAGTCACGTGCCCATCTATTGCGGTCCTTTATTTGACCCGAAAAATAGGGCTCTGGAAATCCACTTAAATGAAGTAAATCCATAAAATCAGTTTTAGTATTAATACTAAGTTCAGCCACCGACAAGGGATGCAGGCGATAATAAAAATAGCGTCCCTGCAATGAGTCACCTGAATGTCGATAAAGATCTAAACGAGCACTTCCAGTTACTAAAAACTGATGCGACTGATTTAAGGTGTCAAACTTGCCTTTAACCCAATTTCGCCACAGCTTATACTTATGGATTTCATCTAAAATGATTAAACCACTTGGCGGCAATTTATTTTTTAAAATAGCTTCGCGGTGGCTGGCTTCATCCCAATTCAGATACGTAAAGCTTTTCTGAAGACTTTTTGATAACGTCGTTTTACCCACTTGCCTTGGCCCACCAATGAAAACCATTTTTTTTTGCAAATCTTCCTTAACTTGCGCAGCAATATAGCGAGTTTTGTTTTTAATCATTTCTTTATAATGCGGTGATTTTCACCCATAGTCAAATTAAGTTGCGGTGATTTTTGACTAAAGGTGAAGCATAGGGTATCACGAGAAAAAATATAAGTATGCTGGCTGTAAGGAATTTGAACCAATTGATTTGGCGTTTAAACATTCTCAATTTAAAACACACTGTTCAGTGTGGCATACAGTGATTAGAAGTTCTGCGGTTTCAGCGACTGAGTTAGCCAGCAGATGGCTTCGAACTTGTAATGAAATA
>JAYUWH010000086.1:0-39054 GCA_043753645.1 Bdellovibrionales bacterium
ACGATGCATAAAAGGATCTTAGGCGAGCTTAAGATCCGAGAATAAGACTGGTTTTAGGTTGTCCTTTTGGGCTTGGGTGCACTTATGTGATGGAGTTTCAAAGAAACTCTTAAAATTTATTGATGGCCGTGAACTGAATTATATCGTCAACTAAGCTCTGAATTTTTTCACGCTGTAAGGGCTTCAACATTACAAATTCTAAACCTAAAATAGATCCCATTTTTTCATGCTGTAAAATAAAGTGAATGACCGCCTCGCACCGAATTTCAGCTCGTTTGTAAATTGAAAATCGGATATGCAAAAGATCTTCTTTGCTAAAGGTAATTTGGGGCAGACTTGTTTCAATTCGTATACCTGACGCCGAGATATCATGGATCTGACATGGAATTAATTTCGCCGTGACGGCATAATTCACTATATTTGCAGACTGGGGCCATTTTTTCGGAATAAAATAGCGTGTCTCTTGACGTCTTTTTAACTTGATGACCTGGGCAGAAATATCGAAGTAATAATTATTCATAAATCTTTTGATAAGAACTTTGGTGAAAAAAACTTCAGTTCCTATATTAAATTTAATAGATTTGGCCTGATGCTCGGAAATGACAACGTCTGGCTGATCGAATTTAAGAATAACTTTTTTATTTGAAAACGAATCGATATTAGCTTTTATCATCTGCGCTGAATTATCTGCTTTAAATATTAAACTAGCTTTTTGGCTATAACACTTCTGCAAGACTTCAAGCGATCTTCGTTCATCAAGTTGGTCTAAGTATTCGGCTATCGAAGTTGACATATTTTCCTTTCGGTAAATTCGCATCGGTTCGATATGCTGGGCGAAGCTACAATCTCAAATCAAGACGTTTAGCAAGTGCGTTTTTTTAAAACGAAACAATTTTTTATTGGACACCAAGGTCGTAAGCCGTAATTCTGGCTGCATGACTTTAACATCTGTAGCGCTGCTGTTCCTTTCTTTTTTCACTTGTACAAATACCTACGCAATCACAATTGCTGAGGGTAAAGAAGTGAAAGCTGAACCCCGGGAATCCAAATTAAAATCAGCTAATTCAAGTCGCGCCGGTAATCACCAATTTTATTTAGGGCTTGATACCTATGCCCGATCGGTTTCTAAAACGTCAAGTGTTGAATCTGGAACAAAAGATTTGCTTTCACCTCTGCAATTTCCATTTCTTTTCGGATACGCCTACAAACTATCTTCCGAATCACGTCTGATGACCGAAATTGATTACACTTTGTTTCCAAAAAAAGGGCCTGACGGCGGTACGGAAGAAAATCATTTGTTGGTGCGGCTACCCTATGCTCAAAATTTTGGAGCTTCCAACATTGAATGGAAAGCTGGAATCGCTTTCCACCAGACGACTTTGAAAGGAAAAGGCGGTACAACAGTCCTTAATATTGGCTCGGGCATGGCGACATTTTACTTACCCGATTCGACATCGACAACAAATCAGGTACTTGGCGAAATTGGAATCAACTTTCCGATACGTAAATTTTCTTTTCAGTCAAGTCTTTTTATTGAAGCGCCGTTTGATTCAAAAGCAAGAAATTTGTCATTTTTGTTCGGTATCAGTTATTTAATTGGAGCTCTCTAAATGAATAAAATTTTATTAGTCTTTTTAACAAACTTTTCTTCCGCCTGTTTTGCATTTACTTTGATAACGCCACAACTTAAAGGCTGGGATACTAAAAATCTGGAATTTCACCTTAATCTCACAAACTGTCCCGCTAATTATCATTCGCTCATCGAAAACAGCATGAATTTGTGGAATTCAATTCCGAATACAAATTTACGCTTGTCACTAGGCCCAGATTCAACGGCAACAGTGGTACAGGCCACTAGTTTTACTGCGGCTGAAGCTGCTGTTATTGTTTGTGATCCCGCTTATGCCACAACATTCGCAGGAGCTGGGGGTAATGCAGGCAATGGATCATCCCTTACGAATTCCCAAAACAGAATTTACCAAGGACGTGTCGTTTTAAATTTAGACTCAACGTCTAGCGGCTACATGTTAAAATATCCCGAAATCGTTATTCGCATTATCTTAGCCCATGAAATAGGTCACGTCCTAGGGCTCGGTCATTCATCAGATACCGCAGCTTTAATGTACTACTCTTCAGGTTATAAATCAGACTTCACGCTCAGTGAGGACGATATTAATGGGGTTACCTACTTATATGGCCGCAATGAAATTTCGGGCGACCAGCTGCTAGGCGGATGTGCTTTGGTCGATAACTTGCGCCGCGGGGGCCGCGGACCATTGTCGGTCACGAATCTTTTTGCTCTTTTAGTTCTACTTTGCATGCCGCTTGCAGTTTGGAACAATCGGCGCATCGCGACTTAGCTTTTTTGCATTTTTTTAGTAGTTTTTTTAGAGTTTTTTAGAATCTTTCGGTAACGTTATTGTCAGCCTGAAATATTCTAGTTAGGCTGGCCGCTATGAAGAAAATTACCATTGTACTACCACTATTTATTTTATTTTTTAACGTTAAACTTCGTGCGGAAGAATTCCCGTTACGCATAGGCGTAGTGCAAGAGTACGGGCAATTTAATCCTGTCACCATGAACTTAGCGTCCACCGAAGCATTTATGCATTTTGTAATGCGAGAATTAACAACACGCGATGAAAATGGTCATATCATGGCTGACCTTGCGGAAAAAGTTCCAAGTTTAGAAAATAAATTGGCCAAAATTATTACCGATAAATCTAAGAAAAAAATCGTGGCCACTTGGAGGATCAAAGAAAATGCGAAATGGAGTGATGGAAAGCCAATCACTTGCCAAGACTGGTGGCTGGGCTGGCAAGCAGGACTAAGTGCGAATACGATGACTCAAGAAAAAACCATGTACACGAAAATTGAAAAGATCGACTGGGATAAAAGTAAACTCACAAAATGCACGGTAACGTATGCAACTGCGGGTTGGACTTTCGATCGCGACCTTCCCTACCCTATTCCTTATCATCTAGAAAATGTTGTTTTTGAAAAATGGAAAAATCAAAAAGAAGCTTACGACCAAAATACGTTGTACGTTACCGCTCCCGCAACCGCTGGGCTTTATAGTGGTCCTTATACAGTTCAAGAATTTAAATTAGGTAGCCATTTTATTTTTGCCACCAATCCCTATTTTTATGGAGAAAAACCGAAAATTGA
This sequence comes from Bdellovibrionales bacterium, assembly GCA_043753645.1. GTDB lineage: Bacteria > Bdellovibrionota > Bdellovibrionia > Bdellovibrionales > Bdellovibrionaceae > Pseudobdellovibrio. The sequence continues at coordinate 3,169 of JAYUWH010000086.1, forward strand.
AAAAATTATGGTGAAACACATTGGTGATTCTAGCACGCTGGCTGCCCATTTAAAAACCTCCGCTATAAATATGATTTCCGCGGTGGGATTTCCACCCGATATGGCTTTAACTTTTGCAGCCAACGAAAAAAGCGAACCCTATCAAGTGTTTTTTCAAGATTCTCCCATTTTTCAAGGCGTATTTTTCAATCATGAAAATGAATTTTTAAGTGATGTAAATGTCCGGCGCGCCTTGGCTTTAAGTATCAATAAGAAAAAACTAACCGATGCTTTTTTTAACGGTAAATTTAAACCGGCCGAGACTTTTTTACCGCCTAATTTTTCTGAATTTAAACAGCACCCGGCAAGCCTGAATGTCGAAAAAGCCAAAAAACTTTTAACCGACGCCGGCTGGGTGACTGATGGCAAAGCGACACGGACCAAAAATGGCAAACAATTGATTTTAGATTTTAAAACGTCATCGGGCTTAAAAATTCTTGAAACGATTCAAGTTTATATTTGTAATGAGTTTACAAAAATTCAAGTTGGCTGCAGCATTAAAAATCAGCCGCCACGCATTTTATTGGGCGATACCATTACTAAGGGTGATTTCGCTATGGCTATGTTCGGTAATTCGATTCTGCCAGATTCGTCGTTAGTCTCGCTATTTTCCTCGAAAGAAATTCCACAAAAAGAAAATAGTTGGACCGGTGGAAACACACTTCGCTGGAAGGATGAAAAAATGGAAAAATGGGTATTAGAATTTGACCAAGAAAATAATCAACAAAAACGCAATAAATTATTGGCGTTAATGGAAACAGAAATCTTAGATCAAGCCGCCTTCATTCCTATTTATCATCGTAAGGAAGCCAGCGTCATCCCAGTTGGCCTTACTGGCTTAACTTATCTCGGGAAAGGAACTAACTTTATGTTCCCCGAGCGTTGGCAGCTTAAGTAAGCAAGCAAAGGCCAGATTAACTAAGCCATCAACGTTTCAACCCATCCCCTTTTGTCTGCCGGAATGGCCTCTTTCGGCATAAAAAGGCCTGTTTTAAGACCGCCGTTATAACATAGGCTGTCTTGGTAAATTTCTGGCGTTTTTAAAATCATTTTTAAAATCGAAAAGGCTTTCGAATTATTTCCGTGCATTACTTTAATAACTTCTTCAACCGTCACATGCGGAATCGCATCATCCCAACAGTCGTAGTCTGTGACAAAACTAAATGGTAAATACGGAAGTCCAGCTTCACGAGCTAACGCGTACTCGGGAAAGTTCGACATTCCAATAATGTCTGCCCCTATTTGACGGTAAGTATTTGATTCCGCCTTGGTCGAAAAGTACGGGCCTTCGATACAAACATAAGTCTGGCCAAAATGAATTTTAAAATTTAGCTTTGCTAGATCCTTTTCAACATTTTTTTTAAAGGCTAACGCCATCACTTCACAAATCGGTTTTGCTAGCGACACATGGCCAATCAGACCTTCTCCTAAAAACGTGTGCGCCCGGATGGATTTTGTGCGATCGATATATTGATAAGGAATAACTAAATTCCCAGGCGGAAATTCTTTTCGCAATGAACCGACAGCACTAAATGATAAAATAGCTTTTGCACCCATTTTTTTTAGGGCATAGATATTGGCGCGGTAATTAATTTCTGAAGGTAAGTGCTCGTGGTGATCACCGTGTCTGGAAATAAATAAAAAATTTTGGCCTTCAACTTTAACTTTTTTAAAACCACTGGATGCAAGGCCAAACGGAGTTTCCAGGTTTAATAATTCTACTGTTTCAAATTCTTCGAACTTTTCAAATCCTGATCCACCGATGACGCCAAACATATTTTTCTCCTGCTTAGATAATTTTAGTTTTAATTAGTAGTTTTCTTAATTATTGGTCTTTTTAAATAGGCCAGCCGTTACGTCTTCTTGGTAAAAAACTCCGCGATCTAACACCCACGCTGTGACCAACTTGGCCGGTGTTACATCGAAGGATGGATTATAAACAGTAGTTTCAGGTAAAGCCCACTTCACCGAGCCGAAATGGCCCTCAACACCTAGCACCTCTGCAGATTTCCGCTGCTCGATCGGAATTTGATTGCCGTGCAAACATTCGGAATCCACCGTCGTGTAAGGAGCCGCGACGTAAAAAGGAATTTCGTGATAAAAACAGTTCACTGCAACGCTGTAAGTTCCAATTTTGTTGGCAAAGTCGCCGTTCACGGCTATGCGGTCCGAACCTACGATAGCTTTGGTGATTTTTTTTAAACTCATCAAATGCGCTGCCATATTATCGGAAATTAAAGTGTACGGAATTTTTAATTTTTGCAGTTCCCACGTGGTTAATCTTCCACCTTGCAATAGTGGCCGAGTTTCATCCACATAAACATGAATTTTTTTTCCTTGTGAAAATGCTTTTTGAATAATTCCTAAGGCCGTACCAACTCCGGCTGTAGCCAGGCCTCCGGTATTACAATGAGTCAGGATTTGATCTCCGTCAGCAATAAGTGAAGCCCCATGCTGCGCTATTTGGTCGCACAACCGAACATCCTCTTCAAAAATTTGCACGGCTTGCGCAACAACATTTTCTACAGAAAAAGAATGAGCTAATGTTTTTCTCATTCGATCTATGCAAATCATTAAGTTCACAGCTGTAGGTCTGGATTCATAAAGAACAGTCGCCGCATTCTGTAAGACTTCTAGCGGATTTTTTTCGATCGCAAGTTTTGCTAACATCAAACTGGCAGCCACACCAATTAATGGCGCCCCACGTACGCGCAAGGATTGGATGATCTCAACCATTTGAGAAAGAGTTACGACCTCAATCCACTTTTCTTCGAATGGTAAAAGCGTTTGGTCTAAAATTTTTAGCTGCGCTTGTTTCAGGTCTGCCGAATAAGAAAATTCCAAAGCCAAAGACGTCAAAGTTTTCACAGTAAAATGTTTCCGATCTTTTTTCGTAACTCGTACAAGTACGCGATTTCTTCTGGCGGAAGCGGCTTCATACCACCTAATTTCTCGGCGGCCGCTAAGATCTGCGCAGAATGCTCGATCCGCTCCATGCCCCGGTAAGCTTCTTCAAGATCGGCACCCCAACATAAGGCACCGTGATTTCGTAAAATTAAGGCCTGATGTGTTGGTAAAAAAGGAATCAAGACTTGACCCATATCTTCAGTTCCGGGCCTAGCATAGGGAACAAATGGAATATCGCCGGTGGCAAGTATAACTTCTGACAAGCAATCACTGGGTAGTTTTTGCAATTCAGGTCTAGCCACGGTCCACGCAATCGCCGTTGGTGGATGAGCATGCACCACCGCTTTTGCCGTGGGACAACGCCGGAAAACCTCAAGATGCATTAGCATTTCACTCGATGGCTTACCTTCTAAAATTTCACCTTTTATATTAACGACTGCCATTTGCTCGGGCTCCATAAAAGCTTTTGCAACGCCCGACGGCGTAATCAATATTTCTTCATCAGTCACACGGTAACTAATATTGCCGTCCGCTGCGGCCAACATATTGCGGTCGTGCAGGCGCACGCAAATTTCAACGATTTGTTTTTTCATTCTTTGTGCTGTCAGACTTGTCATGGTTTATTCATACATCGCATAGTCAAAAGATGGCAAGTTTTGACCCTCAAACAGTACTCGTTGTCATGGCTCTGAAAGAAGAATCCGGAGGCCTTTTTGAATCCTTGGCCGTCCAGTCGCTGTACACAGGTATTGGCCAAGTTTCTGCCGCTTTTTCGCTAACCAAAGCCCTAAGCCTAAAAAAACCCTCGTTAATATTAAATCTGGGCACGGCCGGAAGTTTTGATTTACCTCAGGATCAATGCGTTGAATGCTCAGCCTTTATTCAGCGAAAAGTAAATCGTATTGGACCACAAGCTAAACAAATTTTGGCAGTTAAAAAATGGACGGATTTACCCTCGGTCGTCTGCGCAAGTGCAGACTTTATTCAAAACCAGAGAAATGAATTTACGACGGATTATCAGATCATGGATATGGAGTCTTATGCTTTGGCTTTTGTTGCTAAACAATTTCAAATTCCCTTTGTGGCCCTAAAATATATTAGCGACAATTCGAACGAAAATCTGGTGCTTGACTGGAAAAATAACCTGCAAACGGCCCGCGAAAAGCTATTTGCTGTCTACCAGCGTTTGAGCAGCAATACGTGTTAAACTTGTTATAATTCGTCGGAGTTGTAAAATAGACCGAAAAACTTCAGATAACTTGTCTTCATAACAAACCGCCTGTATGACTTGAGCCTCTAGAAAGTAGGTTCTTTTGAGCGCTAACCCCCTTGATACTGTCACGTCAAATGCGCAGGTAAAGCCTGTTGCTAAATTCGAAGATTTAAATTTAATTCCACAACTGCAAGCCGCCTTGAAAAAATCGGGCTACACAATTCCAACACCAATTCAAATGGCTGCAATTCCACATTTATTACTGGGTAAAGATTTATTGGGTTGCGCTCAAACTGGAACTGGAAAAACGGCGGCCTTTGCCTTACCTATTCTAAACCATCTGGCTCTTTCGAAAATGAGTGTGCAGCCAAAAAATGTTCAAGTTTTAGTACTAACACCAACACGTGAATTGGCCTTACAGATTTATGAAAGCTTTCAGACCTACGGTGAAAATCTTCGCTTAAAATCAGCGGTCGTGTTTGGTGGAGTCGGCCAAGGCCCGCAAGTCAAAGCGGTCTCTGCGGGCGTCGATATTTTGGTTGCAACTCCGGGCCGCCTGTTGGATTTAATTTCGCAAAATTATATTACTTTGCGAAATTTGAAAACATTTGTACTGGATGAGGCAGATCGTATGTTGGACATGGGTTTTATTCGCGATATCCAAAAAGTATTGCAAATGATTCCTAAACAACGCCAAACTTTATTTTTCTCGGCGACGATGCCTCAAGATATCGAAAAATTAGCAGCCTCTATGTTGCATAATCCGGTTCGCATTGAGGTCACTCCAGTTTCGTCGACGGCTGAAAAAATTGATCAGCGTTTAATGTACGTAGAAAAGTCGCAGAAAAAAGATTTACTTCGTTTTGTACTTAATGATCCAAAATTAAAACGGGTCATCGTTTTTACCCGCACCAAGCACGGTGCTAACCGAGTTTCTGAATTGTTAACAAATAACCGTGTGCCTTCTGAGGCCATTCATGGCAACAAATCACAGAATGCCCGTCAGCGCGCCTTAGACGCCTTCAAAGAAGGTAAAATTCGCGTGCTTATTGCAACGGATATCGCGGCCCGCGGAATCGATGTTGATGGCATAACTCATGTTATTAATTATGAAATTCCAAATGTGGCTGAAAGTTATGTTCACCGGATCGGTAGAACTGCACGCGCCGGGGCTGAAGGCTCGGCCATTTCATTTTGTGATGCCGAAGAACGCTCATTTATTCGCGACATCGAAAAACTTATCGCGCAAGCTATTCCCGTAGATAAAGATCATCCTTACCATTCCATGCAAGTTGAAAATGCTAAGATCATGTCCTCTGGAAAAGCGAAAGCCATGATCGAAGGTGCTGGACGCTCTGGTGGTGGCGGTCAAAATCGTGGTCGAAGCAGTCAGCGACCCAACCGCAGTGCATCCAGCGGCGGAGCTAATCGCGATGCCAGTGGACGACCGCAGGTTGGTCAAGATACGCCAAAACCGAAAAAAAGACTTTTCGGTTTTTATCGTAAAAAAGATTAATTAAATTTAGTAGCAAGGGCCTTGCTGAGTAATTACTTTTTCAGAGTACGAAGAGTGCCCAGTAAAGTGCGCAAACGTATTGGTCGTGCTGCCTATCGCAGTTAAATCAATTTTCAAATCTTCAGTTACTGTTCGTAAATAATACTCAGTAAACCGCTGCCCCCAACGATCAACAACTTGCGAACTGCAACCGCTTGGTCCGCAGACAGGCTGCACTTCTTGGTACTGACAGCTTTCATAGCCACGACGAATTTCCGAACGCTGCTCATCGGTTTTATTATTTCCTAGCACATCAAAGGGCTGACCCGACTGCACAGATTTAATTTCGAAATTACCATTTCGGGGTATGCTGCTGCCCGCAGGTGTATTAATTGAAAACTGAATTTTACCGCCAGCTTCTTTAACTGAAACAATGACGCGGTCGCGCTTGAAATTCAAGGTCGACTCATAGGTTCCCACTTGCAATAAGTGCGCTCCATTTTTTGTGGTGGCGGAAAAATTTTTCAGAACTTGTAAAGTTCCACCTAGATCTTCACAACTTGATAACACCAGAAAGCTTGCTAATACCAATATTTTTTTCATCATAATGTTCTCCTTTTTGTTTTATTCAACCAATTTACTTAAGGCTTCTTGATCTTGTTTATCTGCCGATTCACTTTGCTTTTTAAGCCCGGCAATCGAGCGTTTGATGCGATCCTTTAAAAAAGATTCATCAATTTTTGGATCCAGCGCGGTTAATGAAGATATCGCTAAATCCGTTTGAGGATAAGACGCGATTCCTTCAATAGCCTGAGCCCGCAAGACGGATTCAAATTCACGGTTTCGACTCCATTGGTTAGTAGCTTCGTGAGTTGCAACAAACTCTTCAAGTTGTTTTAATGATTCAATACTTTGCCGTCTTGATAGTAACTCTACGGCCATAGCCCGCTCATCGCCGCTGCTGCCGGTATCAGCCATCACGTGCGATAATTTTTTGATATCTTGTGATGACATCTGATTAGCTAGATCTTGTAATTTTTGTTCCGTATCTTCAGGATGAGCCTGCAATTGGGAAATTTCGCTAGTTGCGGATTCAAATTTTGTGGCAAAAGCACTTTTATTAGAATCTGCATTTGGTTTCGCCTGACTTGATTTCTGGGCTACGACTCTGGTTTTGCTTGCCTGTGAACCCACACGTGAAACGGTACGGGCTTGCGTCCGCTTTGCGACGTCGAACTCAATCAAGAAAACGGCAGCTACAATTAAAACTGCAAATATCCAAAAAGATTTTTTCATTAGTCTTTTACAACCTCAAAGGCATCATAAACTGGAACCGTAACAAGTCCCGAATATAAATTTGTGGTCTCTACCCATGGGGCTAGAGTTGAGCTATTTTGCAAATATATTTTGCTATCTTGCCGTAGAATTAAATTTTGGTTTTTAAAGGTAATAACATCCTTATTAGTTGCATCCCAAAGTCCTGGCTGACTTACTAATTTCTGGGTTTCAGGAGCATAATTATAAATAGTGCCGTCGGGGCTGACTAGGTAAAGGCCTTCTTTGGTACTTCCCGGTATTGAGGTCGTAGTTTTTGAAACTGAAAAAGGAACTTGCAAATCATTGCCCCAGCCACCGCCCGGAAAATTATAAGCGGCTAATTTATTGTCGTTCGTAATTTTAACCACGTAGCGTTTGACGCCAAAATTGAACTCCGCGAAATCTTTTACATTTTTTGTTTCTTTTAAAAGTTTGTAATAAGAATAAGTGTCTTCAACAGGATCGCTGCTTCCAGAATTTTTATACAGCTCGATGGACATTGCCGTTAGTCCATTAAATAGCACGGCACCGAAACTTGTGCGCTTTAAGCGTCCCATAAATTGCGGAACTTCACGAGTGAACCATTTTCCTTGGTCGAAAAAATGGGCGCGGCTGCCATCTTGTGAAACCGCTAGCACAGCTTCATGGGGCTGCATCACGATTGTATTAAATACGAAATTGCTGCGCGCCATGGCCATCAAGCGCGCCATCTTTTTGTAAACTGGATGAAAGTTACTTCCTTGCACACTGACGCGCGCATAGTATTCCATCTCAACCGCATGCGATCCACCGTAGCCATAGTTAGTATCACAACCTGCCAAACTTGAGCCTTGGTAAGGTCCGTGAGTGCAAGGGATATGCATGTAACCTTCTGTATGGCGAGCCTCATGAATAAAAGTTCCCACGCGTCCCAAAGTTGAAGCTTTAGCCCAGCCATCCTGCATAGTGAAGTAACCGTGCATATTGTACGCTGTCGCCCACGGCACATCATTACCACGTTGCACACCACGGGTTTGTTGCACCATCCATGAATAATAATTAGCATTATCAACAAAACCGCGAATTAATTTATTTTCTCCACCTGCGAATTTTCCATTTTCGACGATGCGAATATCATTAAATAATTTTTTAGTATCAACGTCCGCATTACAAAGTTCTTTTCCACCAAACGAAGCCACATCAATACCAAAGTCCTCCGTGTATTTGTCGGCTTCAACCGCAGTGATGCAGGTAAATTCTTGATCAAGATAGGGCATGTCTATGGTCTCAGCCAAAACTGGCATCGACAGTAAGAATAGATAACAAACTAGTAGAATTGATTTTGCCACAAATCCCCCTCAGGTAGCGGTTTTGATAACAGGCTACCGCGAAGGGACTCAGGTTCAACAGAAATTAGATCGTGTTTCGAATTTTCTTAAGTTCTAGATAAATTGTTAAATAATTGTTCAGAACCTTATCGTAGTAAGGATGCTTTAACCGCTCGCCAGCTGGCAGACGCTGCAAGTTATGCAACCCCAAATTGTATGCGTTTATATAGTGAGCATTTTCCGTCTTTAAGGATTTTTTCAAATAAGCAAAATAAAGTGAGCCAACAAGCACGTTATAAGAAGGGTTATTTAAAGCCGCAGCTCCTAACCACTTTATTTTCTTCTTTTCACAAATCCATTCTGCGGTATCCGGCTTTATTTGCATAAGGCCAATTTCGCCGTGAGTGCCTTTGGCATAAGGATTAAATTGGCTTTCAGTTTTTACCACCGCTAAAAGAAAAACCGGATCGTAAAAGTGATCACGACTAGCTTTTAATAAACTTTCACTGAGTGCTTCAGCATTTAATTTACTATTTTCTTGAGCAATATATCTTTCTAAGTACTTTGCAAAGTGCACATCTTTTTCGAATTCTTTAGCAACAGATTTTGCGTAGTCGTGCTTCAAAAGAATTTTAGCCTGCTGAGTTCGAGATACATCATTTAAATAATTATCTTTCTTGCTTTGAGTCTGACAGCCTTGATTGGCAAAGAAAAATAAAAAAACAACGGCCAGTGAAGACAATTTATTTTTAAAATTTCTCGCTATCATCCGTCTCACAATCACTCCTAGTTTTTTCAAGCTTCTTAAGTATAAAAGCTACAAAACTGGGACCAAAATGACGTCTAGAAATGAGCTGGTTTTATCTGCGATAACTAGCAGATATTGTTAAGGTCTTTGATTGAAACACACCTAACATTTCTGACAACCGATATGAAATGTTGATGACTAATTGATGATCGACAGTGACCTGAAGTTTGGCAGTCAAAGTGAGACTTTGATAGTGGCGAAAAAGATTCAATTCACATTAGGACGAAACATAATCGATGTCTCAACATAACACGTGGAAACGCCAAAGAATTAATTACGATTTATTACTTACAGTAAACGTGGCCGTTAAGCTCAACGTAGCCATCAGGGCGGCGTTTAGAGGGGTCTGCGTGCACCCAGTGAAGAATTCCTGTGGCAGGGCCTGTAGGAATGTATTGGCCACCGGCTCCGACACTATCACCGATTTGAACTGGGATATGAACACACATATCTAAGTTTGAGATTACAATTACTATTTTGTTATTTGATAATCTGATCTTAAATTTTTGATGAGGACTTCCATGGGTATCGTCTTGTAATATTTCGACAACTTTCATTCCAGACGCTTTAACGAAATCGACATTGCGATTGCTTTCGACGGCACGGACTAAGTCGGCATCGGCGGCGTTAGCAACACCCGCTAGAGCAGAAACAACTGGTTGTGCCGCTTGTGGACGCCCAAAGAAACGCTTTTGCTGTTTCTGGTTGCGATTGCTAAAATTTTGATTTTGAAAGTTTTCGGCTTGAACCGAAAAAACCACGAATAAATTAAGAAGACCGATCAGAAAACTTTGTTTCGACATTGGACACCCCTCGTTGGCCGTATCTTAGTGATTCTTTAATGTTAAGCAAGTACAAGATTAAGCCTAGAAAAAATTACTTAAACTGAATGTCTAAGATAACTACAGCTTCTTCGCTGCTGGGCTTTTTAATGACGATCTCGTCGTCCTTTTTCTTTCCCAGTAGCGCTTTTGCCACCGGTGATTTCCATGAAATCTTACCTTTTTTAATGTCGATCTCATCTTCTCCGACGATTTGATAGGTGACTTGCTTGCCATCTTCGTTTTCGATGGTTACGGTCGCACCAAAAATAATAGTTTTTGAAAGCAATTTCGTCGGATCGATAACTTCAGCTGATTCCATTTTTTTTTGCAAAAAGTGCAAACGCTTATCAATTTCACGAAGTCTACGTTTTCCATAGATGTAATCCGCATTTTCCGACCGATCGCCATTGCTTGCAGCCCATGCGACTGTGGCGACCAGCTGGGGCCGTTCACCATTTAGCAAGTCAGTGTATTCTTTGCGTAATTTTTCAAATCCTTGCGGAGTTATATAATTAATTATTTCTGCCATTTTCAATTTACGCCTTAACGCTTAGTCCATCTTTTAGTGCCGATTTCATGGCACTAAAAGCGGGAATCAAACTAATGGCTACGCCCAATACAAGCATAATTGCGATATACAAAAACTCCGTTAGTGAAAATAACGGGGCTTCTAAATACAAACCGTATTTCACTTGAAGCCACGGACCTAATATAAACTCGGTAATAATTTTTAAGACACAGGCTAAAGCAACGGCCAGCAAAGTTAACACGAAAGTTTCTAATACAATTAAACCCAAAATATGCTTAAGCGAGGCACCAAGCACACGCAAAATAGCCATCTCGCGCCGTCGTTCATTCAGTGAGGTCATTAAAGCAATTAGCATCGACATTAATCCCACCAGCATCACCAGAAAAGAAATAGCTTTTAATACTTTTTCTACGCTTGATAGTGTTTGCCATAACTCTGATAAAACCACGCCAGGTATCACCGCCAGTAAGGGCTCTGATTTATATTCATTGATCTGTCGCTGCAGCTTCAAAGTTTCGATACGGTTTTTAGTGCGTAAGAAGAAAGATGTGATCGTGCGCGGTTTGACCATTTCAGGCCGGATTGAATCAGGATTAATTTGCTGGTCCAACTGCGGAGCACTACCCGATTGCCAATCCAAATGAATCGCTTCCATAGCTTCTAGCGAAATGTACAAAGCCCGGTCGATGCTTGTGCCCGTTGGCTTAAGAATCCCTACCACGTGAAACGGCTTATCATCATGGGCTTGTATGGCATCACCCGAGGTCGAGCCATGAGCTACAATGACTTTTGAATTTATTTCGTAATGAAGGCTTGCAGCGACATCAGACCCGATCACCACATCAAAATATCCGGCGAATTCTTTTCCTTGAGAAAAACTTATCTTTTCTTTATTGCGAAATTGATAATGCTTAAAAAAATTTTCATTGGTGGCAACTACGCGAAAGCCGCGATGACCATCACCTAAACTATAAGGAATAGTCCAATCTACCTCGGGCCGTGACTTAATTTCGTTGTAACTTTCAATGGATACATTATTAGTTGCTTGGCCAAGATTAAATACCGAATACAAAACTATTTGTAACGGCCCTGATCTGGCCCCTACAATAAGGTCGACGCCTGAAATACTTTTTGTAAATCCAGTTTCGGCAGCACGCCGCACACGTTCTACGGTCATTAGTAAAAGCAAACTTAACATCATGGCAATCACAGTTAGCGACGTTGCTAATCGCCGATTGCTTAAAGATTTCCAAGCCAACGTTAGCCAATTCATAATAAGTTCTCGCTGACTGGAGCCACTTTGTTAACATCCTGTAAACTGACTGACCGATCAAAAAGTTTTTCGATGGTGCGATCATGACTAACAAATAAAACGGTTGTGCCGTCCTGCCTGCAATATCGAAATAACAAATTTAAAAATTTTTCGCGGTGATCATAATCAAGTGCCGAAGTCGGCTCGTCCGCTAAAATTAGCTTGGGCTTTTTTAACAGGGCCCGGGCCACGGCAACCCTTTGCTGTTGACCGACAGAAAGATCCGTTACTTTTCTATTAACAAATTGCTTCAGCGATAATCCTGAAACTAATTCCTGATAACGGGATTCGTCAACGGGTGTTGTTGCAAACATCATCGGTAGCCTAATATTTTCTTCGACAGACAAATACGGAATTAAATTAAAACTTTGAAATATATAACCAATGTTTGCAGCACGAAACTGATCCAGCTGCGCACTTGATTTTTCCTGAAAATTTTCCTGAAGTATTTTTAAACTGCCGCTTTGCATTTGCAGCACTCCCGCAAAAAGCTCAAGCAGCGTCGATTTTCCCGAGCCACTAGGCCCGTGTAAAAAAACGAATTCCGAAGTTTTGATAAAAAGTTCCGGGATATCTAGAATTTTATGCTGGCCATAATTAAATTTTAAAGCCGCGATTTCAATAGCGTTCATAAACTATTTCAGATCAACACGAAAATTATTTGAGTTGGCTTCAAAGGCTTTCTGAAATTCGCCGACAAGAATTTGCACATCCACATCTTTTAATTTTGGAAAGTACTTTTGAATGTTAAAAGTTATAAAAGAGCCGGCTGGATCTTTTATGCATGCAACATTAAAAGCGGCATCGATATCTGAGTGCTTTCCGCCTTCATGCTGATCCACTTCAATTTTTTCTTTGGTAATTTTACAATCGTTATCAGCGGCAAAGACAATCATAGCGCCAATATTTTTTTCTATTTTTTCTAAGCCTTCACTTTGCTTCTTTTTATCGGCGGTGGTTTTTGGTGCATACTCAAATCCATAAACACCTTCGCTGGCAAGCTCCCAAGTGATTTTTCCTTTGGTATTTTCAAACGCAATGGCCATTTTTGCAGCGCCATGCTGGTGGGCTTTGTGTTCACGGTGAACACCAGCAAAAGTAAACACACCTAGAAACATTAAAATTACAAAAATTATTTTTCGCATAAAAATTCCATTCCTATCTGTAAGGTTCGATTTCATCACCGGTTAACTCAAAACTAACTTCGCCGTACTTCGAACGTTTGGTCGAAATCTTAAGCTCTCCGTAAACCCAAATAGGTGCACCAACGGCTGCTTCAACACCTTTTTTCATAATCACATACACCATTTGATTCGGCGGAGGTGGTGGCACGTGAATGCAAGCCTGCGGACTTGGCACCAATAAAAACTCGGTCACTTTTCTTTCGTTATCTTCTAGCGGCACCATGAAGCCAGGGATTTTCACTTGCTTGCCATCAAGTTGCTGCAATTCCGTGGTGGGTTTTTTTGCAAGATAATCCATTTGACCAAGCAGGCGCCAATCAACTTCAACACCAATACCTTTTCCCGATCCTGATAAAACGAAAATTCCACCACCGACGGCGCCAAAAAAAATTAACACAGCAACTAAAATCCATTTCATATTCATGCTGACTAGGATATGCTGATTCGCATCTATGAGCAAATACCAAAGCGTACGCGGCACTCGCGACTTATTACCAAATCTTAAAAAAACTTTTCGCGCCATTGACGAAATTGCGTACAAAACGGCGCAAAATTATGGCTTTAGCGAGATTGAAACGCCGATCTTTGAATTCTCTGAAGTCTTTCACCGCAGTCTTGGAGAAACCTCCGACGCTGTCAGCAAAGAAACTTACACTTTCACCGACCGTGGCGGAGATTCAATAACGCTTAGACCCGAAGGAACTGCTGGAGTCGCGCGCTCGTTTGTAAGCGAAGGTTTAGCGCAATTGGTCCCACTAAAACTATATTATTACGGCCCGATGTTTCGTTACGAACGTCCGCAAAAAGGACGCTACCGCCAGTTTTACCAATTCGGTGTAGAAGTACTAGGTTTAGAAACTCCGTTAGCTGACATTGAATGTTTAGATTTAGCATGGAATATTATTAAAAAATTAAATTTGGCAGACCGATGCGTTTTAGAAATCAATACACTCGGGGATTCTGAATCGCGTGCCGCGTACCGAAAAGCACTGGTCGATTTTTTGATGCCCTTGAAAGCCCAGTTATCGCCGGATTCGCAAATTCGCCTAGAAAAAAATCCGATGCGTATTTTAGATTCTAAAGATGACGGAGACAAAAAAATAATTACTTCGGCGCCGTTGATGGAAAATTATTTAAGCGTAAAAGCAAAAGATTTTTTTACAAAAGTAATTGATGGCTTAACTCAATTAAAAATTCCGTTTAAAATTAATCCTAAATTAGTGCGTGGTTTAGATTATTATTGCCACACTGTTTTTGAATTCACCACGACAGAGCTCGGTGCCCAAGGGGCTATATTATCGGGTGGCCGTTACGATGGCTTAGTCGAAATGCTGGGCGGACCTAAAACCGCTGGCGTTGGCTGGGCCGCAGGCGTCGACCGCCTAGCAGATCTGTGCGAAAAAAATTTAGCTGTTAAAAAGGATGAGGTGCTTTATGGCTTTGCCGCTGTTGGCGCCAAAGCTGAATTAGCGTCCCTGCAATTAATTAGCGCCATGACCGCGAAAAATAAAAAATGTTTAAGCTTTCACACCGGTAATTTGAAAAAGAAATTAGAAAAAATTAGTAAGCTGACCACCGAAGCTGAATCTGTTTTTGCAATTTTACTTTTTGAACAAGAAAACAGCTCGGTTGAATATAAAATCAAAAACTTCACAACTGGAGAAGAAAAACTGACTTCGGCTGATGAAATATTAAAATTATAAAAAACCGTTTTACTTAGCGCCGGCTGACTTTAACACTTTCGCCACGCTTCCAACCAAAGATTGTCTGCGACTGAGTCCGCATCCAATAAAACAGGGCAACAAAACCAGATAATAACATCGCAATACTTAGCCATTGTCCACGAGTTAAACCGAATAACTGATAACCGATGTGGGCATCGGGCATACGAAATTGTTCGTCACAGATACGCACAATCGCATAAATAATAATAAAACTTCCTGCGACAAAGCCCGGTTTTCGCGCCTTCCGCATCAGGAAAAATAAAATTAAAAATGTAAGTAGTCCTTCTCCAGCTGCTGCATAAAGTTGAGAAGGATGCCGTGGATCAAGTACTGTTCCTAAGGCCTCTTTGACCGCTGTATTGCCATTTTGTATTTCAAAAATAATTTTATTTAAAAGACCATAGACTTGATCTCGAACCGAAGCATCTGTGCGGAAACCAGCTAATAATTCACTCCATTTGGCTGATGCAACCCCCATTTTATCAATGGCGGGAGTTAACGTACTTAAGCGATCGAATTCTTGACTGGGCCAATTTAAAATATCTGTCGGAAATTTTACAGCTAGCGGAAAATCAGGCGCTGAAGGTCTTCCAACCAACTCACCGTTAATAAAGTTAGCTATGCGGCCAAAAAAGACGCCGATGGGACCCGTGACGGCTGCTAAATCCAAAAGATAAACGTAATTTAAGCCGGACTTTCTTGCGAACAGGATGCACGCAATGATAATTCCGATGATGCCACCATGACTTGCCATGCCGCCTTCGTTCACTGCAAGTACTCCCCAAAATGGGATAGTGGGCCTGAAACTAAAAAATAAATTGGGGTCATAAAATAAACAATAACCAAGACGACCGCCGACTAAAGTTCCGATGGCTGCATATGTGATAAAATCGCTAACCATAGTATAATTCATGCCGGCGCGCTGACGCTCTGCAAGCCATGAAATAATTCGATACGCGCAGATAAATCCAAGAATATATGCAAAACCGTACCAGCGAAATCCAAAATTATCTCCCCAAAATGAGGTTGCTGGAAATTTGTAAATAAAAGGACTTAAATCATGGACCATTTTTTTCTCCCTGAATTACGTATGGTTGCTTTATCTTGGCTTGGACAATGTTTCAGGTCAATGCTACACCTAAGTTATGAATAAAAAAGTTTCAGATATTTTTGATGCTAGTCAGTGGAATGAAGTGAAAGGTTTTGATTTTACCGATATCACCTACCACCGAGCAATAAATCAGGGCACCGTGCGCATAGCTTTTAATCGCCCCGAAGTACGTAATGCTTTTCGTCCCAAAACCGTCGATGAGTTATCTGTGGCCTTAGAACATGCGCGAATTTCTGCGGATGTCGGAGTTGTGATCATCACGGGCAATGGCCCGTCTGCTAAAGATGGCGGTTGGGCATTTTGCTCTGGCGGCGATCAGCGCATTCGCGGCAAAGACGGTTATAAATACGAAGGCCAAGATAGCAATGGCACCGGAGACACCGCACAAAATAATGTAGATTTAGCAAAACTTGGCCGCCTACATATTTTAGAAGTTCAAAGACAAATTCGTTTTATGCCCAAAGTTGTCATGGCCGTTGTTCCAGGCTGGGCTGTTGGCGGAGGCCATTCTTTGCATGTGGTTTGCGATTTAACTTTAGCATCTGAAGAGCATGCTATTTTTAAACAGACGGATGCCGATGTTGCTAGTTTTGATTCAGGTTATGGGTCTGCATATCTAGCGCGCCAAGTAGGACAAAAAAAAGCACGCGAAATTTTTTTTCTTGGCCGAAACTATGATGCCGACACCGCTTTTCAAATGGGCATGGTCAACGAAGTAGTGCCCCACCAAAATTTAGAAAAAGTAGCACTCGAGTGGGCGGCTGAAATGAATCAGAAATCACCGACCGCTATGCGCATGCTAAAATATGGTTTCAATTTGATAGACGATGGTCTAGTTGGACAACAAATGTTTGCTGGTGAAGCCACTCGTCTAGCCTATGGTACAGAAGAGGCCACCGAAGGACGTAATTCTTTCTTAGATAAACGTCCAAAAAATTTCAAAAAATTCCCTTGGCATTACTAGTTGATTTCGTAGTCGCAAATTACTGATATCATTAGATTTATGCAAAGATCCATTTGGCAAGTTTTAGCCGATAAAAGGCATCGTTCAATTGCCCGCACCAGCATCATCTTTATCGTCGCATTTATTTCCATTTTCGCTTTTCAAGTTTGGCGCGCGTACGAAAATGACGTCAAGCAGGCTTCTATTGCAGCAAAAAACACAACTCACATTTTTGAAGAGCATATTGAAAACTTTTTTAAAAAAATTGATCTTACGTTATTGAATATTGTCGATGTCGTTGAAGATCGCGGTGAAAATTACCAATGGACTGCGAAAGCATATCACGAGCTTTTGACAAGAAAAAGCAAATTTGTTCCTGAAATTAGTCTTATCAAAGTTACCAACAGCGCAGGAGATTATGTTGGCCAAAGTGATAGTCCAAATTTAGTTGCGGTAAATGTTAGCGATCGCGATTATTTTATTAAACATAAAAATAATGTCAACTCAGGCTTACTTATCTCAAAGCCATTGTTTGGAAGATCCTTAAAAGTGCCATCGCTAGCGGTCAACCGCCGTATAACTGGGCCTGATGGTAAATTTTTGGGAATCGTAAATGCGCTAGTGCCAATAAGTTATTTTGAAAATATCTTTTCCAAGGTTGCTATCGGGCCGCATGGGAATTTATCACTTATTACTCCAAAAGAATCTATCATTATTGCCCGGTATCCAATCGTAGAGGGCCTCAATGGCACCACAACAAAATTGCCACAGCCCCTGATAGAAATTCTTAATTCAGAAACTGAAGAAGGCACTTGGACTTCGGTTTCCTTTGTTGATGGTATTAAAAAGTTTTCTAGTGTGTCGATTAATTATGCCTACAATTTCATGATGGTTAATGGTTTAGCCGAAATGGATTTTTTAAAAAACTGGTACATCAATCTGGCTTGGGGATTTGGCAGTATTATAATTTTATTATTTGGATTTATTTTTGGACTTTATCACTTTTTATTGTCTATCGAAAAAATTGAACAACAAAAGTTGCAATTTGTTGAATCTTCAAAAATGTCAACCCTAGGTGAAATGGCTGCTGGCATTGCTCATGAAATAAATAATCCACTAGCGATCATTCAAAGTAAAAGCGAAGCTTTGAAAATGCTACTTGAAGCACCCGTCCTTAATTCGCTAAAAATGCACTCACTGCTAAGTGGTATTGACAAAACTGTTGACCGCATTGCAAAAGTAGTTAGTGGTCTAAAGGCGTTTTCACACAATTCGGAAGATGATCAAGCGCAAAATGTTCATATCCAACAACTTATTCGCAATACTGAACGATTACTGGTCGATAAATTCCGAACTAATGATGTTGAACTCAAAATTGATGATATTCCTGATGCAGTTATTTTTTGCCGCGAAGCTCAGATCATTGAAGTACTATTGAATCTGCTTTCAAATTCCTTTGATGCTGTCTGCGAACTTCATAAACCTCGTTGGGTCGAAATTTGTTTTGAACACGATTCTGGAAAATTTCAAATCCTTGTTACGGACTCAGGCACGGGTATTAAAACTAACATTGCTGCTAAGATGATGGAACCTTTTTATACCACAAAACCAATTGGCAAAGGGACCGGCCTAGGGCTAAGTATAGCCAAGGGCCTCATAGAGGGCCATAATGGTCGCTTATTCTTAAATTCTAAATCAGCTAATACACAGTTCATAATCGAAATTCCTAGCATGGCTCAGCCGGCTTTGAAAAAAGCTTAGACAATAAAGTCACACTTATTTCCTGCAATGAGACAACACCACAGAAAGCGCAATTCGGCCCGCGCTTGTGCTAAAATAAAGTTATGAAAACAGCTCACTTAATTTTATTATTAATTACTGTTTTGTCTTTGCAAATTTTAGCGCAGGAAAAAAATGAAGGTTACAGTTTGCAGAGGCGCGCGGAACAGCGAGCCATGAAACGTTTCACTTTAAAAGAATGGATGGAAGCCAAAGACCGCAGAGCTTTGATGGACCTATGGCTTTCAATCAACACACCATCTCCTTTTGAGTTTTGTTTATCAGGTTCATTTTTCCAATACTCATTAGATTCCACGGTCGGAGCTGCGACCTTTAAAGCAAACAAAAAATCCACGGATGGATCTTTTGCTGCGTACGCGACACTTGTTGGAATTACTGCTGAATATCAAAATAACGTGGAAGAAAATTTCAACGATGTGACGGGAATGTTTAATTTACGTCTTTTTGGAAATACCCTACAGGGAACGCATCTAACATTTCATTACGGATTACGGACTCGAACAGAAAATAATAATTTGTACCGCCTTAATCAAAGTTTTCCGGCTTTGACTTTACAGCTTTACATGAACAAGTTTTTTGGCGTGCAAGCTAATTACCGCTATTTCTTACCCATTTCAGAATCTTTTTATGGGGATACGCAGGCTGACGAATTAAACGCCGGCATTTTTATTGAGTATGGCGCCTTTCGAATTTTTGGAGATTGGTACCAAGAACGACAAGGTTCAAAATTAAATAATGTCGATCGCGGTTTGCAGCGCACTGGCACAAAGCTGGGCGCAAAAATTTATTTTTAAATACCAGTCAGAAGAACCTACATTTTTCGGCGAAGCTTAGCTCCGTAAAATCCATCAAAGCCATGCAGCTGCGGCCACACCCGCAGCTCTTTTTCCAAAATCCAGTTTGCGCCGTCTTCGGTTGATAAAAACCATTTTATCTGGTCTTCGTTTTCACGGTGCAAAATACTGCACGTTGCATAAACCATGATACCACCCGCTTTACACAATTTTGAATAATCAGTTAGGATTTCTTTCTGCAAGGCCTGCAAACGTTCGATTTCGGTTAAAGTCAGTTTCCACTTGGTATCGGGATTTCGTCGTAACACACCTAAACCCGAACACGGCACATCCAGCAAAACACGGTCAAAAGATTTTTCTAATCGCTTGATCGTTTTCGAGCCTTCAATAAGTTTTGTTTCAATAATATCAACGCCACCCCGGGCTGCCCGCGTTTTCAGTTCTTTTAATTTCCACTCATGAATATCCATGGAAATGATTTTACCTTTATTTTTCATAAGTGCCGCAAGATGCAACGACTTACCACCTGCGCCTGCACAAGTATCCACAACACGTAAACCTGGTTCCACTTCTAATAATGCAGCGACTTGTTGCGAGGCCGCATCCTGCATCTCAAAAAATCCCTTACGAAAGGCCTGCGTAATAAAAACATTTTTTCTTTTTTTAAGTTTTACACAAACCGGAAAGTTAAAATCTTTGGATTGTACGGGCTCAGCTTCAATTTGTTCTGTAGCAAGTTCAGCGATTAAATTTTCGGTCGTTGTTTTTAAAGTGTTCGCCCTTAAAAAAACTTCTGCCGGTTTATTTAAGGCATTCATCATCGCAGTCCATTGCTCGCCAAATTCATTAGACCCTAAATCATGCAACCAATCCGGAAAGGAATTGGCTATTTCCGGTGATTTTTCCGCTGAATTTCTCTTTTTGAATTCGGCCAACGGAACATTATCAAACTCCATCCAATTTGGCAGCTCACCACGAGTTTGCACCAAAAAAGCTGCTATCAAATCCCAAGCGTGCTCTGACTGCGCCACAAACTCTAAGCGTCTTTTGTGGCGAACAATTTCATAAATTGTTTCAGCCACAAATTTTCGGTCACGGGCTCCCCATTTACGATTTTTTTTAAATAATTTTTCGATCACCTTATCGGCATAGCGATTATCTAGAAATATTTCTTCTAATGCTAACGCCGCGGCGTCAACTAAAGGAAAGTGTAACGAATCTAGCATGCGGACCAAACTTTCTAACCTATTCAAGACTTAAAAAGCGAATACGGCCCCGGCAGAAACAAAGGTTCCGTTCAACTGCCCGTCGCTTGTTAACTGAAGATGATTCTTTAATCCACCTTCGACATAAAAACCAGTCTTATCCATGATATTGAATAAACGTAATCCCAAGTAAAGTTGATAATCCAAACTTAAGGGCGATTCATCGGGAAGTTGTTTAAGAAAAACTCCGGGGCCCGCTGCGGCTCCGAAATACAGAGGAAACTGCGATCCTGCATCTGGAAGCGTAATAGCATACATAAAACTTATTTTTGAAGCGCGTGCCTGATCGACTTCAAATTCGTTATAGCTGACGCGAATGGCACCATCGATGGTATTCGAAAACTGCGTGGTTCGATACATCATATCTAAACCCCATTTTCCGACTTTATCTTCGCTTCCGTTTTTTCCCCAGCGGTAGGAATCCGAACTTAAGTAATTACTAAATCCAAATGTTAAAAAATGATCTTCTGGAGTCAAAGATTCAATATTAGAAGGCGCCCGATTGGTCTGCGGCTGAGGTTCAGGACTTGCACCCGCTTCCCCTTGAAAGTACCGAGCCGCCGCTTTTTTACCCACTTTTGGAGTTGCAGCTTGAGTGGATTGAAAACCAAGGATTAAGGATAATGCTAAAAATAAAGCTGATTTGCTCATTTGGTCTCCTTCATGTGTTTTTTATGCTACGCACAAGTTTTAGTTTTGGCAATCAAGTAGGATTGACCCTGACCTAAGCCTCTCTTACGTTAGATTCTATGAGATGCCCTTTCTGCGGACATTCCGATGATAAAGTTTTGGATACTCGCGTTCAAAAGGATGGCGGTATCCGTCGTCGCCGTGAATGCCTATCGTGTAAATCAAGGTATTCTACTCTAGAAACAGTTATGCTGAGTTACCCGTTCATCATAAAAAAAGATGGGCGCCGTGAACCCTTCAATAAAGAAAAATTACTTCGTGGCTTGCAAGCCAGTTGTCAAAAAAGACCCGTCAGTTTAGCGCAATTAGAAAGTGCTGTAGATAGAATCGCCGCCTGGCTGATGACCCGTGGGGATTCTGAAGTGGCTTCGAAAATAATTGGCCGCCGTGTGATGGCTGAATTAAAAATGCTTGATGACGTGGCTTATGTGCGATTTGCCAGTGTTTATAGAACTTTCAAAGATGTGCAGGAGTTCGTTGAAAAACTTGAAGGTGACGAACTGATCGATATAATAGACTCTGCCAGTCCGCAATTAAGTTTAACCGCTGTCCCGCAAATGACAGCAACGAAAGTCGACGAAAAAAATGAGACGCCAGTCCCGCGAGATCGCCCTGCAGATATTATTTCAAACTGAGTTCGCCCCTTCCATTTCAGTCGAAGAATTAACTTCTATTCATGGACAAAAACAAGACGCTGAAGTGCTGCGCTATGCGGACGAAATTGTCCGTGGCGTATCAGCACATAAAGAAAATATTGATAAAAAAATACAAGAAGCCAGCCGTCATTGGAAAATAGACCGCATGGGCGGAGTTGATCGTGGATTGTTACGATTAGCCGTCTTTGAAATTTTTCATGCAAAAGAAATGATTGAGGCCAAAATTGCAATCAATGAAGCTATTGAAGTTGCAAAGATTTTTGGTTCCCAAGAATCACCCTCTTTTGTAAATGGTATTTTAGATCAGGTTGTTCGGAATGAACGTCGATAAAATAGCGGCCGCTAGTGCTTTAGACGCCGGCGCCGATTTATGGATTTTGCCTTCGGCGCAAAATAGTTGGTGGCAACAGTTGGATTACCGATCTGGGTTTTTATTATCACGGTGCTTGCTTCATCAAAAAATGGAATCCCCGACAAAAATAGAAGAAATATTACGGGAAACACAAATTCTAAAGAAAAATTTTTTCTCACCTAAAAAGTCTGTACTTATCGGCACGTCTGACCACTTTTTTAATAACTGGCTACTTATTTTACCACCAGATAGCGCGCTGGCCGCTGACGAAATAATTGAAACTTGTCAGTCGTTAAAAGTGGCGTCTATTCGCTTGTTTTCACTACCTGAAGATCTATCAGCGAAATTAATTACTCGCCTTTCGGCTAGTTTGCAGCAAATCTCATTCGTCCAGTAAACCGGATAAAGTATCATCTAAGAATGATAAAAAAATGGAATGAAAAATTAGAAAAAGCCTTTGAATCTAACAACCAAGATCTTAGCCTGCTTGAAAGTCGCCAGAGCTTTGAACTTAACGCCGACAATTCATCGTTACAGAATTTAAGCTACATTCATAGTGTAATGCCCGAAAAAGAAAGTATTCATTCAGTGTTTACTCAGCTTTCTTCATTTTTTGAAGTAGGATTTTTATTTGAGCGGCAAAAAGATTTGAATTTAGTCATTGATGCTTTTGCGTTTGGCCAACCAATAAAATTAGGCACTGAAAGTTTATTGCTTCGCCTACCACCAACGAAGCTTTTTCAAGTGGCAAAAACGCCAGCTTCGTCGATTTTAAAAAAATTAAATTATTCGTTTGTTAACCCAGAGCGCAAAATGACTACTTTTGTGATTGCGATCAGCCATACCTACAGTGTCCTACTGGGAACAGAAATTGCCGAACCTTGGTTGAAAGTTAGACTCGAAATTTTACAGAAAACATTGATGAAAATTCATTTCGCATGACAATAGGTTCTAAATCGAATTCAATTTTTATCTTATCAGATGGTACGGGTGAAACAGCTGTCACTATGATTCGTGCGGCGTTGGTGCAGTATTCTGAGAAAGATATAAATTTAGTTCGTTGTAAAAATATTCGCACGGAGGATCAAGTGCGTAGTGTATTAGATGATTGCTTTGAAAAGCGCGGCATGGTGGCTTATACCTTTGCCAGTCCTTCGCTACGAAAAAAAACAGCAGAAATTTGCATTGAAAAGTCGATACCGGCGCTTGATTTTTTAGGTCCTTTGATAAATATCATGGATCATTTTTTTGGAGTGCCCTCATCCAGCCAAGTAGGGGCGCTTCGCCAAACAGATGACATGTACTTTAAGCGCATCGAGGCTATTGAATACACGGTTCGACATGATGACGGAAAAACATTCGATGAATTAGATAAAGCCGATATCGTTCTGGTGGGAATTAGCCGCACTAGTAAAACGCCGTTATCTATTTTTTTAAGTCATAAGGGATGGAAAGTCGCTAACATTCCGCTAGTGATCGAAGCCCCTTTGCCCCAGCAACTTTTTGAAATCGATCAAAGAAAGATTGTGGGTCTAATTATTGATATCGATTCTCTTCAACGAATTCGTAAAAATCGCCTAGAAAAATTCGGTCAAGATACGGGTGGAGAATATGCGTCATCCCAGCAGATCTTAAAAGAAATTGAATACGCTGAAAATCTTTTCAAACAAAACCGCCGTTGGCCTGTTTTCAATGTTACCGAGCGGGCCTTAGAAGAAACTGCCAGTGAAATTGTTCGTATTATCGCTTCCCGTATGGGTTGGCCGGAAAGCGTTCTATTCTAGCTTTTTTCTTGATCGCCAGTGATAGCTTGAAACAAAATTTGCGCAGCCTCTGCCGTTGATTCTGCTGATTTGTAATAATATATAAAATCCATTTTGTATTCGAAATCTAAAATTCGGATATGATTAAGCCTACCACCACGAACCTGCTTACGAATGGAATGAGACGGTAAAAATCCGATACCCAAACCATTTTCTACAACACGCTTTAAGGTTCCAACATTCGAAGATTCAAACACCGATTGAAGCGTTCCTACGCGGTCTTTTAGTAACTGATCAAATTCTGGAAATTCCTTAGCAAAATGAACATATGGAATTTTTTTAATTTCTGCCAGATTCAATTGTGGCGGATAAAACTCATCTTTGCCCGAACCTACTAACCACATCTCTTCTTGAAATAAGACTTGTGATTTAGAATCCGGCAAGGTTACTTTAAAATGTTTTTCGACTTCTGGCAGAACTAAAATATCGAGCTCGCCCTTTTTATAACTTTCAATTAGCGCATCACCAGTCGCGTAGTCCACCTTAATTTTAAAATCAGGATTGTATTTCAAAAGGCGACTTACCACAGGACTCATCAAATGCAGACCAATCGAATTCAAAGTTCCAATGCGCAGTTCACCACGCAACTGGGCACCAACGGATTTTATAGAAATTTCAGTTTGCTGAACTAAACTTAATATTTTTTTTGCATGTTCATATAACACTTCACCCTGAGCGGTCATTTTAATTTGTTTTGAACCACGCACGATAAGTTCCACACCTAATTCATCTTCTAGGTTTTTCATCTGCTGACTGACTGCGGGTTGAGTCAGATACAATTTGTCCGCAGCAGCTGTCATGCTACCTTCGGCCACGACCGTGACAAAAGTCTGGAGTTGCGATAAATTCAACATGAATCCCCCTTATTAAGTCTTTGTAGCTCAATAATAATATGTATATAATATGTCTGAGGATTTTTACAGAGTCAGCATCAAAGCGAGGGCATCATGTTACGAGTCAATCGGTCTGTTTTGGTTTATCTTTTATCATGCCTTGCTTTTATTTCCTTACTACCTGCAACTGCTGCCGCACGAACTTTTAAAAATGCGTATATCTCTTTTGAAATGCTAGATAATTGGAAATGCAATCTAGAGCAAACCGAATGGGTCTGCCGCGCCGAAGACCCGCAAGAAGCCAAAGAGGCTGTTATCATCTTAACTGCGAAAGAAAAAGGTCCGACAGACTCATTTCCACTTTATGAAAATCATATGAGTAATCCCATCGTTACCAAAAATCGTGCTGGTGGCACGTTGACATCAAATATTGTCTATAAGTCGACTCAACTTAAAGTCAACGACCAGCCCTGGTTAGATGCGCTTCATGGAAATAGTGAAGTGCAAAATTATTTAACCCGCTATTTGGCAACGATAAAGGATCAAATCGCGATCCTAGTCACGTTCAGTGCTCACAATAAATATTACTCTAAACACAGTGTTAATTTTGCCAACACAGTAAAATCACTACGCGTAATCGCTAGTAAAGATTTATTGTCGCGACCTGATTTGGGGCCACTTCGCGGAGCAGGCGAAACGTTAGGAGCTGGGATTGGCCAGGCAATGCCCGCCGATCTTTTGGCTTCAGACGATGGCAGCACTCAGGGCAAAAAGGGTTTATTTAAAAATAAATCTGTTTTGGGGCTATTGGTTCTGTTGTTGGGTTTAGTGATGTATATTTTACTTCGGATTTATAATAAGAAAAAATAAATATTAGTTCATCACGAAGTCGGTAAAATAGACGTCTTTCACTAGACCTTTGTCTAAAAGCTTATTCACTTCTTCGACGATCTTATCTTTCAAGAAAAGCTTTCCTTGAATGGATTCTAAATCATCAAAACTTTTCTCGTTAAGCACCCGCACAATGCGGTCGCGGGCCTTAGCACGGTTTTCTAAGTCCATAATTTCCTGAAAAGATTCAGGACCAATCATATCTAAATTAACCTGCAATCGGATGGTGCGTTTCGGCAGGCCAGCCAAGTTCACGACAAATTTATCCATAGTGTAAATCATTGGTGCGCCTGCAAATTTTTCCTGAATACTGGCAGGTTGGCGTAATTTTAATTCAGTGATCGACTGCGGTTCATACGCTTCTGTAGACATGAACACCCAGTAAGCTCCTAGGCCAAGGCAGAAAATATTTGTCGTCACCAATACAGCGACCACGATTTTTTTAATTAAAGCATTCATACTCGAGCCTCATTACACGTGAAATAGTCCTGCACCCCTAATCAACAGCAGTGCCTGCTTACCCTTTATTGATCGGTTTTTGGCACTAGATTCTAAAGAAAAGAATTGATCCTAATTTGAATTTTAATTAACAAATCTCATAATGAAACACACCGCCGTGCTAATAAAACCTAGCCAAAAATTCTACGGTAGTTTAACTTGATTTTCACATGAGGCCTGTCGATAGATTGCTAAAGATGAAACACCTTAGAATTTACACTTTTATTTTTTTTGCCACAGCTTTTTTTAGTATGCCTTTAACTGCGCGCGCGGCTGATGAAAAACCCGAATCTAAAGACACAACAGCGCTGTTGCTGCCGAACGAAGTTTTACTTTTGTCGGATGAAAAATCTATTGCGACGAATGCATTTCTAGCTGACAAAACCAAAAGAAAATTATTTATCATTCAGACGTCGACGGCAGATCAAACCCAATTTCATTCAGTTTTTGATATTGATATTGGAAAAAATGACGGCAACAAAACTAAACGCGACGATAAAAAAACGCCCGAAGGCATCTACCTACTTCAGGCAAAAAAATTACCGCCTGAAATTCCCTTTGAACAGTACGGAGTCATGGCTTTTACAACCAACTATCCCAACGTGTTTGATAAATTTGAAAACAAAACTGGTTCTGGAATTTGGTTGCACTCTATTCCTGATCAAGTGGCTTTAAATCGTGGTTCTAAGGGATGTGTCGTTCTTCGCAGTGATGCGATCAAGCAAGTTGAGGGTTTAATATCTTTAAATAAAACGCCATTAATTATTAACAATCAAATTCATTGGCTTAATCCAGAAGAACATTCAGCCAAAAAAGAAGCCGCCTTAAAGTGGCTGGCTAACTGGAAAAGTTTGTGGGAATCCCAAGATCTTGATAAATATATTACCATTTATTCAGATCAATTTTCAGATTCAAATTATACAAAATCGACGTGGCTTAAACACAAAAAAAGTTTGAAAGAAAAATATAAATTTGTGAAAATTAATATTTCAAAACCCAATATTTTTAATCTTAAAGATCAGTACTTGTTTCAATTTGTTCAGGATTATGAATCAGATGGGCATAAAGACCGTGGCGTCAAAAATCTATATGTAATTAGTAATGGCCAAGAATTTAAAATACTTCGTGAAGAATGGGCTCAGCTGAAAGACTAAACCCATCGAATTAGACAAATTAGTTAATATCGTTATCTTCTTTTTCAATATCTAATTTTTCACATTGAGACTCAAGATCAACCAAGTTTTTTTCGTGATTGGCGATATCTTCTTTTTTAACTAAACCCAAGCGAATATTAAGTTCAAAAAGGCGTTTATCAAACTTTAAATCTTGAAGCGCTTTATTAAGTGATGACATAAAAACTCCTAATTTTAAATTACAAAATCCAACTTCAAAATAAATGGCTGGAATGGACTATTTTGTAGCCCAGTTTACGCCTGAAATCTAGCTTAATTCCAGTATTTAGGACCATCTTCGTTGGATTTGACCTTTTCGTTGTCGACCACCAGACGCAGATTTGTACTTTTCTTTTTCAACCGGGCTTTTGTTTGCTGTAGCTTCCATCGTGAATGAAATACCAAAAACAGGTATCCAACTAAGGCTCCACCAAGATGAGCCAAATGAGCCACCTCACCGCCTGCAAAGCCGGTCGTTAGCAACGAAGAAAGTTCAACGGCTGCGATAATCATCGATAGATATTTGGCCTTAATCGGGATGACGGCCAAAATGTAAACCACGCGTTCCGAAAAAATTATTCCATACGCAACAAATAAACCAAAAAGTGCACCTGAAGCACCCATAACCGGAATAATCAGTGGCCCCTGCGCTCCGGTTATTGCCGCGTACAGCGCAACACCAAGGCAATACAAAATCGCTGCACCTATGCCCGTTACAAAAAAGAAAGTTGCGAAAAACTTTGCGCCCCAATGCTTTTCTAACTCGGAACCCATAAACCACAGCATCATTAAATTAAAAAATAAATGAAATGGAGAAAGCGCATGAAAGAACATGTAAGTGACTAGTTGCCAAAGCCAAAATTTGGCAATGACTTGATCAGGATGTAAAATAAAATAGTTGCTGATATTTAAATGAAAAAACCTGTCTGCAAAGATTTGCACGACAAGCCAAACGGCAACCATCGCAATAACTAATTTTTTTACGACCGGGGTTAAGGGGGTTACATGAATTGAATTCATAGACGTCCTTTGGTTTTTGGACCCGCGCTTAATTGATTGAAGTAGTTAACAAAATTTTTGTAACTGTCTTCGATAGTTTCAACAACCAGCTTCGTTTCAGCAATTAAAGGAAAAAAATTAAGATCGCCATTCCATCTGGGAACAACGTGATAATGCAAATGATCAGGAATCCCAGCACCACCAGCAGCCCCGTGATTCATACCCACATTGAATCCGCTGGGTTGGTAAATATTTTGCACTGCTTGCATCGCTATTTTCAAGCAACGATGAAGGTCAACGTAGGCCTCATCGCCAAGTTCAAATATTTTTCCAACGTGCGCCAAGGGTAATACTAAAAGATGACCGCTATTATAAGGAAACTTATTTAAGATAATCTGACAGTACTTGGTGCTGTAAACCCGCAGCGTTTCAAGGCTGGGCTTATTTTTAGCCGATAAGCAAAATACGCATTCGGTAGATTTAATTAATTTACGAACATACTTTAAGCGCGCAGGACGAAATAAAATATCACGTTCCATCGGCCAAATTTGCTGGCCTAGGTTTATATGCGCAGACTTTTCAGTCTTTGCTGTGGCTACTTTCTTTTTTTTGGGGCGTGCTTGTTTAGCCATTAAATTCTATTCCCAATAGCCAGGCATAAGAAATAAAGGCTGATTCATATATTTTGTTTTCAATACGGTTTTTACAATTTCGGCGGCAGCACCCTTGTGGGATGTTGCGATCAAATTCTTGATTTCATCCAGCGCATTTAAATCATCTTCGTCATTATCATCAAAGGGCAAATAATCTAAGAAATTCATACGTTCTTTTTTCGGATGAAATAAACGGTAATCTTCGCCCAAGTTAGCCGTCTTTGCGGCAAGCTTGATGGCATCTTCAAACATTCCAACTTCATCAGCTAATTTTAGCTTTACTGCTGTCGAGCCCGTCATGACTCGCCCATCCGCTATAGCAGTTACAGCTGCTAAATCTAAGCCCCGCGCTGTTGCAACAGTGGTGCGAAATTGATCGTAAACCTCGTTGATCATTTCTTGAAAAAGTTGACGCTCATCCGAACGCATGGCGCGGTACTCAGATCCCGAGTCTTTAAATTTTCCCGAGGTGATTGTGTATCTTGAAATCTTCGCCCAGTCGTACAGTTTTTCTAAATTGGCAAATTCCATGATGACACCGATAGAGCCAACCAACGCCCCTGGTGCGACAACAATCTTGTCACACCCCAAGGCTGCGTAATACCCGCCGCTTGCCATTAAGCCTGTGCTTGAACAAATAATTGGTTTATTGGTTTCTTTTTTGGCGCGTAAAATTTCATAGTAAATTTCTTGCGACGGGCCAACCGCCCCACCCGGAGAATTAATTTCGATAACAATAGCTTTTACTGAATTGTCTTTTTTATATTTTTTTAGTTGTGATAAGAACTTTTTGCCATTCATGATCACGCCGTTTATTTCTAAATGTAAAATTTCATTTTTAGAAAATGGTTTATCATTGCGTTCATCGCGATTTTTGTAATGGCGATAACCAAACACAGCCATCAATAAAACAATAACTCCGACCACGAATTTTTTTCGAAAAGACCAGTTTTTCATTTGTAGAACCTCAGGTGAAAGTAAAAAAAAAGAGAACCCCTTCAGGTTCTCTTTTCATTCGAACGCCGTCATTCTGCTATGCAGAAAACAGCCCGTTTTTGCTAGTGCGCAACAAACTATTCTTTGTCTGTCTTTAAATTCTTTAATTGATCGCCAAACATATCGCCAAAGCTGGTTTTAGCAGTTGTTGAAGCTTTTTTTGCATAATCTTCAACATCACCCTTTTGCTCGCGAAGCTTAACTAACTTCGAAGACAAACCAATTTTACGAGCTTCTTTATCGATCGTTATAACTTCAGCTTTAATTGACTGACCCAGCTTAATGAAATCTTCAACAGTTGAAACTTTATCTGTTGTTAATTCAGAAATATGGATCAAACCTTCGATGTCTGCTGCTAACTCAACGAAAGCACCAAAGTCTGTCGTTTTTGTTACTTTAACATCATGCTGAGTTCCGATTCCGTATTTACCTTCGATTTGAGACCAAGGATCACTTTCAAGTTGTTTAACACCTAAAGAAAATCGCTCGTTTTCAGAATCAACACCTAGAACAACGGCGCGAACTTTTTGTCCTTTAGTAAACATCTCAGATGGATGATTTACGCGCTTCGTCCAAGAGAAATCGGAAATATGCACAAGTCCGTCAATACCTTCTTCAATACCAACAAAGATACCAAAATCAGTAACTGATTTCACTTCACCTTCAATGATAGTTCCCGGAGAATAAGATTCTTTCATCTCAACCCAAGGATTTGTCTGAAGTTGCTTCATACCTAAAGAAATCCGGCGGTTTTCGCTGTCGATTTCAAGAACTTGAACTTCGACTTCATCACCGACTTGAACAACTTGGTTGGCGTGCTTTACACGCTTTGTCCAAGACATTTCAGAAACGTGAATTAAACCTTCTACGCCATCGCCTAATTCAACGAAAGCTCCGTATTCAGCAAGTGATACGACTTTACCTTTAACTTTTGTTCCGATTTTGTAACCGTTCTTAACAGTTTCCCAAGGGTCCGGAGTCAATTGTTTAAGGCCTAAAGAAACACGTTCTTTTTCTGTGTCATACTTTAAGATTTTAACTTGAATTTCATCGCCAACATTAATGACTTCTGAAGGATGCTTTACGCGGCCCCAGCTCATGTCCGTAATGTGAAGTAATCCGTCGATTCCACCTAAGTCGATGAAAGCTCCGTAGTCTGTAATATTTTTAACAAGACCGGTAACTGTTGCGCCCTCTTTCATAGTCTCAGCTGTTTGAGACTTTAAACTGTCGCGTTCTTCTTCAAGAAGAGCACGGCGAGAAAGGACAATGTTGCCACGTTTTTTGTTAAACTTGATAACTTTGAATTTATATTTTTTGCCTAGATAAATATCCATGTTGCGCACTGGACGTAAATCAATTTGTGAACCAGGTAAAAAAGCTTTTACACCAATATCAACACTTAAGCCGCCTTTAACTTTTGCAACGACAAGTCCTTCGATAACTTCTTCGTTTTCAGCTGCTTTAGAAATATCTGACCACGCACGCATCATATCCGCTTTATCTTTAGATAAGGCGATCATGCCGTTTTCGTTTTCAATACGGTCGATCAATACTTCTACTTTGTCGCCAGCTTTAACTTGGCGAACACCATCAACTACACGGAATTCGTTGATTGGAATTAAACCTTCAGATTTGTAGTTGATATCAACTAAAACATAATCTGATTGAACTTCAACAACCACTCCGGCGACAACGTCACCTACGCGAAAATCTTGTTCTTTAGTTGCTGCTGCAAAAAGTTCTTCGAACTCTTTACCTGAAGCTTGATTATTCAAACCAGGATTTGCTGGGATTCCTGCGTCTTCTGCATCCAGAAGTGCTAGAACCGATAGTTTCTCTTTTTGACTTTTGCTTATTGTTTTATTCATGTGCTTTCTTTTTTTCCTTCCACGCTAAGAGCCATCAATGCAGCTCAAAGGTCGAATGGTAGTTCTAGGGGTTTTTAATTAGCTGGTCAATCTAAGAGTTTATGGGCCCCATAAGGATTTTTTGGGGCTGGACGGACAGCTAGATTTGGATTTTTGTCAGAACAAAATCAATCACCGATTTAACAACTTCAGGAAATGCCATTTCGGTCGTGTCCAAAACCAAAGCATCTACGGGAACCTGTAAAGGAGCCACTTTACGGTTAGTGTCTTGCTGGTCACGTTGATGTTGTTGCTCAACCAATTTTTTTTGATCCATTCCTAGTTCTTGTGCCCGCCTTGTTGCCCGGTGTTCAGACGAAGCCGTCATATAAATTTTGGCCTCGGCCTGTGGGAAAATTACAGTTCCACAGTCACGTCCTTCAGCCACCAACCCTTTTACTCCAAGTGCACAACTTCGCTGATGATCCAGCAAAGATTGCCGAATTTCGGGGTAATGACTTATAAGACTGGCAGCGTTTCCAGATTCTTCTTGCGCAATCAAATCAGTCACATCTTTTGAATCGTACCAAACGCGGGTGCGCTCGGCTGTCATTTCAACTTTCCAAATATCTGACATGGCTAATT
This sequence comes from Bdellovibrionales bacterium, assembly GCA_043753645.1. Classification (GTDB taxonomy): domain Bacteria; phylum Bdellovibrionota; class Bdellovibrionia; order Bdellovibrionales; family Bdellovibrionaceae; genus Pseudobdellovibrio. Next base: position 35,799 of record JAYUWH010000086.1, read on the forward strand.
CTGAAATTTTAATTCGATCCGTTAGTGAGACACCCCGCTGTATTGCAGCAAAGGCCAGGGCCCGATAAAATGATCCGGTCGAGACCCATGGGATTCCAAAAGTCTTGGCAAGTTCACGGCTGACCGAGGATTTTCCAGAAGCCGCAGGGCCATCAATAGTAATTACAAAACCCATAATTTTCTCACAGTTCGGTACGCTAACCGATGACAGGAACTTCGGTCAGCATCTTTTCGATAGCTTCGATCGCTTTTTTATTTTCTTCTGCTGAACCCACTGTCATTCGCAGCTGAGTGGCGAAGCCATAATTTTGTACAGGCCGAAGTATTATACCTTTTTTAAGCAAATTAACGAAGGCTGCTTGTGCATCCCTGCCGGTATCGAATAAAATAAAATTGGCTTCGGATGGCCAAAATTTCAGTTCTAGCCGGCTTAATTCTTGGTAAAAATAATCTAACCCACTCCATACAACATTTTGAGACTGCTGAATGTAGTTGTCATCTTCAAGTGCTGCGGCTCCGGCAATTTGTGCTAAATCATTAACATTAAATGGATTACGCACACGATTATACAGCTCTAAAACATAGTCGGGGCAAAGCATGGCGCCTAAACGAAAGCCAGCTAAACCATAGACTTTAGAAAATGTTTTTATTACAACAACATTGGTATAATCTTTGTAAAATTTGGCGGCCTCTTTATATTGTTTGTCGCGCACATATTCTGTGTAAGCTTCATCGAAAACTAGCAGCACATCATCGCGATTTCCCAGTCGCACTAGAAATTCTTCAAGCTCGGCCCCACCAACAATAGTTCCAGTCGGATTGTTAGGATTAGGAATAAAAATTATTCTGGTTTTAGCCGTTGGATTTCGAAAAAAATCGTCGGCTATCGCTTTTAAATCCATCGTTAGATCGGCCCGTAGTGGCGTCGTTCGAACTTTTACCCGCGCCGCTTGAGCACAGACTTGATACGCGACAAATGCTGAAGTCGAAGTCAGAATTGAGTCTCCGGGTTCGCAAAAAATTCGAATCAGTAAATCGATAATTTCATTAGAGCCATTGCCAATTCCGATTTGCGAAATTGGCGCGTTCCATTTTTTTGAAATTTTCTGAACAAGGTCAAAACACGCAGGATCTGGATAGCGATGTTGCTGCTGTAAATGGCTTTGCACAGCGGCGATAGCTTTCGGGCTGGGACCAAGTGGATTTTCATTACTGGCTAATTTATGGACTTCCGTCAGGCCATATTCGCGCTGAGTTTCGGAAATAGGCTTTCCAGGCTTGTACGGGACAAGATTTAATATTTCTGCAGATACTTTCATGATTGACCCTTTACACCAGACTTTCTATCATACTTGATACAACAAAAGAAAGTACGAGTTCTTACCAAATATGACCGAATCTGCAATTGCTCTGTATCTAGGCGAATCTTTCGCAACTCTTTGTGCCTTTGATTTAAATTTACCCGCGGGTAAAAACAGTCTCTTTGAAAAAGCTGTTTACTTACCGCAGACTTCGCTAAAAAATTTACTGTTGCAGGCTCAAGCTGCCTGCCCCGATCACAAAGTAGGCTCTGTCTACATTGTGACACGCTACATGGACCGCCTTAAGACGTTTCGCCTAGGTGGAAGTGTTATTCAAGTTGTACCAGTAGGTTTTGAGAACTCATACTCGGCAGCCAATACGCAGCTGCAATCCTTAGCAGCACCTGCACTTATTTTACCAGTCGAAGCAAATTGCACAGAGCTTTTTTTGAGTTCTGAGTTGTTGAGATTAAAAAAAATAAATCCCGAAATAAACAAGGTTGTACTGCAACTTCCCGAAACGTTGTTTGATTCATCTCAGACTGAGATCATACGTAACTTTTTTGAAGCGCAAAAATTTAAAATTTTTAACATTCCCCATCCGTTTGATTTTGAATCTGTACGAAAGACATTGCTGAATGCTGGCAGTGAGGGCACTAAAGATGAGGTCCTTGCTGATTTAACTGATGTTTTTGGCGCCGACTTGAAAATAAATTTTTGGGTCAATTCTGGATTTACACAGAAATTTGAAAACATTGATTTGTATTTCAGCTCTCACAGCTTTTTAGCTGAATTTCTTAAACGTGAAAAAATATCTAAAGGCTATTATTTTGACGTAGAAAATTGGGAAAGCTTAAGTGTTACTACTGAAGCTAAGTGGCAAAGCCCATGGGGAACCATCCCTTTCGAGCACCCGCAAAATGAAGAATTTTTTATGTCCCCCTATTGTGAGCTTATCGCTAGTCCGATTGGTCAGCTAGTCATTTCCCCGTCCCCTGCGCAATTTGAACCAGGCCCCATTATCGCGGGCCGATCTGTAAAAACATTAATATTGGATGCTTTTTCAGATGATTTAAAAAGTAATGCTTTGATTTCAAAACTATTCCCCCAAGTTACCAGTGAAGCCGTGCAGCAGAAAGTGAACACTCAGTTTCAAATTTTACAAAAGGCACAAAGCTTGGACTCTGTAAGGCTGACTAAAGAAGAAATAAAAGAATGGATTCGTTTCTCAGTCACAGCTTGGATTTTGAAAACTATTTCAGATAGCCCTGTTCGCATTATCGGAGATTTTGGAAATTTCTTCTTTCAAGATCTGAAGCAATATCCAAATATCACGTACTCAGATTTTAATTGGACAGCTGAGATTATGTTGGCTGCCAAAAAGGGGCTGACGTGAATTTTCATCAAACACACCAGCTTTTGAAAACTATTTTGCAATCGTTTCCGTCGGCATCACTAGTTACTGAGGACGGTAAATTGCTAGCGTCCTCGGACCGCGGTACTTTAAAGTCAACCACTAGCCGCTTGGTGGTTTTGCAAATCATTCGCAAGTATTTAAATCCCCAAGTGGGTGATCTTTTCATTTTAAATGACCCTGAAAATGGTGGCCTTAGTTTTCCGAATATCTTCTTCGTAACAAGGCTAACAGAAAAAATTTATTTAGTTTTTGTCAGTGAGATCACACATATTCAGTTTAAAATTCCTCCAACACCACTGTATGATAGAGGACTAAAAAATAAAACGATCTGGCCTTTTTTAGTCGATCAAAATCCTGAGGCCACAGCCCTCAGTGCTTTTTTTGAAGCTAGCTGGAATGCGGTTAATAATCTTAAAGCTTTAAGCCATTTCTTGGGCGAACTTTCCACTTTAAAAAATCAGAATGCTTATTTTAAGACAGTATCACAAATATTAGAGAAAAATTTTAATTCAAATGCTCTGGGGCAAAGTGAAGTCGT
>JAYUWH010000087.1:0-13860 GCA_043753645.1 Bdellovibrionales bacterium
CAAAATCTAACAAATCATCTTTTATTTGAAATGCCATCCCAAGATTTTGCGAAAATATTTCAATATTTTTTAACTCTTCTGGTGGCAACTCCAGAATAAGCGCGGCGCCAACCGCGGCTGCTTCAATCAAATTTCCGGTTTTTAAGCGATGAATATTTTTTAGCTCATTCACTGTTACTGTTGACGAAACTTTCATATCTAAGACCTGACCGCCAACCATACCTGCAGGTCCGATTTTAGTACTTAATAAATGAATCAACTTTATTTTTATTTCGGAAGTTAGTATCTGGTCTTCGGCAATAATGCGAAAGGCTTCGCTAATTAAAGAATCCCCAGCTAATAATGCGACAGCATCACCAAAGACCTTGTGATTAGTAGGAACTCCGCGGCGAAGATCATCATTATCCATACATGGTAAATCATCGTGGATTAATGAATAGGTGTGAATAAATTCCAGCGCTAGCATCCACGTCGAAATTTTTTGAAACGTTTCTGCCTTTAGTCGAAATACAAGATAAGCTAAAAAAGGTCTGAACCTTTTGCCACTGGACTTAAGCGAATACTGCATGCTTTCGTTAATTAGCCTTGCTTCGGTATTTGCACGCGCTAAGTTTTCATTTAAGTAATGATCTAAAGCCTGTTCAAACTTAATTAAAAAATGAGAGTTTTCATCTTTTAAAGAAATCTTCATTATTCTGAGTCTTCAGTTTTGAATGGTTCTGTCACTGCATTGCCCGCCATATCGATCGACACCAACTTTTTCACTTGGGCTTCTGCTTTGGTAAGTTGGGTTTGGCATTCACGAGACAGCTTGATGCCTTCTTCAAAAAGTTTTAATGAATTTTCAAGGGTCGAATCCCCCTCCTCCATCTTTTGTACGATTTCCTCTAAACGAGATAATTTTTTCTCGAAATCCATAATTTAACTCCCTTTAATTTTCTTTTTAATTTTTAAAATCGTTGCTTCCAAATGCCCATCGGAAACCTGAATATCAATAATGTCGGACACTTTTACATCCTTGACCGATTTTACGACCTGAGTTTCTTTCGTGGTAATTGAATAGCCACGGTCAACGACTTTCAACGGGCTTAAAGAATCAAGCAGGCCCATGGCACTTTTAATTTTGTAGTCCGCTTCTTTTAAGCTTTTTTGAATACTTGTATTTAGACTAACTACAAGCTGGCGCACGTTGTTTTTAATACTGTCGATATAGTTTTGAGGATTAATCATTTTTTGTTGTAGTAATGATAAATCTTTTTTGTGGTATTCTAAATACACTTTCGTAGCTTGTTCCAAACGTGTTAGCAGTTCATCATTTCGCAGATTGTAATCAGCTAATTTTTTCTTTGGATCAATTAATCTTCTAGAGGCCGCAATCGCTGCTTGCAATTTTAATCGAAATATTTTTTCAAATGAATTACGAATTAAACGTTCCCACTGACTTAATTTGTGTAATAGTTCGTTCGAACTTTTCGCGACCAGTTCGGCGGCTGCCGATGGGGTTGGCGCGCGTAAGTCAGCAACGAAATCACAAATCGTAAAATCGATTTCGTGACCAACAGCAGATATAACAGGAATCGGGCTAGCCGCGATCATGCGCGCTAAGCCTTCATCGTTGAAGCACCACATGTCTTCGATCGAGCCCCCACCACGGCCAATGATAATAACGTCAGGATTTAGTAACTGCGCCTTACGAAAAGCCTCTTGTAGCAGGGGTGCCGCCGCTGCGCCTTGCACAATAACTGGAACAACGGTAACTGCAACATGCGGGGCCCGGCGTCTCATGATATTTAAAATATCTTGTATGGCCGCCCCAGTTGGAGAAGTAACAACCGCGATATTTTTGGGAAACGCAGGTAACTGTTTTTTGCGTGACGTTTCAAAAAGACCTTCGGCTTTAAGTTTTTCTTTGAGTTGCTCAAACTGTTTTTGTAAAGCGCCAGCGCCAACAGGCTCCATTGTCTCACAGACAATTTGATATGTACCGCGGGGCTCATAAACTGTGATACGACCTCGCACAATAACTTCTAATCCGTCATGCGGCTTAAATTTTAATTTCGAATTCGAGCCACGAAACATGATTGCAGAAATTTGCGCTTTCGAATCTTTCAACGAAAAATAAAAATGGCCCGAAGAGTGAGGTTTGAAATTTGAAATCTCGGCTTGCAGCCAAATAATTCCAACGTGGCTTTCTAGGGTTTGACGAATAAATATATTTAATTGTTCGACCGAGTAGACGACGGAATCTCGATTTTTAGTCGATAAATTATTTTTATTTTCTAAAAAGTTTTCAGCGGTGTCTTGCGACATGCAAGGACCTTAGCAGCCCTTAAATCAGTGTCAATCAAGAAAACCATAGATTTTGCAAAGACCAAATGCCACCTATAAAAAGTGAAATCCAAGCTAATTTTTGATGTGATATCAATGTCGCATATTGAGATGGCATTTCTTTGCGCGCTATAGCAACTAACTTTGGAATCTCAAGCGCAAAACTAACCACTAGACCATAAAAAAATACGATAAACGGAAAATAAAAATCAAGTTTATGAAGCATGCCAACTAATCGGCTATTTTATCTCAATCTAGAGTCCTGATCAGTAGACTTTTTTAGTAGGTTTGGTTATCATTAATGTGGGGGTTCGATAGACGTAAAACTTATCGAAAATAAACCTTACAAGCATAATATTGGGGACTGTCCCTGACGATGGTGTGCAAGCTTGCCTCGTAGCAAGAAGCCTAAAATTGTTATCATGGTCACCCACCTTGCAAAAAAGAGGTTTATCTTTCAGAGTGGTCTACGAGCCTTTTTTATTTTTTTCTGCACTATTTCTCAGAAACTGATCAACTTATTTACACGACTTTTAACCAGTACTTTCATAAATAATTTTCCCAATTTAATACATCAGCTAGGGCCCTAAAATGCCGATAAATAATTGTGAAATTAAAGTTCAAATTTCTGCCCGTACTATTTTTAAGTCTTTATTTTAATGCCTGCACTGGCATTGAAAACTCGCAATATTACGAATACTTATCTACTTCAACGGAAGCGCCAGAGTGCCTTACAGAATATTTTTATTTTCCGTCTATCCGGCTCAGTGGCACCGCCAAGTTTTTTAAACGTGGAGTGAATTTAGTTACGCAGTACAATTCAACAACCGGAAAAACAGATCTTAAGAATTTGATTTTGGGAAATCCTTTACAAAACGCTTTGGCTATTCGCTTCGCGGAAGTTGTAATTTATGATTCAAAAAATAAAATTATTCAATGTGGCCTGACCGATAGTGCCGGCAATTTAAAAGCTGTAGATGGTACTTCAGAAATTCAATTGCCCCCGACAGCAGATGTAATTTCAGTTCAGGTTCTGTCACGAATGAACGTGCCTATTACATCTTCGACCAATCCTGGAAAACCAATTTTCAATGCTAATGTCGCTATCAAACAAGACAAATACACCAACAAACTCTACACACTTGCACAAAACTTGTCTTCCAATGGTCGCGATGATCTTGGTGTTGATTTAATTGCCTATGCACGACAAACCGAGTCTGCAGAAATTAATGGTGGCGCTTTTAATATATTAAATAGCATTCTTACGACTTACTTGTACATCAGCGATAATACCGGAGTCGTTAATACGCAATGCCTTGCCACAAAATTAAATACTTATTGGAAAGCGGGTTTTAATCCCTTTCAATATGCCTATCCAAATTCAGATCCCAGTACTTTATCCGCAGGATCTTTTTATGCGGGCAATGACGACAAAAGTTTAAATATCAGTGGAGGCCGACTAGGCAATACCAGTATAGAAAACACCGACCACTTTGACGATTATGTCATTATTCACGAGCTTGGACATTTCATCGAAGACAACTGTGGTCAGCTACTAAGTCCCGGTGGACCACACTATGTCTTATCGCGCATAGATCCGCGCTTAGCATGGTCTGAGGGCTGGGCAAACTATCTTGCGGCTCAGGTCATGTACAACAAAATTTCTGATATTAATCCTGAATTCGAAGGCAAAATGGTTTTAGCTGGTTTTACTTCATCGACGGATCGTAAGTGGAGCTTTTTTTCAAGCACTATAGGCTTTGATGATTCGGTTTTAAATGTGGGTAATGGCTCGGGCGTTATGTTTGATTTGAAAAAACCCGGCAATAATCCTGACCAGTGGCAGACCGGAAAGTATGCTGGCAGCTCGTTTGATAAAGTCGATGGTACAAAATACTTAGGCGAAGGACACTTTCGTGAAGGTGCTATAACCCGTGGATTATTTAAATTATCTAATTTATGTGGCACGACATGCGCCTTAGCGGCCGTTCCATTCGAAGTTTTTTGGAGTGCTATGGATAATATTACCGGTGTCGGAATTCCATCAGTAAAATTCAAAAGCTCACATGATGTTTTAGAAAAGGTAAAAGCTAACGGCGCTTGGAACGCCAATAGACAAAGTGTCGCTGAAAGTGAAGCACTTCATTTAGTATCTGATGGTGCGTATGCATCTGGTGCCATTGATAGTTGGGTGCCGTTCGGAGCGCCGCTGCAATTCAAACAAAGTTTACCGTGTACGCACACAAATTACATTCAGCCACGCTCGGAAGATCCAATTCTAACGGCAACAAATTCAGACCAAAGATATTCAAATCATTATTATACAATTGATTTTAGCTCAATTCCCATAATTGATGATATTAGTGTCGCGTTTACTTTAGTGGGCGGTGGTACACCCACAGAATTTGATATTTTGCTGTTTAAAGAAAACTACACTTTTAATATCGATTACTCATGCTCGAATTTAGATTCAAATGGCAATTGCTTAACTTCGTTTGTGCCAACGCGGACTACCACTTCAGATGTTATCCGCAGTGACCGCAGATCGGGCTCGACGATCTCGACCAAAAAAATCTCACAGCTAAGCTCCTTAGATCCAAATCAGAAATATCTATTGAATATTCGCGCCTATACGCCGGGAAAAACCATTGCACCAACAACCCAGTACAGTTACGTCATCAAGGGCGGAGTGGATTATCTATGCCGATAAAAATTATTTTCGCCAGCTTACCCCTAATTATTTTTGCATTGTATTGGAAATCGAATTCGAAACCCAATGTGCGGCCAAAAAGTTTCAGCCCTATTATGGCAGTTTCGGATTTTACGGAAAACGGTGTGGTAGATCGAATTATTCAATTAAAGATATCCGAAGATCACATCGCAAAATCGGAAACAGAATCTGTTAAAATCAATGCTCAAGTTGAAATGCCATTTGATTTTGATGGCCCACTGGAATTCAAGTGGATATTAACAGAAAATATTTACTTACAAAATGGTGCTTCGCGATCGGGCCTGCTAAAGAATATGAAAGCTCATCAAGCACAGACTGTTAGCATAGAAGTTTTCGGCTTCAGTGCGAAAGAAAACAGACAAGTTGCATTTCAGGTCTGGGGCAGCAAAAACGGCCGCAAAGTATTTGCTGACGGCATTATTGCAACTCAAAAGGAACAAACGTTCGAGCATATTGTACAAAATGTCGAGCGCATCAAAGCGGAACGGAGTAAATAAAATGAAGTTAGTTCTATTCTATTTTTTATTATTTATAGTAAGCTGTTCGACACGAGTCGATCACACTGCACCAGCGGGCCCTGCAGTTACGGCCGAAGTTGCAGAATGTTTAACTTCAACTAATTATGTCACACCAGTTACGATCGCGGGCACCGCTAGCTTTTTTAAAAGAGGCTTAGCCATCACATCTGCTGGCAACGTCATATCTAAAATAACTTTGTCGTCTCCGATTACCATGCCGTTACCAATTAAGTTTGCAGAAGTGCAAGTGCTTAATTCAGCCGGAGCCGTCATTCAATGTGGTACAACTAATTCCGTTGGCGCACTGAAAGATGTTAGTGGCACAGGTAATTTAACGATTCCTAACACGGCAGGATCTTACACTGTTCAAGTTTTAGCGCGCGCCCAACACAGCATGACTGTTCCTGCGGGGAAAAGTGCATTTCTTTTTTATTTAGCTGTTAAAGCCGATATATACTCAAATCAGATTTATACTTTATCGCAAACGCTAATGTCGACAGGCTCAGGGACTATCACAGCAAACAGCTTAGTAGCCTACGCACGCGAAGAGCAATCTGCCGAAGTCAATGGTGGTGCATTTAGTATTTATAATTCAATTTTAACGACCTACGAATATTTAGCCCAGAACACATTAAGTTCAAATTTAACCTGCTTAAATACCAAAATAGATGCATTTTGGAAAATTGGATTTAACCCGGCTCAATATTTACAACCATCTGCAGATCCCTCTACCTTGGATCCACAAACATTTTATGCTGTGGGACAGAATCAATTGTATATTAATGGTGGCAAACTTGGAGAAATTAAAATTTCTGATACCGATCATTTTGATGATTCCGTTGTTATTCACGAGCTTGGACACCACATGGAAAATGCATGCGGCAAAACTGATTCTCCGGGCGGCATTCATTACGGATTGTACCGCATAGATCCGCGATTAGCATGGTCTGAAGGATGGGGAAACTTTTTTAGCACTCATATTATAAAAAATAATTTAGCCAGTTTAAATCCCAGCTTAACAACTCAGTTGGCTGCGGTACCTGCCAGTTGGGTTTATTATTTGGACACTGCGGGATATGTGGATTCCGGAACTGGAGTAACTAGTGGCGGTGAAATTGTTCGCTTAGATTTATCAAAGCCAGGAAACAATCCTGAAAGTGTTACGACAACAAATGGTAGCCGCTACTACGACAAAGTAGATAGCACTGCAAACCCGGGCGAAGGTTTTTTTCGCGAAAGTTCTATAGCGCGAAGCTTATTCAAAACCACGAACTCTTGTGCCTCAGGGTGTACGAATATGAATTACTTTGCAAATATTTGGCAAGCCTTTGAAAATAATTCGTCAGGCATCGGTATGGGAAAAGCTCAATATCCCTTTCGAAGCGCAGCCCGATTATACAGCCGTCTAAACCAAAGTTTTTCAGGAGCCACGCCAACTGCAGTCGACGCCATTTTGAACACCGATGAGGCTCAACAACGCGAAAACAACGGCGCCTACACTGTAAGTACATGGCGAGTTGATGTTCCGTACGGAATCAAGCTAGTTGTCAGTGGCTCCGCGTGCAATTTAAAAATTCAACCGCGTGCTAACACCGGTTTAGATTCAAATAACTATTCAGATTTTCGTTACTCGAATCACTTTTATGCCATTGATTTTTCAATGTTAGCCGGAGTGACCGAGATTTGGCTGAATGTCAGCAAAGTTGTTGGTACGACTGTGGATATCGATCCAGTGCTTTATACCGAAAGCCATTCCTATGATGAAGACTGTGCAGCTTACAATGCTTCAGGAGTCTGCACATCTCCGCAGAAAGTGACATCATCCGAAATGGTACGCTGGGACCGAACTATTGGTAATGGAACAAAAAAACTACAGAATCTAGCCGCTTTATCTTTTGCTGCAAACTATCTACTAAATATTCGTGCTTACACAACTAATATTTCTGTTCTACCAACAACTGAATACACTTACACTTTAACAGATCAAGGCGGAAGATTCTTATGTCCAGCAGCAACCTTTTAAAATCTTTTTCGATTGTCGCCATCAGTGCCTTAGTTAGCTACTCAGCCATTTCCTATATCCAAAAAGTCAATTCGCCGAATCGATTTTTGGCCTCGGTCACAAGTAGTAAAATGGCCTCGGCACAATTTGCAAAATCGTTGTTTGACATCAAGGTGACAAATATTGAAATTGGATTATCCGAAGCAGATCCATCGACTGTTCAAGTCGACATCGAAGCTTTTAAGGCCATACCCGCAGGCTTACCCTACAATTGGAATATTCCTGACGACGTTACTATCCTAGAGGGCCAACAGGCAGGTCAGCTGGCGGAATTCTCAGCGAATCAAATACAAACAATTACCTTAAAAATAAAAGGTTATAATAAAACAAAAAAGTCTTATCTTGGTTTTTATATCGACGGCACAATTGGGAACATAAAATTACAACGAAATGCATTACTGTCTTCTCGGCCTGAAGATTCTTTTGAATACGTGGTCCAACAAAATGAAAAAATAAAAGAAGCGAATGTTAAGGCAAGTAACAAATTAAGTAAGCAGCAGTATTCGGCGCCCGTTGATAAAAAGAAAGTGGTTTTCTAAAGCGGAATCACTTCAATTAACGGATTGTACTCATCACGCAAAATTCCTTCAATCGCCATTAAAGTTCCTGATGTTGAGCTTGGGCACGTACCACACGCTCCTTGATAGGCGACGTAGATTTTATTGTCTTCGAGTTTTAACACGTCTATGTCACCGCCATCGCCCTGCAATCCAGGCCGTATCGTGCGATCTAAAATTTCTTCTATTTTCTGCAATTCTGGCGAAAGCTTCTGGCGCGCAAGCTTCTTCTCATCAACAATAGTTTGATTTGGATTGTGCATAATCATTCGCGATTGAATGACCGCACAAACTTCCTGCTGCAGTTTTTCGCTATCACAATCAAATTGGTGAGTTACAGTAATTACATTTTGGAAAAAATGAACTTGGCGTACGCCATCAATCTCAAAAAGCGAACAGGCTAAAATGTTGTGTTCCGCTTCTTGAATTGTTGAATAAGTTGCTTTGCCCTCGACCATGACAGGCCTGTCCAAAACAAATTTCCATGCATTTGGATTTGGAGTTGCTTGAATGCGGATTAATACGTCTGTCGTACTCATAATAACATCCTTTTGGCCTTCTTAATGGATTCAACCAATCTTGAAATATCGTCTTCTGAATTATATATAGAAATGGAAGCTCGAACTGTTCCCGTCAGATTAAATTTTTGCAGTAAGGGCTGGGTGCAATGATGGCCTATGCGCACGGCGATTCCTTGTTGATCTAGAATTTGCCCCACATCTGAATGATGGGCGCCCTGCAAATTAAAACTTACTACAGCTGCTTTATGTTTTGCAGTTCCAAATAATTTAATTTCGGGTATGTCGCTTAATTGCTGATTTAAGTTATTCATCAGCATTTGTTCATGCTTAAAAACTTCTACTAAATTTAAAGATTTGAAAAATTGCACAGCAGCGCATGTACCAACAGCTCCGGCAATATGCGGCGTCCCCGCTTCGAACTTAAATGGAAGCTCATTAAAAGTTGTTTCTGCAAATTCCACTTTTGAAATCATACTGCCACCCGTTTGATACGGTGGCATTTTATCAAGAAGTTCTTTTTTGCCATACAAAATTCCGAAGCCATAGGGTCCAAATAATTTATGTGCTGAAAATACTAAAAAATCGACATCAAGACTTTGCACATCAATATCTTTTTGCGAAATTAACTGAGCCGCATCTAAAACCGTAGCCGCGCCAAATGATTTGGCTTTATTTATGATTTTAGTAATATCCGGAAATGTTCCCAATATATTCGAACATCCTGTAAAACTAACAATTTTAGTCTTTTTGCCGATGATCTCGTTAACGGAAGAATCTGATAACTCACCATTTTCATCTACTTTAATATATTTTAAAATGCAGTTTTTTTTCTTAGCAAGGATTTGCCAAGGTACGATATTGGCGTGATGTTCCATTTCGGTAAGTACGATTTCATCGCCTTCCTTAAGAAAAGCTTCGCCGTAACTATGACAAATTAAGTTTATACCTTCGGTTGTTCCCTTAGTAAATATAATCTCTTCCGTATTTTTTGCATTTAAAAATTGGCGTATGATTTCACGGGCCGCTTCAAATTCTGCCGTAGCTTTGTCACTTAAGTAGTGGGCCCCGCGGTGAACATTGGCCGTTTCTGATTTATAGAATTGATTTAACCGTTGAATTACCGCTGTCGGCTTCAATGTTGTCGCTGCGCTGTCCAGATAAACTAGATCATGACCATGAACTTTTTGATTTAATGCAGGAAATTGCTGTCGTATTAATTTAGCATCAAACATTTTGAATCATCCGATCTAATTTTTCATTTAAGTTTTTCAATAACCATTCCTGGATCTGCTTATTTTCAAATTTGTAAATTAATTCTTGAGCATAGCCAAAAGACAGCATTTTTACAGCTTGGTACTGATTAATACCGCGGCTTAAAAAATAAAAAATTTCTTCTTTATCTAATTGACCCACTGTCGATCCATGCCCGGCCTTCACGTCATCCGCATATATTTCAAGTTGTGGAATTGAATCCGCGTGAGCCTCGCGTGTAAGTAGTAAATTATTGTTTAACTGTTCAGAATTGGCTTTTTGTGCATCCTTTTCAATACGAACCCGACCCCGAAATACACTATGGGCCGAATCAGAAAGAATAGATTTATATAATTGCTGAGAATTATTACCCCCCGTCGCGTGACGAATAAAGGTATAGTGATCGGAATGTTGGTTAGAATTAAGCGCATTTAAACCGTAAACTCCAGCATCTGCTCCTTGGCCCAAGAATTCCAATTCAAAATAATTCCGGCTTAAACGATTTCCCAAGCTCATGGTAAATGTTTGAAAACTCACATCATTGCCAACGCGAACTGTATTTTGTGAAAATTGATACGATTGCAAATTGCTATTATCTATCTGTATAAATTTAACTCGGGCGCGATCCGCAATATTTAAGCTTATGTTTAAATTTAAACAGCACTGTTCATTTTCATTAATATTTACCGTTTGTACCATTAAGACCACTTCGGCATTCATTCCAACGTTTATATCAAGCCTTGCGCTACTGTACTGCAGAACTTTTGCAGTTTGCGCATAGACAATGTGAATCGGTTTTTCAAAAGTTTGCTGATCAGAAATAGTTATTTGCATACGATTAGCAAGACAGGCATTAGCAAGCTTTAAAATATTATGCTCCGGATGACTCGCATTAGTATCTAAATCGCCATCTATTACTTCCAGAATTTGTATGTGCGAAGTCAATTCATCAGACAAAGTGCGGTCTAAGATTCCGTTAACAAAAACCAAATTATAATACTCCGCAGGCAGTGCACGCGATAATTTTTGCATTTGATCGTGTGTTAAATGCGTAGGAGTAACATTAAACTGCCATGGCATGCTTTTAAAATCAGTCAAAGATGTGAATTTCCAAGCCTCATCTTTTTTAGTAGGCAAAGATTTTTTTAAAATTTCGAGCGCACTTGAATCTAAATTCATCTTATTCCTTATTCACAAAAATCAAACTTACATCAGCCAATCGTAACCTTTTTGTTCGAGCTCTAATGCCAAACTTGCATCTCCTGTTTGTACAATTTTTCCATTGGCCAACACATGCACAAAATCAGGTTTAATATAATTAAGCAGGCGTTGGTAGTGCGTGACTAACACAATAGCATTTTGCTTTGAGCGAAGCTTATTGACCCCTTCAGCAACTATTTTCAAGGCATCAATATCAAGACCTGAATCTGTTTCATCTAGTAAGGCCAATCGCGGTGCTAAAACCGCCATTTGCAAAATCTCATTTCGCTTTTTTTCACCGCCTGAAAAACCCACATTGACGGCGCGTTCTAGATATTCTGGCTTCATATTTACGATTTTCATTTTCTGAAAAAGAAATTCGCGAAATTCACCTTCACCCATAGGCTCTGAACCCTGATGTTGTAAAACGGAGTTAAAAGATTCACGTAAAAAATTTATATTAGTCACTCCAGGTACTTCGACCGGATACTGGAAAGCCAAAAAAATTCCTTCCTTAGCGCGCGTATCGGGCTCAAGCTCTAAAAGATTTTGCATCTTAAAATTAATTTCATATTTTATTTCGCCCGACGTGACTTCGTACGCTGGGTGTCCGGCCAAAATTTTAGAAAGAGTACTTTTACCTGAGCCATTTGGCCCCATGATCGCATGAACTTCGCCGGCATTAATATTTAATGACAGCCCCTTTAATATTTCTTTCCCATCAACTGTCGCATGCAAATTCTGAATCTGTAACATTGCTATTTCCTTTTACCCGACTGAGTTTTCTAATTTCATTTCAATTAATTTCACAGCTTCCACTGAAAACTCGAGTGGCAGCTGCTTAAAGACATCCTTACAAAACCCATTAACAAGCATCGAAATCGATTTTTCAGCGCTTAGACCGCGTGATTTCAAATAAAATATTTGATCTTCTGAAATACGTGATGTCGAAGCCTCGTGTTCTAGCGTTGCCGATTTATTTTTGACTTCGATGTATGGAAAAGTATGAGCACTGCACTTATCACCAACCAGCATCGAATCGCACTGGGAATAGTTTCTAGCATTTTCTGCTGAGGGCATAATCTTCACTTGTCCACGATAGGCATTCGATGAATAGTCTGCTGATATTCCTTTTGAAATAATCGTACTTTTTGTGTTTTTTCCGATGTGGATCATTTTGGTTCCAGTATCGGCCTGCATGTGATCATGAGTTAAAGCGACCGAGTAGAAGGCGCCTTCCGAATAATCACCTTGTAAAATAACAGACGGATATTTCCAAGTAATTGCTGATCCCGATTCAACCTGAGTCCAGGAAATTTTAGAATGCGCACCTTTGCAAATTCCACGCTTCGTCACAAAATTATAAATGCCGCCGATGCCATTTTTATCTCCGGCATACCAGTTCTGCACTGTGGAATATTTAATTTCAGCGTTTTCCATAGCAACTAATTCGACCACGGCCGCGTGCAACTGATTTTCATCACGCTGCGGTGCTGTGCACCCTTCCAAATAATTCACATAACTGTTTTCTTCAGCAATAATTAAAGTGCGCTCGAACTGACCGGTTTCTTTCGCGTTAATACGAAAATAAGTTGATAAATCCATCGGGCAACGAACACCCTTAGGGATATAGCAAAAGGATCCATCTGAAAAGACGGCCGCATTTAAAGCCGCATAGTAGTTGTCAGAAACAGGTACGACTGTTCCCATGTATTTTTTAACAAGCTCGGGGTGTTTTTGTAATGCTTCAGAAATAGAACAAAAGATAACTCCGACTTTGTCCAGCTCTGCATGATGAGTAGTCGCAATGCTAACCGAATCAAAAACCACATCAACAGCAACGCCCGAGATGCGCTTCTGCTCTTGTAATGGAATTCCTAAGCGTTCAAAAGTTTTAATAAGCTCGGGATCGATCTCATCCATTGATTTTAAATTTTTCTTGGGCTTAGGCGCTGAATAGTAAGTTAAATCTTGAAAGTTTATCTTTGGATAAGTGACATTTGCCCACGTAGGCTCTGTTAACGTTGTCCAATGCCGGTAAGCTTTTAACCGGTAATCTAGCATCCAAGAAGGCTCATTTTTTTTTGCTGAGATTTTCCTGATGATGTCTTCGTTAAGACCTTTTCCAACTGTTTCTGATTCAATGTCCGTGGTAAATCCATATTTGTATTCATAATTTTCAGACATGCAAAACCTCACTCAGCGGTACCGAACGATAAAATTCTTGAACTTTTTTATTTAGATTCAAAATGGGATCAGCAATATTGCAAGTCTGCGCAATTTCACAAACATCATCTTGGCCCAAACATTTCGTCAGCGAGATATGCCCTTCAAGCATTTCTGACAAATCATGGACCGAAACATCTTGTAATGAGCGCGCCAAAACGTACCCGCCATTGGCACCATATTCGGCTTTCAATAACCCACGCGAAGAAAGCGCTTGAAGGACTCGGGCCACAACTTCGAATGGGATTTGCATTAAGTCAGAAATCTCTTTGGCAGAGGTTAATTGCGCCTCTGCTTTTGTGCTTATATGCTTTAAAGCCATTAGCGCGTATTCCATTTTTCTATTCATTTTGTTCATGTTTTTTCCAATAGATACAGATATTTAGCACTTACTTACTGCATTTAAGTAATATACGTTAATTTTTATCGTATATGGAAACTAACCGAAATGTTAATGAAAGGCAAA
>JAYUWH010000088.1:0-4582 GCA_043753645.1 Bdellovibrionales bacterium
ATTCCAATCGGTAGGCCTTCGTTAGATTCGCCAAAGGGCACGCTTAGCCCCGCAAGCCCAGCAAGATTGGTTGAGGTCGTAAAAATATCGTTTAAGTACATTTTTAATGGGTCCGAAGATCGCTCACCTAATTTAAACGCTGGTGAAGTAGTAACCGGACTTAGGATCGCATCACATATTTTAAAAGCTTCGTGATATTGATCTTGCAGTAATCTTCGAACTTGGCAGGCCTTGTTGTAATAAGCATCGTAGTATCCAGATGACAAGCAGTAAGTGCCTAGCATTATTCTTCGCTTAACTTCTTTTCCAAAGCCTTGGCCGCGTGTTTCCGCATAAAAATCATCAAGACGAATAGACGAAAGGTCCTTAAATTCGGCGCGAAACCCATATTTGACACCGTCATAGCGGGCTAAGTTAGATGAGGCCTCGCTGGCCGAAATTAAATAATACATTGGGACCGCAAACTCTGTTAGACCTATTGATATTTCAACAATTTCTGCACCAAGTTTTTTTACTTGCTCGATGGCATTGTGGTAGGTTTTTTCAACGTCGGGATGTAAGCCACCTTTTTCGTATTCTTTAACCAAACCAATTTTCATACCTTTAATATTGTCCGTTAAATTTTTAGAAAATTCGGGAACTTTTTCTGTTGAAGTTGTTGAGTCTTGAAAATCTTTTCCACAAATTATTTCTAACGCTAAGGCTGCGTCTTCAACGCAGGAGACCATAGGCCCCGCTTGATCTAATGAAGAGGCAAAGGCCACAATTCCATAGCGGCTTACGCGGCCATAAGTGGGTTTAATGCCGACGATTCCACAGAAACTTGAGGGTTGCCGAATAGATCCGCCAGTGTCTGTACCGATAGTTCCCATACAAAGGCGCGCGGCTTGAGCTGAAGCCGATCCACCGCTTGAACCTCCTGGTACATGATCTGTGTTCCAGGGATTTTTACAATTTCCATAAAAAGAAGTTTCATTACTTGAGCCCATGGCGAACTCATCCTGATTTAATTTACCCAGGATTACTGCGCCTGCATTTTTCAAACGAGCTACGACCGTGGCATCATATGGGGGCACAAAATTCTCTAGCATTTTTGAACCTGCGGTCGTGCGAAGATTTTTTGTACACAACATATCTTTGATGCCGAAGGCTACTCCAGCCAAAGAACCGACGGGAATATTCTTTTGAATTTTTTCATCTATTGCTTTAGCTTCGGCTAGCGCTGTTGAATTCGTAATAATAAAAGCGTTCAATTGCGGGTTTAGTTTTTCGATCCGCTTCAAAAAGAACTCGGTCACTTCGCGTGCGGAAATTTTCTTTTCTTGAATGGCTTGGCTTACATTTTTAAACGACGCTGATAATAAATCCATCTATTTCCTTAAATGAAAAGCAGACATTTACACGACAGGTGGAACCTTAAATAATTGCCCAGCTCTATCTGGAGCATTTGCCAGAATTTCTTCGCTGGTAAATTCTTTTACAACTTCATCCTTGCGCGCCACAAATCCGACTTCAATCGGAGTGACCATCGGTTCAATATTCCTTGTGTCAATTTTTTCAATCTGTTGAAAATGAGTTAGAACTTTTGATAATTGCTCAGCATAACCTTTTGCCTCGTCGTCGGTAACGCGCAGACGAGCTAACTTCGCTATTTGTTCGATTGTTTTTTGATCAATCATTGTCGCCCTTTTCGTTGCAAGAGTTACGACATTAGTCAAATTTCCTATATTCTTCAAGCTGCGATACGAAACCAACTAGCCGTTTAACAGGTATTTGTGTAAGGTCATCTAATGCCCAGTAAGTCTGCCCAGAAACCAGCGCGAAAATCGAATCTTGAACGCCATGAAGAGTTAAAAAAACTGATTCGATACCATGATGAGCTTTACCACGCTTTAGATAAGCCTGAAATATCTGATTATGAATACGATCAGTTGTTTGCAGATCTTTTAAAGCTTGAATCGGAAAACGAAGATTTGGATTTAACCGATTCACCTAGCCAGCGCGTGGGTGGGCCGGCCATCGAGCAATTTAAAAAAGCAACTCATCGCAAACCTATGCTTTCCTTGGCGAACAGTTATTCCGCCGAAGATTTGTTGAATTTTGATGAGCGCGTAAAAAAATTTCTACGCTTTGAAAAGCACTCGGACGAACAAATTGAATATTTTGCCGAGCTAAAACTTGATGGACTCTCCATGGAGCTTGTCTATGAGGACGGCCTTTTAACTCGTGCATTAACCCGTGGCGATGGCGTCATCGGCGAAGATGTTACTCATAATATTAAAACAATAAAAGCTATACCTTTGAAATTGAAGGTCGCAAGTCCGCCCAAAATACTTGAAGTACGCGGGGAAGTTTTAATTTTTAAAAAGGATTTTATCGCGATGAATTTACGTAACAAAGAAATGGGTGTTTCTTTGTTTGCAAATGCACGAAATGCTGCTGCTGGAACTGTTCGACAACTTGATCCAAAAATTGCGGCCTCAAGGCCTTTGAAGTTTATCGCGTATGCTTTAGGCGAAGTTGATGGTGTTATTTTCACCTCACAACAAGATATTGCGAAAAAATTGTCAGACTTTGGAATACCAATTTTGCCAAAAGACTTAGTAACCTGCACCAAGGAAATTTCTAAGGTTGTCGACTATTACCACCTTATTGAAAAAAAACGTCCTCACTTAGATTTTGATATCGATGGCATCGTGGTCAAAGTTAATTCTTTAGAGCGTCAGGAAGACCTGGGCTTGGTCGCAAGATCACCTCGTTGGGCAACGGCGGCAAAATTTAAACCTGATCAAGTAGAAACTATGATCGAAGATATTCAGGTGCAAGTTGGCAGAACCGGTGCGCTGACCCCTGTTGCTATTATGACGCCAGTCAAAGTCGGTGGAGTTACAATCGCTCATGCTACTTTACATAATCAAGATGAAATAAATCGGAAGGACGTTCGAATCGGCGATACGGTTTTTATTCAGCGTGCTGGCGATGTAATTCCTGAAGTTGTTTCTGTTGTCCTTGCGAAAAGGCCAATAAGTTCGAAACCTTTTTTAGTTCCGGATCGTTGCCCAACCTGCCACACCAAAGCCGTTAAAGAAGCCGATGAGGCCGTAGCCCGGTGTCCAAATTCTTTTTGCCCTTCAGTTCTTAAAGAAAGTATAAAACATTTTGTTTCACGTCGTGCGATGAATGTTGAAAAAGTCGGGGATAAGGTCATCGATACTTTTGTTGAAAAAAACTTAGTCTTGGCATTTTCAGATCTTTATAGTTTAGACAAAAAATCTTTGCTTGATTTGGACAGGCAAGGTGAAAAATCCGTTGAAAACATATTAAAAAATATCGAGCTCAGCAAAAAAACAACCCTGGCAAAATTTATTTATGCATTAGGAATCCGTTTCGTCGGAGAACAGACTGCAAAATTAGTAGCTGATCACTATATCACGCTAGAGCATTTTTTAAATACCTCTAAAGATGAACTTGAAAAAGTACCTGAAATAGGCCCCAAGGTTTCGGCTGCGATTTTAGAATTCTTAAAAGACAAGCACTGGAAAAAAGAAGTTCAGCTGCTACTTAAAGCTGGAATAGAGTTTGAAAAACCTAAACGCTCTACTTCTGGCCCACTTGCGGGTCAAAGTTTCTTGGTAACAGGAACTCTGCCAGTTAAGCGCGAAGAGGCTCAGCAATTTATTGAAAAAAATGGTGGGAAATTGCTTTCATCTGTTTCATCGAAGCTAACTTATTTGGTTGTCGGAGATGACCCAGGATCGAAAGTAGATAAAGCGCAATCTTTGAACGTGAAAATGATTTCTTGGGAAGATTTACAAGGGCTGACTAAAAAATAAAAATGCCATTTGATTTTTCAAATGGCATTTAAATTAGATAAAACTTTTAATTAGATGTGGTCAATTATGATGTCACGAGCCATAACTGTTTTGCGGCCATCTGACTTTGCTGACTCGATCCCTTTAGCACAAAGACGTTCGACAGCTTTAGATAACACATCAACTGTTTCTGCAGACGTATTCATTTCACTTTTTTCTTTGATATACTTTTTTACTTTGCTGGTAACCACTAAAACGTCAGCCATGATGCCTCCAAATGTTATTATTTATGACTTAAAAAGCGTTACACGCCAGATGACGGAAGACAAACAGATCCAGATCAATTGATGCGGCTAGTTAGGCAGAAGCTGCCGATTTGTTAGAAAACTGTAAAAGTTCGGCCTTTCGAATTGAAGGGTCTTCTTCGCTGGGGGCAATCCACACATAGGTATTTTTTTCGACGCTTTCGGTGCACTCAACGTTGGTGAAAGCTGGTGACCATGAGCCAGAATTTAAATGTTCCACGGCACCGTAATATTCATGAATGGCCACATGGGTGTGCCCGTAGACAATTCGTTTAACTCCGGCAACGGCGGCTTGCCGAGCTAAATGGTGTTCGTCGGGTTGCTTGTACTGTGAAACTAGTGACGTCACTGAACGCGCATAAAATAGAAAAAACGGAACGAAAAACACTAACGGAAGAAAAGTCCAAAAATATGAAATTGAAAAATATGCTTTTAAAGTTGAAACCGAAAAATATATTACAACAA
>JAYUWH010000089.1:0-4545 GCA_043753645.1 Bdellovibrionales bacterium
CGATGCTGCTGCTCAAGATGCGCTTGCACGGCGCGAATAGCCATAGGACTTGGACCTAATGGATTTTCATTGCTGGCTAATTTATAGACCTCGGTAAGGCCATATTCGCGCTGGGTTTCGGAAATAGGCTTTCCAGGCTTGTAAGGAATTAAATTTAATATTTCAGCAGATACTTTCATGATTGACCCTTTTCAAATGTCTTTCTAACATACTTGGTACAACAAAAGAAAGTACGAGTTCTTAGTGAATATGACCGAATCTGCAATTGCTCTGTATCTAGGCGAATCGTATGCAACACTGAAGGTGTTTGATCCCCTTAATTCAAAAGACACAAGTACAAGCTTTGAAAAAGCTGTGTATCTTCCCCAAACATCACTAAAAAGTTTACTAAACCAAACAAAAGTAGTCTGCGCCGATAAAAATATTACCACCATATATATTGTAACCCGCTACATGGACCGGCTTAAGAATTTTCGTTTGGGTGGAAGTGTCGTGCAAGTGGTTTCTAAGGGTTTTGAAAATTCGTATTCATTGCAGAATACCAGTTTACAGTCCTTAGCGGCACCAGCATTGATTTTACCGGTAACGGATCAGACCGATGAGGCTGCATTAACAACTGAGCTAGCCCGCTTAAAAAAAATTAATTCTGAAATTAATAAAGTCGTTATCCAATTGCCAGAGAATTTATTTTCTAATTCACAAATCGGCCTAATTAATGACTTCTTCAAAAAAGAAAACTTTAAAATTTTTTCCTGCACAACACCTTATGATTTAGAAGCCGTTCGAAAAGTTCTTTTGAACGCCGGTAGTGAAGGCACTAAAGAAGAATTAATGACAGACATAAAGGATGCGCTAGGTGAGGCTGTTGCCATCAATTTCTGGGTGCAGGGAAAATTCAGCACGACGTTTGAAAGTATTGATTTGTATTTTAGTTCACATTGTTTTTTAAGAAATTATCTGCAAAGAAAAAATATTAAGCAGGCCTTTTATTTTGACATGGAAAACTGGAATTCAATCAGTACTGAATTAAATGAAAAATGGAACAGTCCCTGGGGAGGAATTAATTATTCTCATCCTCGACTTGAAGAATTTTCGCTTTCTCCCTATTGTGAATTAACGGTGAATTCTGTCGGGCAATTGATAGCCTCAAAAAGCCCGCCACAATTCGAACCCGGGCCTATCGTCGCCGGCCGCTCTGTGAAAGCCTTGATTTTAGATGCGTACGCTGACGAGCTTAAGGCAAATAAAACAATCAACTCGTTATTTCCATTGCTAGCTACAGAAGCTATACAAAAAAAAGTGAATACCCAATTTCAAATCTTACATAAAGCGCAAACGCTGGATGAAATTCGGTTGTCGCGGGAGCAAATCAAACAATGGCTGAATGTAAGCGTGGTTTCTTGGATGGCGCATAAAAACAATGGCCACCTGCCAGAATTGATTGGCGACTTCGCGTCATTTTTTGGTAATTCTTTATTCGACTCCTCCCATACAAAGCCCAATGATTTTTCATGGACCACGCAAATTATCCAAGAAACTTGTCGGGAAAATTCACTATGAATTTTCACCAGATTCAGCATTTTTTAAATGTTATGTTAGCGCCGTTTCAATCGAGTTCGCTAATAAATGATGACGGTAAATTGATTGCCTCGTGCGATGAAAACATTTTGCAATCCAGCACAAGTCGCTTGGTCGTCTGTCAGATCATAAAAAAATATTTAAATCCGCAGATTGGTGATCTGTTCATCGTCAATGATCCAGACAATGGTGGGCTTAATTACCAGAACATTTTTTTTGTATCAAAGCTGACTGAAAAGTTATACTTGGTATTTGTTCAGGAAACGAATCATATCAATTTTAAAA
This sequence comes from Bdellovibrionales bacterium, assembly GCA_043753645.1. Lineage (GTDB taxonomy): Bacteria > Bdellovibrionota > Bdellovibrionia > Bdellovibrionales > Bdellovibrionaceae > Pseudobdellovibrio. Next base: position 1,864 of record JAYUWH010000089.1, read on the forward strand.
TTCCGCCGACTCCGCTTTATGAAAAGTCAGCTAAAAATAAGACTATTTGGCCACTGCTAGTAGAACAAAATCCACATGGTGCGGCACTGGCTAATTTCTTCGAATCCAAATGGCAGCAAGTCAGCCACTTGCAGTCCTTTAAATCTTTTTTTCAAATGATTTCGATACCAAAAAATTTGCAAGTTTATTTTAAAAATATTGAGCGTGTTTTTGATCGTCAATTTAACAACCGCGCTTTAGGGCAAAATGAAGTTAGCTATAAAATAAATGCAACTGATTCGATAAAATTAAAATTAGCCATAGATGAAAAACAAAATCAAAGAACAATTTACGCTGATTTTTCCCAGTCCAGTTCAGCCCAAAAAATTTCAGCGGCTTCGCATATTGTTGAAAGTTGTCTGGTTAAAGCTTTGGCCGACCACTACGGCATGACAGAAATATTATCGCAGCCTTTGCTTGATCGCATTCGTCTGACCCTGCCGCCACAGTCTATTGTTTCCAAAGCAAATCCGCAAGGCAGTCATAACTTGCTTATTCAAAAAATTGTGACCGAGCAAGCTGGCTTTTTATTATCTACTTTAGCAGGCCAGATAAAAAGTAAAGCGGTTGTTTTTAAATTATTACCTGAATCACGAATGATCTTAAAAATTGCGGAAAAGAATTACTCTATTCATGCAAGTTCCAAAAAATTTGTGTTTCCTCAATTAGATTATTTAATCCAAACACACCAGGTTATGCCGACTGCTATGCAAAATCTTGAAGGGAAATTAAAAATAAAGCTTCAGATAAAAACAACCGAGCCTGTTAGTCTTATACCCATGATGCTTAACAAAGAATGCCCAGCTGATTTTTTAAGTATCGGCGGTGTGCCGGTGGCTTTTGATTCGGAAATTAAAATTACTCAAAATGAAACTATCGAAATTAATTGGAAACTAAATGATCTTCGCGCCTAAATTCGTAAAGGCGTTTCGAATCTGTTCAATATGCTGAAGACTGGTTGTTTCAATGACGAAATCAATTCGCGTCTCTTTTAAGTTTAAACCACTACGAATCCGGTCATGATGCACTTCCAAGACATTGGCGCGATGTTCAGCTAGTACTTGTGTCAGACGGCTTAGACTTCCCGGCACATCGGGCGCAATGATAGAAAGCTCACACAGCCTGCCACGCTCGATTTGCCCACGCTGAATCACTTGGGACACGATATTTAAATCGATATTGCCACCACTAATGACAAGACAGGTTTTTTTACCTAAGCCCAAAGTTTTATGCTGGGAAAGGGCTGCTGCTAATCCTACGGCACCCGAGCCTTCAGATACGGTTTTTGCGCGTTCGATTAAAAAAACAATGGCCTCGGCAATTTGTGCGTCACTGACAGTAACTATTTCATCGACGTATTTTTTAATAAACGAATCAAACATAATTTGACTAGGATTTTTAATAGCTATGCCATCGGCAAGCGAAGACACGGCTTTTTTGGGATTTAGAAATTTGCTGGTTTTAAATAGCTGAGTCATTCCATCGGTATCATCCGCTTGTACACCAATGATTTTTATTTTTGGATTTATTGTTTTTACAGCAGTTGCAATTCCGCTGATAAGGCCTCCGCCACCCAAAGGAATGACAATAGAATCTAAATCCGAAACTTGATTTAAAATCTCGACCCCCACCGTGCCCTGTCCGGCAATAACCAATTCATCTTCATAGGGATGAACGAACGTGTAACCTTTTTCTTGGCCAAGCTTCAAGGCATACTCTTTGGCTTCATCGAACACTTGTCCGTGCAAGATAACTTCGGCGCCATAGTTTTTTGTGGCCTGAATTTTTGATAACGATGCCGTTTCTGGCATAACGATTACCGACCTTATGGAATTGAGTTTCGAACTTAATGCTACCCCTTGGGCGTGGTTTCCGGCCGAACAGGCAATGACACCATTTTTCTTTTCAGCATCCGTCAAATTTAATATTTTGTTCATGGCTCCGCGAATTTTAAAACTTCCGGTGCGCTGGGAGTTTTCCAATTTTAAAAAAACTTCGCTACCGATAAGTTGCGAGCAAGAGTTCGAGTATTCGCAGGCCGTTTGATTTATGTATTTTTCAATCCGCTGATGGGCTTTTCGAATATCTTCTAAGGTGACTTTCATATCACCAGTATACAGTAATACCCCTTAGTGGGGGATACTGAGTTTTCATATGTTCATATAAAGAACCAGACTTTAGTCGGAGGTCTTCTAAATCTATCGTCTTTGCTTCTATTTTAAAGATGGGGTCAAAATCATTTTTCTCATCAAAAAACATAAACGGAGCCAAAGCTTTTCCACAGGATTCACATTTTTTAACACAACCCGAGTCCTTCTCCGTGACAGACCCGCAAATATGACAACGACGAATGTAGAGTTTTTTGTCAAAGTTTTCGTTATTATTCATATTCACACCCTTTAGTTTAGCAGTTACCTAGACTACTGCAAGGTAAGCACCCTATCTTCTAGAAATAACATGCGCCTGAATGAGAACTGTGTGTTCTGAACTGTCTAGTGACTTGACGCGACGGCCGCAAATGACTCTGTTTAACATGATCAAAATGATAAAGAACTTCGAGACATCAGCGGCAGATTTTATTCAAGTACTTGGAGTTATTGCATTAATAGCGTTGGCACTATGTTTGTTGGTCCAGTTGATAAC
>JAYUWH010000090.1:0-38685 GCA_043753645.1 Bdellovibrionales bacterium
AGGGAAATCTAGAAAAATTAGAATTTCGAAAAAACTGTGTTGTTTGCATCGTGAATGCAGCTGCAGGATATCCAGACCAACCAAAAACAGATGTGCAGATTCAATTACCAAAAGACTTTGCCGATGGGTCCTATATTTTACAAGCCGGAACCAAATTAAATGCCGATGGCCGCATTTATTCAGCCGGAGGTCGGGTGCTTAATGTCGTCGCCATTGCGGATACTTTTAAGCAAGCCAAAGGCAAAGCCCTAGAACTGAATTCGAAGATTGTTTTTGCGGGACGACAGTACCGTACCGATATCGGCGACTATCAATTTCCAAAAAGCACGCCGTAAAGAATTACTCGGCCCCTGCACAAGAGGCCTTGTAATTTACATCAACTAAAAGTTTTTCTAACGATAAGTCCAATTTCAAGCTTCCATTTTCGCAATTAGATTTTAATATTTTTGCCACTTCTAAAATATTTCCTTTTATGCCCGAAACATATTTAGTGCCATCGAAAATATCGGAATTTATGCGCAGTTGATCTTTAAAATATGTTTGACCTTCTTCGGTAGCAACGAAGGCGGCAAGCTTTTGCACGCCCGAATATGCCTTTGGGCTGATGTGTTCGATTGACTGAAGGGCGCCAATATTTTTCATTTCGTTGTCTTTTGAAATGCCACAGTCGTTGTCTTTTAAAAACATTTCTTTAATTAAGACTTGCCCGGCTTTCGCGTTAGCTATTTCTTCATTCGGAATTACATCTTTGTAGCGAATATATTTGGCCTTCGAATCAGAACTTTCGACTTGTCCATTCTGAAACTTCTGCCACCTGTATTTAAAATGGATGTTTCCGATGCGATCCGCTTGATTTAGCATATGATCGATTATAATCATATTTGAAACATCTTTCATTTGATTTACGATGGGTGCCAATTTTTGAAAATTAGCTCCCCCGGCAAGGCTTGCAATAGAACTTGGGTTGGCCAAATTCAGAAATGGTTTTTGCTGAACGAACCGTTTGTAACGGCCATTATAATCTCCGACGCCGCTAACTTCAGTATAAATAAATTCTGATTTTATATTTTCTACCAGTGCACCGATTACTGTGTCTTTCACAAATACTTCTGGGTATTTCTGCGGGGAATTATGCAATTGTAAAAACCGTTTCCATGTGGTTGCAATAAGTTCGGTGCTTGCAGCCAAATAAGCTAAAGCTCTGTTAGTAATATCTAAGTGCTGCTGCGTATCCATCGTGCGAAAAACAGCAACTGGAACGCGTGACCCATTTATGAATTCGGCAATCCGGTAATAGGCCACCGGTGACCTTGCATCCGAGCAAGAAATAGTTTGCTTAAACTTGGCAACAACTTTTGCTTTTTCAGCCTTCTTAGCATCATCAATATCTTTGCAATAAATATTTTCGAAATCATTATTCGACATATCGACCAATCGTTTCACCACAAGCACGGCAGGGTTGGTCGATTCTAATTTAGGGCATATGGCATACTCACCTTCATAAAAATCCATAGAACAGAGTTTCTGTTCATCTTGAACTTTTTTCGACTCTTCAGCCTTTTTTTGAATTGGCAAAGCACTCCAGCATTTTTCATTCGCCATAGAAAAGGCGTAAGTCGACATATGAGTAAAAAAAACTGTAAAGAGTATTCGCTTTTTCATATGACTATCGAACTGCGATTTTAGTTCCAATTTCAGAGTGAATTAAACACCTTAATGGATAAATTAACGTATAAACGCTCTACAAAGTCTCACTTTTTGTCACAGGCACAGTGGAATTCAAATTACAAATAAATGTATCATTTTGAGAATCCGAAATCAGTTCCTACTACAAAAAATTACTCTTCATCTAAAATGTAATTCATAGGATTAACCGGAATACCATTAACACGAACTTCGTAATGCACATGGGGGCCCGTTGACCGCCCCGTATTTCCTGATGCCGAAATGACATCGAACTTGGAAACTTTTTGTCCAACCTGGACGTAAATTTGCGAATTATGGGCGTATCTCGTCAGTACACCATAACCATGATCGATGGAAACTAGCTTTCCGAACTGCTCATCCCAGCCTGCAAAACTGACCACGCCATCCGCAGGAGCCCGTACCGGCGTTCCTGGTGGAGCAACAATATCAACACCCGCATGCATTTTTTGTTTTCCATTAATTGGATCGATTCGATAGCCAAAACGTGAACCAATCGGACCGCGAGCTGGTTTAATATATGGAGTTGCAGAAAGTAAACTTTGCCGATCTGAAAGCATTTCCCATAATTCAATGACGGATTGTTCTTTTAAGGCCGAATCCTTCACCGATTCATCAATACGAATAACAAGAGTTGCATAATTTGAAGTGGACTTTTCAGTCGCAATCTCGCCCTTAAAAGTATTTACCGGATTTTCACTTTGCACTAAGGGCTCTTGCTGTAACAACTGTTCATTGGTCATACGTTCGCTAGGATTTTCCGGCGAGCTAACTCCTGCTCCGGCTGGAAAATTTAACTTTTCCGCACGGTCTTTCATTTGGGTGTCGGTAATCAGTTTCAATTTGCTGGTCATCATGCCGACACGGTCAAGGCCCGATTGTAATGAATCTAATTTACCCTCAACAACTTGAAATTGTTTCTGCAAATTCAAATTTTCGATTTTCAGTTTTTTATTTTCTAAAGATTGAGCCAGCAAACCAAAATAATCAATCAAACCAGCAAATAAAGAAATCACAACGACCGCAACAATAAAGGCCGAAATCTTAAAATAGCTAACTGGCATGGTCAGCTTTTTCGTCTGACTTTCATCATTCGCTATTAAATAAATTGTAACTGTTTTTCGGTTTTCGCTCATGGCTTTTGAAGCCTACACGTCTTGAAACTGAAGAACAAGAACTGTTACGTTATCGTCTCCACCGTTTTCTAAAGCGTTTTCTATCATCTTTGGGGTTACTTTTTCAATCGCTGTTTGGTTAAAAATTTGACACATCAAGGAATCAGTCACCATACCCGTCAGGCCATCTGAGCAAAATAAAAACACATCACCTGACGAAATTTCGCGCTCGATGACATCCGGAAAAACATCTCGCTCAAAACCCACACTGCGAGTAATAACATTTTTACCGACACTTTTGTGGGCTTGCTCTTCTGTTAATAGTCCTAAACGTATTTGTTCGTTAATTAGTGAATGATCTTCGGTCACTTGCCATACGTAAGGTTTTCGATACAAATAAGATCTACTGTCTCCAACATTTGCGATGTAAATTTTTGTATCGCGCACGTAGCCCATAACCATAGTTGTACCCATACCGCTTAAGCGTAATTCTTGCGTTGCCCGGTCATAAATTCTGTGACTGGCTTCTTCATAAGCTTGAAATAAAACTTCTTTTGGCGTGAACTGGTGTGCTTTTGGATGACCTACAACTTCACGTACAGTTTCAACCGCTAGCGCTGACGCCACTTCACCACCTTGGTGACCACCTACTCCATCGGCAACAATAAATAATCCAAGGCGCTCATCGATTAGAAAAGCATCTTGATTACCTTCTCGTTTTAAGCCTTTGTCGGATAGTACCCACGATTGAAATCTCATTCTTATACATTGTCTATTCACGTGGGTGGCCGAGTCAAATGGCAGTCAACACAATCACGCCTGGACCTCTGTCTAATTGTTAGAATTCGGTGAAAACCACTCACCAATTCCTACACCTCGGCTGTCTTAGTTCCGATAGTCTAGTTAAAGGAACCCGCGCGGATGAATAGTAAATTTAAAAATTACTTGGCTATTTCTATTTCACTACATGTAGTGCTGTTTTTTTCGATGTATTTCACCACGGCTTTAAAATCTTTCATAAAAAAATCAGAGCCGGTTGAGATTACCCTTTTGACACCCGAGCAGTTTAAGCAGTTAGAAAAAATTGATCCACTAAAAAATGCCCAAATTGTTGAAACGGACGCTACGACTGCAAATTTACAAAAAGATGATCATGCCAAATTACTTAGTGAAAAAGATAATGCCGTTAAAAAGCAAAGCATGGCAAAGTTTGATCAAATTTTTAAAAATGTTCAAAAACGTGGATCGAAAAGTTCGGCACAAGCACAAAAGGCCGCGCAAGCCCAGCCAAAATCCAAACCCCAGTTATTTAATCAAACCTTTGATCCCTACGCAGCCATCACTAAAAAAGCAGTTCAGCAGGAGTTGAAAAATTTTACGCAAGGTCAAAATTCTTTAGCGAAGGGTGATGTATCCACATCAAATGATAAAGTTGATGACGTGCGTTCTGATTTAGTCACTATGCTAAACACCCGCGAATATAAATACTACGGTTTCTACCACCGGATTAAAACGCAGCTGAATCAATGGTGGCAGCCAAAAGTCCGTGAAAAAGTAACAAAAATGATGCGACAAGGTCGTAGCATTGCATCGGATACAAGCAAAGAAACTCGTTTGGTTATCGTCCTAAATGAAAAGGGCACTTTAATCAAAATTCAGGTGCTAAACCCCTCGGGTATTCGTGATTTAGATGACGCAGCTGTCGAAGCTTTTCGCTCGGCCGCGCCCTTTCCGAACCCTCCTAAGGGTATTATTGATGGCGATGGCACAGTTAAAATACCTTGGAATTTTGTCATTGAAAGTTAATCCCTGAAATATTAAAGTCCTTACTCTAGAAATTAAATTTTAGAAGTTATTCGATCGAAAATATTCAACAGGAGACTTTGTGTCCACAAAATCAAACACGCCCCCGGTGCCTTTCAAAGATTTATCGCGTGAAACTTTAGAAGCTATTGTGAAACGTGCCCACTACTTTGCAACCCAAATGATTTATCAAGCCAATAACCGACCAGATAAAACTAAGGGCGAGCCTAAAATCGGCGGTCATGCATCAGGTTGTGCGAGTGCACTTCATATTATGGGCGCGCTACATTTGATGGTAAAAACAGGTTTCGATCACATTGCCAATAAACCGCATGCCTCGCCAACAGACCATGCCTTTAATTATTTACTAGATTTATTTTTAAATTCTGACTTATCAAAATTATCCGAAGAACAAAAAAATATTGCGATGATGGGCTTAAGAAAATATTCAAAAAATGGCGAACCTGTTTTTCAGTCGTATCATTCTGCCTATGATTCCGATCACCATAATTTTTTCCCCTCTGGGACTGTCGGCATTCCACCCGTTCAAGCCGGCTACTTAGCACTAGCTTATCGTTTTGCACGTGAACATAATTACAATGTCCCTGAAGCTCACTTTTGGGCTTTATCCGGAGATTCTGAATTTCGCGAAGGTTCGATGTATGAAGCCGTACCGGACTTTGCAGACCGCGAAATCGGTAACTTAACGTGGATTGTTGATTACAACCGCCAATCACTAGACGGTCACCGCATTATCAACGAAGAACAAATGCGCGGCACAGATGCAGATCGCATTGAGCGTACCATGGAAGCCAATGGGTGGGAAGTTATTCAAGTTCGTCACGGGTCTAAGCGCCAAAATTTATTTAAAAAACCAGGTGGAGAAGTCTTCAAAAACTTTTTAGAAAAAGATTTGCGTGATTACGAATTACAAGCTTTGCTGTTAGTTCAAGACATAAAGGCCCTTAAAAAGGGAATCGTCAAAGAACATCCGGCTATGAAAAAGTTTATTGAAAGTGTTAGTGATCAAGAATTGTATGATTCATTTCGTGATTTCGGTGGACACGATTTATTTCTATTAGCCGACGCAATGTTAAAGTCTAAAGAGTCAAAACGTAAACCAACAATAATTATCGCTCACACGTTAAAAGGCTGGGGCCTACGTATGGCAGCTGCTCCGGGCAATCACTCAGTCCTAACTTCCCCGGAAGAGGTCGAAGAACTGCGCCTGGCTCAAGGAATTAAAGGTGAAACTTTATTTGTGAATTTCGATGCAAAAACAAATGAAGGAAAGTATTTAAAACAACGCGGTGAAAAGTTATACGCTGAAATCAAAGAACAGCATGCCTTGAAAGAAAAGAACGAGAAGTTTTTTATAGCACAGATCGAGAAAATCGGCAGCATTCCAGAAAAATTAGATATTAATACAAAAATGGCAAGTTACCCGCACACCCAATGGATGCTGGGCCAGTTGACTGCTAAGTTAACACGAATTGCTAATGCGGATGTTAGTAAACTTAATGAGTTCGAACAAAAATGGCGAGTCGCGGGCGAATTATTTATGACGATGGCACCCGATGTGGGAACGTCTACAAATTTAAATCCGGCCATGGATGGAAAAATTTTTGGCGCTCCGGTGGTTACTGATATCGAGGCCGAACTTGGCGTTAAAGATAATAAATTACCTGATTTAGTTCCGGGCGAAGAAGTTTCTGATCGTTTTCTACGTTTTGAAATTGCAGAAGGCAATGTCATGAGTTGTGTCGGATCTTTCGGAAAAATGCGCGATATTATTGGCGTGCCTATTATGCCGTTGATGACTGTCTATGATTTTTTTATTAAACGTGCGATGGATCAGTATTTTTACAATCAGTACTGGAAATCTAGTTTTATTTGCGTGGGAACTCCTTCAGGTGTCACACTTTCACCGGAAGGTGCACAGCACGGTTGGAAGTCTGATTTTCAAATACCTAATCAAATTACTTGGGAGCCTTTCTTCTGCATCGAAGTTGATTGGATTGTCGCGGATGCGATGAAACGTCATGTGATGAATGATAATACGGGCCGTTCGGGCACATTACTTCGTTTGGTGACTCGTGGGATTGAGCAAAAAGATTTAATGAAATACTTAACTAAGCAGGCCCGCTTCAAACAAGATGGATCCCTAAAATTAGCGCGTGCTGAATTTCCGTTAGCAGGTGCTACCAATGAAGAAGAAATGTCAGCCAAATCAGAAACTGAAATTTTAACTGCACTTCGAGACGATGTGTTAACAGGTGCGTACTACTTAGTTGATTACCGTGGTTATGCTGGCTATGAGCCTGGCGACAATGTTGTGAATATTTTTTCGATGGGTTCGATGACAACCGAGGCTCTACAAGCTTCTGAAGATTTATTGGCTCGTGGAATTTACGCAAACGTCATTGTGGTCACTTCTAGTGATCTACTTTGTGGAAACTTAGCTCACGAAAACGATTATGACTATTTACGAAATGGTTTAGGAATAAATCCAAATCTTTATTTAAATAAATCAGCTGATGTTGGCTCCGCAGATCTTATTACGGTTTCAGGCCGAAGAATTCCGATAGTTAGCGTCCATGATGGCGAACCCGGATTACTAGATAACTTGGGCTCTATCGTTGGCGTCCGACATGAATCTTGCGCCGTACGTAAACACTCGAAGTGTGGACGACCTAGTGAAATCTATCATTTTCATCAAATAGATGCAGAAGCGGTGATGGAAGCTTGTGGAAAGGTATTATCAGAGACAGCACTTGAAAAAGTAATTGTAACCAAGAACTCACTTGAAGAAGTCTCCCACGCTGATCAAGTAGCTTCGCCGCTGGGAATGCATTGGACTGAACTTTGGCCAGCAAAAAGTCAAAACCACAAGCACTAGATCGGAATACAAAAATGAATTTTCCAGACCAAGGACAGCTTTTTAAGGCTTCAATTAAAAAACATGAGGCATTAATTTTTTTCGTTCATTTTTATAGAGGTCATAAAAAAGCGCTGCATCGTCATATCGAATTCATGAATGAGCTTGGCTACGATGCCTACGCTTTTAATTTAAAAGACAGCGCTAAAGATCATTACGGAATTCCTTTTTCTTATGTCTCGAATAAATTTGGGCTGAAGCATGCTTTAGCTGATCAAATTGAACAGCATTTGGACATTCATAAAAGTTATCCTAAAAAAATAGTATTTTCTTTTTCAAATATTTCGGCTTGCGCTATTGAAGCTATGGCGCGCCGAAAATCCAAAGATATTATTGCGATGATAACCGACAGTGGGCCATCATTTAGTTTTATGGCATCGGCCTATAATTTATATACGCATTCGATAAAAATTCCGTTTTTACCATTTCGCTTGGTGGCAACGCCTATTTTAGCTTTTGGCTGGAGCCCTGAATTGCACAAAAAAATTCACAAAGACTTAGCAAAGTTTCCTAAAAATTTTCCTTTGTTAAGTATCCGCGGGTGGAAAGACCTATTGATCAAGCCAACTGACATCGATCAGGTTTTTGAACCTTGTAAAAATCTAAATTGGCAAAAATTAAGTTTACCTGAAGCAGGCCATCTTAATGGCCTGCTCGATTTTCCTAAAGAATATAAACCCGCTGTGATCGACTTTTTACAAAGCGTTAAATAGTATTTCACAACGTACTTGTGCCTTTGCAGCAAGCTCTGTAATATTTTTTGCAGCCTTTTTCGAGTTTTTAGAAGCTAAAATATTTTTAACATATTTTCTATCAGCGATAGCTTTATCCATATCTTCCACTTCATGGTCTTTAGCATGAGCTTTGGAAGTACGTATTAATTTTTTGGTATACCAGTATCCAATAAATAATGGTATTGCTGGCCCAACATATTTTACTAACTTAAAGAATGATTCCCGTTTACTGGCATTATTAAATCCGATCCTTTCAGCCATCGCCCGTGAAGGTGCATTATCAATTTTAATGTACTCTACGGCAGCCTTTTGAGCCAATGAATCCCAAAAAAGTATCTCTTGCGCAGTTGTTACCTTTAACATAAACTCCTGAAATTTTTTAACTACCGATTTAAAATTATCGATTATATTTAATTTATTTTCCAGCACCCAATTAACGCCCCATTCTTTGTAGAACTTTAATCGATAAGCTTCATCTTTATATTCAACTTCAAAGTTTCGATTGTCAGTTTGACCTTCGAAATTTTGCTTTATGTATTCGTTGTACTTACGGGGATCCATCGGTATCAAATCTTTGGTCAGCTTAATGGCAACTTCATCGGCTATCCGATGCTCTGCCAATTCCACAGCACGAAGAATAATAAATTCTTCGCTAAATAATTCCAGTTCCGCCGAGGCCATCATTCCCTTTAGAAGTTGCTCGCGCTCTTGCTCTAAGCGCTCCCGATCATGTTTATCGAAAGAATTTTGATCTTTAGAGTATTGTTGCTCAAGAAAAGCTAAATTTTTCAAGCGATCAATATACCGCTTTTTTTCAACATCAACTTTGCGGTGAAAGATTTCTTCTGAGTTGTAACCAAATAGCTTTTTTAGATTAAATATTTCAACATCGCCGTCCACTTTCATAAACTCGCTAGATGTATTTGTCATAATCACACCTTTAATGGTCTCAGTAGCATCCAGACTAGTGTCACGTAATATATTTTCGGGAAAAAGCATTTCAAATGTAACATTTGAATTTATGATTCCAACTTGTTTGAATTTAGTGTAAATTTTTTGTAAGCCAATTAATTTGTATTCGTATTTGCGAAACATATCTTCACGAAAAATTCCCTGCAATTCTTTATCTGCAATGATTGAACTTGAAATAGTTGTTGCCTCTTGCATATCATTCATCGTTAACGTTCTCTGCAAGTGGGTATTTACTGAGTGCTTGCTTAAATAACGTAAAGCATGAGCCTCATCTAAGGCCGCAGGCGGTAACACTTTTTTTAAAGCCACTAGCGACTGGACCATTGAACGAATCATATCTTCATATTTAGCCGGTTCCAGAAACGCGCGATCAGGATTGTGTCCGCGATCCATATGCCCAAGTAAATTTGAAAAACCTGCATGGCCGTAGGTGTCCATTTTTATATGAAAGCCATGTGACAATAAATTCAAATCACCTTTGACTAAACCCTGATAAATTAAATAGCTACCTAATGCATGATTTCGCTCGTTCAAAGCAAGTTTCGCCTTCAGCACGCTATTCACAACGCTAATTGCGCCATGCCCTTCAATTTCGACCTTCGTAATATCACCTGTAAAATGGAATAAATGGCGTTGCGCAGATAACAACATCGGTGAACTAATAAATCCTTCATCAACATGTTGATTCCCGATAGCAAGATATTTGGCAACGCTATCATTGATTCCGACCGAGCGTGCTAGATGGTACATCATGCGTAGATGGGTATCTCGTTCATAAGCAGCAGTTGTCGATACAATCGACATAAGACTCAAAAATGCCAACACTAGCTTCATAAGTTAACCTGCGCCTTTTCTAAAATGGTTTTTAGACTTACACAGGATTAAAAAGCATTTAGTGCGCCAGATATTTATTTTTTAAAAGTTATTAACAGACCTTCGGTCGTTGGAATCATAGCCGAATGCAGAGTCTCATTTTGAAACGCCAAAGCATTCATTTCCTTCACCGCAGAAATCTGCTTTTCACCAAATTTCTGCTCAGTGGCCTCACCCCAAACGGCGCCTGATAGAAATGTGTTATCTACGATGATTACTCCACCTGGTCTAACGCAGGCTACAGCCCATTTGTAGTAATCCAAATAGGCTGCTTTATTTCCATCAATAAATACCGCATCAAATGGAGAGTGGCGTTCAATTTTTGGTAAATTTATAAGAGCATCGCCAACGATAATTTCACAACGGTTATTTTTAATGGCAACATCTAAGCTACTAGCCGCTAAATCAGCGTGCTGTTGGGATTTTTCTAACGTCCACAAATATCCATCCTGCGGTAGCGCATTTAGTATGTACTGGGCGGACAATCCGGTTAGAGTGCCAATTTCAACAACTTTTTTAGCACCAATACTTCGTATAAAAAAATGCAGCATCTGGCCTTCAACACCAGATAACGAAATACCGCCAAGTTTTAGCTGTTCTGCAGCTTGTCGCGATAGTCGCATATTTTCGGACTCTAAAGGAAGTAGTGAAGTAATATAATCGTAGCTTTTTGGATTTTGTTTTCTCATAATAAAACTCTATGACTTTCACGAAAGATTTGCCACTGCTGATTTTTGATTTAGACGGAACGCTGATCGATTCAGCCGTGGATATACATTTTGCCATGAATACAATGCTACAGAAATACAATCGCCGCTTAGTCGACTTTCCGGTGCTAGTGTCACATATTGGCGATGGCCTTAAAAAACTGGTGAATGACTTTTTTCCTGAATTCGCAGAAGAATCTGCTGAAAATATGGAAAAAGTGAATGAATTTTTAAATATTTATGAAAATAATATGCTGAAGCACACGTGCTTATACCCTGGTGTCTTTAAGTTTTTAAATACTTATCAAGGACCCAAGGCCATCGTGACCAATAAAAGTATTCACCCCACGCGATTGTTGATCGAACACTTCAAATTAAATGAATTAGAATGGGTGGATGTTATTGGTGGTGATTCTTTAGCCGAAAGAAAGCCATCTGCGCTGCCTTTATTGCATGTGATGAAAAAAGCCGGTGTGCCATCATCAAAAACGTGGATGATTGGCGACGGAAGACCAGATATGCAAGCGGCAACCAACGCAGCCTGCGTGAAAGTCGCGGTTCATTATGGCTATTCACAACCGCACGAGCTTGATGGCTTTAATCCCGATCATGTTTTAAAAACTTTTAGTGATTTAAATGAGCTGATCTGATTTTTTGTGTTTGCTGATCGTTTAAACTATCAGGTATAACTACAGCATGTTTGAATTACTGCTTGAAGTTAAAAATCTAAGGACCAAGTACCGCACCGAAGATGGTGTGATTTATCCTGTAGATAATGTAAGTTTCAATGTTAAAAAAGGGCAGACTTTAGGGATTGTTGGAGAATCGGGCTGTGGAAAATCACAGACAGCGTTGTCAATAATGCGGCTTATTCAAAAACCAGGAATCATTGAATCAGGTGATGTTTTATTTAAAAACGAAAGTTTATTAAAGAAATCAGCATCGCAAATGCGCGATATACTGGGTAATCAAATGGCCATGATTTTTCAAGAGCCTATGACGTCGCTAAACCCAGTTTTTACAATAGGCGATCAAGTTGGCGAATCTATTTCCCAACACAACAAAAAATTATCTGCGAAAGAAATTCAAAAGCGTGCGATTGATATGCTAAACCTGGTAGGAATTCCTGCGGCCGACAAACGCTACCATGAATACCCACACCAGCTTTCTGGTGGAATGCGCCAACGGGTCATGATTGCAATGGCAATGAGTTGCAATCCGCAATTGCTAATTGCTGACGAACCAACGACAGCTCTTGATGTAACAATTCAGGCTCAAATTTTAGATTTAATGCGCAATGTGCAAAAAGAATTTAATGCCGGCATGATTTTGATTACTCATGATCTGGGTGTTGTTGCCGAAATGTGCCAGGAAGTTCTAGTCATGTACGCAGGAAAAGTCATCGAATACGGTACTGTTGAAGACATTTTTTATCGCCCTCGCCATCCTTACACGATCGGTTTATTAAAATCGATTCCACATTTTGAAACTGGTGCACGGCTAAAAACTTTGCAAACAATTCCAGGGTTGGTTCCAAATCTTTATAAACTTCCTCCGGGTTGTCGTTTTCAAGAGCGCTGTAAATTTGTTACTGACATTTGTCGCCAACAAGAACCCCAACTTGAAAATTTGCGTGGCCTGCACCGCGTGGCTTGCTATCACACGGATAAAACTCAACTAGAGGCACCGACACCATTATGACAAATGCCGATTCTATTCTACGCGCTGAAAATATAGTTAAAAGTTTTCCTGTGCATGGCGGTCTTTTTTCACAAGAAGTAGCCTCAGTGAAAGCAGTCCAAGGCGTGTCTTTTGAATTAAAAAAGGGAGAAACCTTAGGCCTTGTCGGTGAATCAGGTTGTGGTAAATCTACTTTGGGACGATCGCTGATTAAATTAATTCAACCGACCAGTGGCAAAATATTTTTTAAGAATCAAGACATCACAAATTACAAAGGTGAACAGCTACGCGAGCTTCGAAAAAGTATGCAAATTATTTTTCAAGATCCGTATGCCTCGCTAAATCCCCGCATGACCATCGGTGCGATTTTAGAAGAGCCTTTGATTATTCATAATTTATACATCTCGCAAAAAGATCGCAATGATCGCGTGCAGGATTTAATTAAATTAGTTGGACTACGTCCCGAGCACCTATCGCGCTATCCCCATGAATTTTCCGGCGGGCAACGCCAGCGTGTGGGGATTGCCCGTGCGTTAGCGGTAAATCCTGACCTGATTATTTGCGACGAGCCGGTATCGGCATTAGATGTCTCCATTCAAGCTCAAGTCATTAACCTTTTGATGGAACTGCAACAAAAGCTAGGATTAACCTACGTCTTCATCGCACATGATTTAAAAGTTGTTGAACATGTTTCAACTCGCGTTGCTGTTATGTATTTAGGAAAAATTGTCGAGATGGCTGAGGCTGACCAACTTTATAAAAATCCAATGCACCCGTATACGAAAGCATTGTTGTCAGCGATTCCAGTTCCTGATCCGAAGCCCCGTACCGAACGCATTATTTTAAAAGGTGATGTGCCATCGCCAATGAACCCGCCGCCCGGATGCCAATTCAATCCCCGCTGTCCACTGGCCAGTGAAGAATGTCGGCTAAACGAACCGCAACTTGTTGATAAAGGGAATTCTCATTGGGTCAGCTGCCTTAAGGTCTAGAAATTTAATTTCCATCCATTTCAAACTTAGAAATTAAAATTAAACACCGATAGATGCTTTATGACGAATGAACGCCAATGGATTTTTTACGACTCCATTTCAAAAACACAGTCTAATTCCATTGCTTCAAATGAAGCTCAAATGGCTATTTTCAAAATGAAAAAAAAAGATTGGCCACGTTTTTACATTTGGACGACAGGGTGGAATGATTGGCAGCCCCTAGATTTATTTTTAAAAAGTGATCAAACTTATTTCATCACAAAGTTCGCACAGCCCTCGAATGAAGTCGACACGGTGAAATATTATAGTAGTCGCGAAGTTTTAAGTATGCAAAATGTCACAGAAAGCGTGCATAAAGAAATAACGAAATCTTTTTCAGGAGTCTCAATTAAAGAAGATTCAGTAACCAACCAACAGCAGATTAACGAAAATTTCGAGGGTGATGAGCTCAGTTGGTCTAAAACTAAAAAACCTGAAGTTGACTTTACTAAATTAAAAGAAAGAAATAGTTATGGCCTCCGCGATCCTCGCCACGAACTGAAAATTGATCTTCTGCTTGTTTCCGCAAAAGGAACTATTTTTAAAAGTGCTTCTAAAAACATTTCTTTATCTGGATCTTTACTAGAAGATAATATTCCATTTGATTATTATGGCTTAATATTTGAAGTTATTATTGTAAATCGCGGGGCTCTAGATCCTGCACGCACACGCGTTGCCTTAAAAGGACAAACCGTTGGCGATGGCCTAACTCAGCGTCTAAGTTTTTGCGCTGTGACTGAAATTCAGAAAAAATTATTAGAAGCTTTGCTGCAAGATTATTTAAATCAACAAGCTAAGCATAAGACTAAGCCTAAGACTGGCTAGAACTAAAAACCAAAACCCACCGAGTACGTGATTCCACTGACTTCGAACTGGCTGTAATTAACTAAATTAGTTCGCACATCGCGAAAACCAAGCTCACCGTAAACTAAGTAGTAACCAGTGCTTGATCCACCCGCAATTATATATTCCAAACCAAATCCCCCACCATAGCCGTAACCGGCCGCCTGATCTTTAGCACGGATGGTACTTCCTGACGGTGTGTTTTTTAGTTCTAAATTATTATAACTCACTCCACCGACTCCCCAAAGATACACATTCATATCTTTGCTTTTTCTGGCGATGGGATAAAAAGCGACTCCAATTTCTGGCGAAAATTGCAAGAACTTGTAAGTGGAATTAAAAACAACGCCTGCATCAGAAAAATTTTGTTTACCGTCGGCATAACTAAATCGCATCTTAAAAAAGTAACGTAAATAAGTATTGCCGTTATCTTTTGAAATCTCGACTCCATACCCAGGACTACCTTCGGCAAAAGACCGGTTACTTGCACCTGAATAATCCTGCATCGTGCCGCCAATTTTAGTCGATTGAAAGGCGCCCCGGCCTTCCATGGCAAGCGTGGTTTGCGCTAGCAGTACTACAGTTAAAATGAACAACGGAAACTTTGAAAAATAAGGCATACATACAGAAGAAATGAATTTTTGCTTCTCGTAAAGGCTAATATTTTCAAATCTCGCAATGGGCAACGTATGAAGCTTTTATGTTACAGCAAATCGTTTCGAACTGAGACAGAAGTCCAGTTTTGATCAGGTTAGCCCTTAGTGACGAATTATTTTTCAAGTTTCATATCAGCAAAGCCGTTAAGAATAGTGAAAAGAATAACCTTTTCTATGGATTTTTAGCTTAGGAGAAAAATATGGGACGTAACTTTGTAAAAACAATGGCCACGCTAACCGCCATGGCGCTAGTTGCAGGCTGTTCTAAGAGCTCAGACTCAGCCTCAGTTGCTGCAACACCAAAAACTTTGTATGCTGCCACGGGCGCATGTAATGCCGGTGCTGGAGCGGCCTTAAAGACCACTTACACGACGACGAATGCAACTAAAACGATTGAGAAATTCAATTCGTC
Organism: Bdellovibrionales bacterium; assembly: GCA_043753645.1. Classification (GTDB taxonomy): domain Bacteria; phylum Bdellovibrionota; class Bdellovibrionia; order Bdellovibrionales; family Bdellovibrionaceae; genus Pseudobdellovibrio. The sequence goes on from JAYUWH010000090.1 coordinate 15,469, forward strand.
AAATGGCGCAAATACAGGCTTCTTGGTCGATTTTACTGTTTCAAATTTCTTAGTAGATATGAATCCACAGACAATGATCGATAATGGGTCTTCATTATTTGTATTAATGGAAAATCCAACAACAACGACAGAGCGTTCAATTTTAAAGATGCCAAAAGCTGATCCGTTAGCTTACGTGAAGTACTATACAAATGCCACTTCACTCAGTGCCGCAATGAAAAGCTTAGCGCTTGATATTGACGGAAGCTTTATTGTTGGTGCCCAAACAAAATTAGAAAAAATTAATTCTCAACCCGTGCGCGTTCCAGCCGGTGCAAATGCTTGGGTGAATGCTCCAGCCAGTACTTGTGCTACTTCAGCAACGGCGATGTCTGCCGTCGCGATCATGGATCCACTTGCTCCAGCAGTTAACGGAAAAATTATTTATGCCCATCAAGGTTTTACCGGCGCTTTTGGGGCTGCCCAGCAACGGCTAGGTATAATTGGTGCCGGCGGGTATACCGGAACCACTGATTGTGTTATCGGAGTTCAAATTAGTGCTATAACACACACCCGCGCAGCCAGTGCGATCAGCTCAACAGCTATTGCATTTAATTCGAACGGAACTTCACCAACCGCAATGGTTTACATTCCATCCGCTGGAAATGTTGGAAAGTTAATCGTTGCCTATTCGAACGATCAGGTAGGAAACTATGTGGCCGTTACCGGTGTTTACAATGTGAATCACGCGATCGTTCAATGGGACGTAGCTGACACAGGTGCATTGATCGCAACCTTAAACAATCCAGTCATTCTTTATGATAACACAAGCGTTACCTACGGTATCTCAGCAATGGCCTACGACGCTTCGACAAAAAGCTTGTACGTAGCAACTGGTGGTGAACCTGGAGCCGTGAATATGGCGACAAATAACGTTGGTTATAACATTGAAAAATTCACGTTAGATACGGCAACTCCACTGTTAACACGTGTTTCAACAAATAATCAGCCGTTCATTAAAGGTGCTGCAAATTTAAAATGTATCAGTTCTTTAATGTTAGGAAATTAATTAGTACTTAGTTATTTAAGTACTTTTGAAAAAGAGCTGGTTTCTCCCCAGCTCTTTTTTTTATTCTTTAGCAGCTAAAAGCTCGCTAATTCTGATCTTCAACTTTTCAATATCAAATGGTTTTTTAATATAATCGTCCGCACCGACTTCACGGGCTTTGGCGAAATCATTTTCTTCAGCCTGTGCCGATAGAAAAATTAGCGGAATTTTTTTCAAATCGCGGTGATCCTTCATCATCTGCGCCAATTCAAAGCCATTGATCCAAGGTAGTCCAACATCCATTAATATTAAATGCAGTTCATGATCGTCATCTAAAATTTGTGTTAATTCAGCCGCGTCTGCTGCTAGTCGAACTTGATAGCCACTGGATTCCAAAATTCTTTTTAGGGAATGCCGCTGAGTTTCGTCGTCTTCGATCACCAGAATAATTTGTGGATGCATCTTTTGCTTGGCATCGCGAAATTCATCAAGACTAACGATCGGTTGCTCGGCCATACGCTGCTTGGTTAATTTTTCAATTTTTTTAATTAAATCATTGGTAATAAATTTTTTGCTCATAGTTAATGTCCTTGGGCTTCTAGCCATCGTTCAGCATCTAAGGCTGCCATGCAACCAGTGCCGGCAGCGGTGATAGCCTGGCGGTAATACGGATCTTGCACGTCACCCGCAGCAAAAACACCCACCTGATTGGTAAATGTCGTTCCGGGCTTGGTCACAAGATAACCAGCTTCATTCATATCTAATAAACCTTTAAAAATTTTAGTGTTTGGAGAATGGCCAATAGCAATGAATACACCTTGCATCTTTTTTTCCGAAAATGAACCCGTTTTTGAATTTTTAAGTTTCACCCCAGTGACCGATTTACCGTCTCCTAAAACTTCGTCGACCGTTTCATTAAAAATAAATTCTATTTTAGGATTTTTCTTAGCGCGTTCTAACATAATTTTCGAGGCTTTAAAACTTTCACTGCGGTGAATGACGTAAACCTTAGATGCAAAGCGCGTTAAAAAATTAGCTTCTTCCATGGCCGTATCACCGCCACCAACAACTGCGACTTCAACATCGCGAAAAAACGCACCATCACAAGTTGCACAAGCCGATACTCCACGGCTCATGTATTGTTTTTCACTGGGAATACCCAGCCACTTAGCTGTAGCTCCTGTGGTCACGATAATTGTTTTTGCAAAGTAATTTTGATTGCCGACAGTTACTTTATACGGAGACGCTGAAAAGTCGACTTTAGTTACATTGCGAGTTAAAAAACGTGTGCCAAAACGCTCGGCCTGCTTGCGCATCACTGCAATTAAATCTGGCCCGGTAACACCATGATCAAAGCCAGGATAATTTTCCACATCTGTGGTTATCATCAACTGACCACCTGCTTCTTCGCCTTCGATCATAAACGGATTCAACCGCGCGCGTGCCGTGTAGGTCGCTGCTGTTAAGCCCGCAGGACCCGAACCAATAATAATAACATTTTCGATTTTTTTATCAGTTTGCGTTTCTGCCATAAGGTCCTCGTTTTTATATGATATTAAATTATAGATTAACTTATGTCGCTTGTAACTATTAACGCTGATTGTTTTTTTCTATCACTGCGATCAATCTTTTTGCGACGTCCATGACGTCTTCCGCCACGCCTTGTTGCACGGGCCAACTGGACTGCGGCAGCAATTCAGTCTGCATATATCCTGGGCTAAATAGAGTTAAGTGCAGGTTTCCTTGATTTTCCAACTGAATTGAAGTGATTAAGCCCTTCAAAGCATGTTTTGCGGCCGCATAGCTTGCGGCCATGGCGTCGGGCTTATCTTCGGCAATCGCAGAGCCAACGAATACCATTTGTTTTAAGTGGGCCCATGTTTTGGAATCCGCTAATATCGTGTGAATTAATTCTGCAGGATACAAAAATGTGGTGTTTAGCGCCCACTGATGGTCACTCCATTTTTTCGCACGAAATTCCCCGTAAGGGCCTCCGCCGGCCATATAAATTAAATGAGTTGGATTAAAATTCTGTAAATCTTTAAGAAAACTTTTGCTGATAGGCACTTTCGAAAAATCTTGCGCTTTTATAGATGTGCTATTTGGAATAAACTTTAATTTCTCTTCAATTTTACGCGATACTAAAAAAAACGAAGTTTCGTTATTTAATGCTGCTAACTCTGTGTAAAGAGCCCAACCCAAACCGCGGCTTGCTCCTAATATTGCTATACGATTCATTGCCCTTGTGTTTACAATATTTTAAGGACCTTGTATGCCAAAAATTACTTTACCTCAGCAGAAAATGACATTAGACGTACCAGACGGTGCTAACCTCATGCACGCCTTGCTGTTTCATGGGATTGCCGTGGCCTCTTCGTGCTTAGGAGATGGCATCTGCGGAAAATGTCGTATGACGACTTTAGACACTCTGCCGCCGCCCCTTGAGCTGGAAAAACAAACTAGTCTTCGCAATAACCTTGATGTTAGCGAAAGGCTGGCTTGTCAGATCACCGTCGACAAGGATTTAACGGTAACGACAACATACTGGTAATTATTCTTTTATTAGACGTATAAAATTTATTTCAATACCTTGCTTATGAAAAATTTTTTCAAAAGAGGTTTGAAAATTATTTAATTTATGAACGGAATCCATTTTGTACAAATCTAAGGTTTGAAATTCAATTTTGTATTTGGTTTCCCTTATTTCATCCAAAGACCATAAAAAATATTCGCGTGAATCTGTCTTAAATTCTAAAAAAGAATTAGGTCTTTGCATTTCATAAATTTCCTTTAAGATTTCACGATTAACGACGCGGTTACGCGGTTTTCGTGGAGTCACCCAAGGATCAGGAAAATGGATATACACGTTATCAAGTTCTTGCTTACCAAAAAGCAGATCAATATTAAAGGCATGATAGCGACAAATAGCTGAGTTTTTTAACCCAATCGCTTGGGCCCGCCGGATCGACTGAATAAGTGGTTTGTATTTCAACTCTAATCCCACCAAAAAGCGCTTTGGGTATTTGTTGGCGTGATGGGCAAAATGCATTCCTGAGCCCGTGCCAATCTCAAGATCTAATTTGGCATCGTGACTGGCGTGAAATACGTTTTCCCTCCAATGGCCTTTATTCAAGGGGGCCCGCTCCTCATTGAAGGCGTGATTTTTGAATTCATTATCCAAAGCGATAGTGTAGGCATTTGGTTTTGGTAGTAATCTCGTTAAATTTAACTGGGGGCGGCGATTATCATCAATCACTATTTTTCTCGATGTAAAATGGACCCGCTTTTAAATGCGCGCTGGAAAATTTTTGTTCGCCTAGAAATTTTTTCCGCCGAATCATACAAGGTTCGACCGAGCAAAAGGTGCAGTAGTTCCTTTGGCAAGGGTCCATATGAAATGCGAACTCGCCGTCAAATTCATAGGATTTAACTACAGCCTTTTCAAATAGATTGGATAACGAGTGAACCTGATCAATGGTCCAAAATTCAGGGACAACCATATGAGCATCGATATGATGAAAATTTCCGGATCGAATCATACGCAAGTGATGAATGTCTATTACGCCCATCATTTTGTTGTTTTGGATCGCCTCAGCAATCTGATCAACTAATTTATCATCAGCTTCGTCCATCAATGCACCAGAATTTAAACGTAGAATTTTATAAGCCTCATAAAGTAAGTAGAGTCCCAGCAAAATACTAAGAGCCGAGTCAATCCAAACTTGCCCGGTAAAATAAATTGCAATTAGGCCTAGCATCACACCCAGCGTCGTAACCACATCCGTCATCAAGTGTTTACCACTGGCTCTTAACGCCTCTGATTTTTCTTTTTTGCCAATGTAAAGTAGATAAAGCCCTGTAAATAAATTTATTCCAGTAGCAACCAGCGAATAGTACAAACCAGTTTCTATGTTTTCAATTTTATGACCTAGAAAAATTGAGTGAATTGAAGTGTAGACGACGGCTAAACCGGCAAAAAATATTAATCCGCCTTCAAAAGCCGCCGAGAAATGCTCGGCTTTACCATGACCGTAGGGATGGTTTTCATCTGCCGGTTCTGCTGCCAAACGAACTGCGAATAACGCAGCAAAAGCCGTAACCACGTTGGCTACTGTCTCTAAAGCATCAGATAGCACGGCCGAAGAATTTGTTGCATAGTATGCTTTTAATTTCCAAATCAGAACAACAACGCTAACAAGTACAGATAAAATGGCAGCGCTTTGTCTTTTTTTCTCTGACGACATGGCTGTTTTATGTCACAAATTATTTAGGCTGTCTTTCTTTTTTTCTCGAAAATTTCAATCACAGCAGAGTGATCTAAACTGTGGGCGCGGTCGATTTCTGATTGGTAGCTAAAAACCTGATTTCGGCCACGGCGTTTTGCTTCATACAACGCCATATCTGCGCGTCGCACCAGTTCTTTGGCAGGTAACATTTCTCCGCCAGTTGCGGAAGACGAGGCAAAGCCCGCAGAAATTGTTAATTTAATAGAATCTTTTCCTTGAGAAAAAGTGGCTTGCTCGATGCGCGCGCGCAGTCGTTCACAAAACTGCTCGACACCGGCAAGAGGAGTTTCTGATAACACAATAAGAAACTCATCACCACCATAGCGCGCCGGAATATCAACAGTGCGTGTCGATGACTTAATTATTTTTCCAACTTCGGATAAGACATAACTTCCGAATAAATGATCATGACCGTCGTTCACAGATTTAAAGCGATCCATGTCGATCATGACAACGGTAACAGCGCGATTAAATCTTTTGCCGCGTTCCATTTCAAATTCTAGTTTTTGGAATATAGACCGCATGTTGAATAATCCCGTTAAATCATCGATTTCAACGAGCTCTAGCAATTTTAAATTGGATTCAATTAATTCTTCTTTAGCATCTCGAAATCGCAACTGCGCCCGTACACGCGCCAAAAATTCAGTTGGATTAAACGGAGCAATAATGTAATCGCTAGCACCCATATCAAGACATTCTGAGATGCGCTCAGTTGCAGTCTCGGAAGAAACCACAATTAAACCTGTAGTATCTAAATAAGGTGCTAAAGAATTCAAATATTTTAATCCGTCTTGATTTGCGAATTCGGGATCGATCACAATCAATTGAGGCTTCCAGTAATTTAAAAATTCGCTGGCCTCTTTTGGCGATGTTAAACCACGTACGTCGTAACCTTCCCAACGCAAAGGCTCTAGCATCAGTTCCAATGTTTGTGGATCTTCATCAAGAACTAAAATGGGTCGGTTTCTGGGGTCTCGTTTCACTTATTATTTATCGGCATTTCATGGCTACTTTTAAAGGTCCAGTTGTTCAATTTTAATACGCTCATAGCAAAAATAGCGCACTTAATGCTTTAATTCGACTAAACGATCCGGCGACAGTGGCGTTCAAAAAAGTTAGTTTAGGATCGCAGCCATGGCCCATAATATTAGGACCGCTTGCACCCACCTCTTTCTATTTACTTCTAGCCTTCGGATGTCTACACTTACTCAATATGAAACACCTAGAAATTCAAGAAAAATGGCAAAAAATTTGGTCTGATAAAAAAGCGTATGTGGCTGAGAATAATTCGGCGAAACCGAAGTATTATGCGCTGGATATGTTTCCGTATCCGTCGGGTTCGGGATTGCATGTGGGGCACATTGCTTCGTACACGCCGTCGGATATTGTGTCGCGCTTTAAACGTGCCAATGGTTTTAATGTGCTTCATCCGATGGGTTTCGATTCGTTCGGATTACCGGCCGAGCAGTATGCCATTCAAACAGGTGTGCATCCTAATATTACCACTGAAAAAGCGATTGATAATTACCGAGCAACGTTGCAAAAATATGGATTTAGCTTTGACTGGAACCGTGAAATTTCCACCTGCGATCCTTCGTACTACAAATGGACACAGTTTATTTTTTTAAAACTTTTTGAAAAAGGTTTAGCTTATCAAAAAGAAGTTCCGGTCAATTGGTGTCCCGCTTTAAAAACTGTTTTAGCAAACGATGAGATTGTCGATGGCAAGTCCGAGCGTGGCAGCCATCCTGTCGTGCGCGTGCCAATGAAACAATGGATGTTAAAAATTACGGATTATGCTGAACGTTTGTTAAATGATTTGGATAAACTAGATTGGCCCGAGCGTACTAAAGAAGGGCAACGCAACTGGATTGGAAAATCCGAAGGCTCGACCGTTTTATTTTCTGTAAAAGATCAACCTGCAACCGATCATCTAGAGGTTTTTACCACCAGGCCCGACACTTTATTTGGAGTTTCGTTCATGGTGCTTGCGCCTGAACACCCCCTTGTGCAAAAAATAAAAACGTCTTCGCAAGCGAAACTGGTTGATGAATATATCGCTGCAACTTCAAAAAAATCTGAAGTTGATCGCAAAGCAACAACTGAAAAAACTGGAGTATTTACCGGTGGCTTTGCGATTAATCCAATTTCAAAAATTGAAATTCCTATTTGGATTGCTGATTATGTCATGATGGATTACGGAACCGGCGCCATCATGGCAGTTCCTGGCCATGATGAACGCGATTTTGAATTTGCCAGAAAATTTGATTTGCCGATTTTACGAGTTTTAAAATCTGAAGCTGATTTACCCTTCACCGGTGACGGCGAACTTTGTAATTCTGATTTTTTAAATGGTCTTTCTAAAGCAGAAGCCGTAAAAAAAATGATTTCTTATTTAGAAAAAAATTCTCTTGGAAAAAAACAAGTTAATTACCGCTTGCGTGACTGGCTTTTTTCACGCCAACGCTATTGGGGCGAACCGTTCCCCATTTTGCGCGATGCGGGTGGGAATATGACAGCTGTGCCGCTGGACGAATTGCCTGTTGCTTTACCTGAAGTGGCAAATTACGAACCTTCAGATTCTGGCGAAGCCCCGTTAGCCAGAAATCAAGACTGGGTAAATTATATGTCTAAATCAGGGGAAAAATATCGCCGCGAAACTGACACCATGCCAGGTGCTGCGGGCTCATCATGGTATTTTTTGCGCTACACCGATCCACAAAATGAAACGGAACCATTTTCAAAACAAGCTGCGAATTACTGGATGCCGGTGGACCTTTATGTTGGCGGCCCTGAACATACCGTCGGTCATCTCTTGTACTCACGCTTTTGGATGAAAGTTTTATTTGACGCTGGCTTAGTCGAAGTGGACGAGCCTTTCCAAAAGCTGGCTCATCAAGGAATAATTTTAGCACCCAATGGTGAACGCATGTCCAAATCGCGCGGCAATGTTATTCCTGCGGATCAGGTAGCAGGTAGTTACGGCGTCGACGTTATGCGCGTTTTCATTTGTTTCTTAGGTCCGTTGGATAAAGACAAGGCGTGGTCAGAAACAGGAATCGATGGTGTGAAAAGATTTCTTGATCGCTTCTACCGCTTAGCTGTGAACGAAGACTCAGGAGCCGTCGTTGCCACTGACTCCGTGCTTTCGCTTGAAGTCGAAAAAAGTCTGCACAAAACCATAAAAAAAATAACAGATGATATTAAGGCGCTGAGTTTTAACACGGCCATCAGCCAGATGATGATTTACGTGAACGATTTGTACAAACACGAATGTAAATCACGAAAAGCACTTCTTCCGCTAGCTCAGCTGCTGCAGCCCTTTGCCCCGCATTTAGCCGAAGAGATTTGGCAACAGCTTGGCGGCCAAGGCTTAGTTGTGAATGCCACGTGGCCAACTTATCGGCCCGAGCTTTGTATCGACGACACCGTGACGATGGGGGTTCAAGTGAATGGCAAAATGCGCGGAACGATCGAAATTGCTTTAACAACTGATGAAAAAATAGCCGTGGCCGAGGCTCTGAAAATTGCAACTGTGACCACGGCACTGGGGGGAAAAAACCCAACGAAGGTAATCTACAAAGCGGGAAAAATTTTAAATCTAATTGTACCAAATTAGTTGCACCGTCCCCCAGATAATTGTAAGAACTGTTTAATCAGCAATTTTTATTAAATTCTTATTTTTTGGGGGGTTCGAAACGATGAGTCTAACCACGGATTCTAAAATTCTAACAGGCGCAACCGCACAACCATCTCACACACCGGCGCCAACAACCGGTCAGATTAATCCATCGATACCAAATGAAGTTCAACCTACGACGCACGCTTTTTCGCAATTAAAATCAGATCATTGGAGTGTCGAAAAAAGCGCGCAACTTTACGGAATTAACAACTGGGGCAACGGCTACTTTCGAATTAATTCAAACGGTAATGTCTCAGTAACCCCCAAAGGCCCAGCTGGCGACTGTGTCGACCTGTATGAACTGACTCAAGAATTGCAAGACCGTGGAATTCGAATTCCGATCATGATTCGCTTTCCTGATATTATCCGCGAACGAGTTTATCTACTTCACTCGTGTTTTCAAAAAGCAATTAGTGATCACAACTACAAAGCAAATTACTGCGGAGTATACCCAATAAAAGTAAATCAGCAGCGGCATTTGGTGCAAGAATTAGTTAAATTTGGAAGAGATGTGCGCTTAGGACTTGAGTGCGGATCAAAGCCCGAATTATTAGTCGTGCTATCGCTGATGAACACCCCAAATGGCGTTATTATTTGTAATGGCTTCAAAGATACCGAATATATAGAAACTGCACTTCTAGCGCAAAAAATCGGCCGTGAAATTATCATCGTTGTCGATCGCAAGGACGAACTAAAAATTATCACCGAGACAGCCAAAAAATTAAATATGCGACCAAAAATTGGTTTTCGCGCAAAATTAAATACGCAAGGCGCCGGCAAATGGGTTGATTCAGCAGGTGCTCGATCTAAATTCGGTTTAACGGCAGTTGAAATTGTCGAAGGCCTTGAGTTTTTGAAAAAGCAAAACATGTTAGATTGTTTAGAACTTCTTCATTATCACATCGGTTCGCAAGTTCCATCGATCCAAAGTATAAAATCTTCATTGAAAGAAGCCGTTCGTTTCTATACTGAAATCTACAATCTCGGGGCCGGCCTAAAATATATCGATGTCGGTGGTGGCCTTGGAGTCGATTACGATGGCTCGGGCACATCAGACTCGTCCGTCAATTATTCCGAGCAAGAGTACGCCAATGACATCGTTTCTACTTTGCAAACAATGTGCGATGAAAAGGGAATTCCACATCCTAATATCGTTACCGAAGCCGGTCGATCGTTGGTAGCGCATCACTCGGTTTTGGTTTTTAATGTGATGGGTGTCAATAATCTGTACCGCAACGAACCTCCAATGGCAGCCGGTAAAAAAGATCCGTCAATCATGCAAGACATGCAGTATATTTTTGAAAAATTAACTTCTGAAAATTTGAACGAATGTTTTAATGATTTACTGCAGGCAAAAACAGAAACACTAAATCAGTTCACGTACGGCGTATTAAACTTAACTCAACGCGCCTGGTGTGAAAGCATGTTCTTTGCGATCGCTACAAAGATGTTAGCCATTTCACAAAAAACTCCGGATTCAGATGATATCGTATCAGAACTTCGCGAACGCCTATGTGATACGTACTTCTGTAATTTTTCTGTGTTCCAATCGGTTCCAGATTCTTGGGCCGTAGGACAGTTATTTCCAGTTATGCCCATTCATAATTTGAAGAACGAGCCTTACCACGAAGCCACACTTGCCGATTTGACTTGTGACTCGGACGGAAAAATTGAAAAATTTATCGATACTGAAACTGGAGAATCAAAAAAAACATTGCGTGTTCATCCGTACAAAGAAGGCGATTCACCTTATTACTTAGCTGTTTTCTTAACGGGTGCTTACCAAGAAATCTTGGGCGACCTTCATAATTTATTTGGCGATACCGATGCGGTTCATATCTCGATTCATAATTCAGGCTACACCGTAGATCATTATGTACCGGGTGATACCGTGACCGAAGTTTTATCTTATGTACAGTATGGCCGCGCTGAAATGGTTGATAGCGTAAGGCAATTTACCGAAGAAAGTATCGCTTCGGGAAATATCACCAAGCAAGAGGCCAAATCTCTGATCAAGCACTATGAAGAAGGGTTATCAGGCTATACTTATTTAGAAGAGATGGAATAATTCAAAATCCACTCAGCTTTTTAGTCGAAAAAGCTGAGTCCAATATTCGATTTCTTTTTTCTGCATATTGGTCTGAGAAACATTTTGTTTTAAAGACTCTAACGTATTTTTGGCCGAACTCTTTTCAGAAATGGTTTCAACAGCAACTTCCGCAGTTTCTTTCGCTTGGTCTTTAGTGCCGCTCACTTGGTTGTTCACACTTTTATATCCAGCTTCGATTCTTTGGATATCAGCTGGAGTTCCCATTTGCATAAAATAAAGAATTTCGTAATTTAGCACCTTGCATGGGACTTCAATTAAAGATTGAACTGCCAAAGATGTGTAAAATTCTTCGCCGAATTTCAAATTATTTTTCTCTTGTAAAGCAAGCCCCTGCTGCAAAAGCTGAACATTTTTAAAGTAATAAAAGCCCGCTGATGTCCATGCTTTTTCTATTTTGCTGCCGAATAATTTTTTTTCTTGAAGTTTTAAAACCTTGCTTGATTGTTCATCGACCAAAAGATGCGCGTAGGTGTTAGGTCCTAAATAAGTGGGTTGAAATCCCCGATAACTTACGACGGCGGCATCACAATTGCTTTCTACAACGAATTTTTGAAAATCTGCCGGTTTCCAAATCATCGCATAATCACAATAAGAAACGGCAACCGATTCGTCAGCTTTTAAATACGGAATCGCAGCAAGTACAGTATCAATAGGACCGCGCTTAGAATGTTTGATGTAAATAATTTTGCAATCGGGCTTCACCGAGCTAATAATAGATTCGACGGCCGAGGTTTTTAAATGCTCGGCCAGTACAAAAAATAATTTCCACCCGGGTGAGAAACTTTCAATCAAATGAACAATGGCTGGTTTATTTAAAACAGAAATTATAGGTTTTGGTAAATCATAACCATCATCTTTAAATCTTTGCCCAAGGCCGGCAACAGTGATTATAACTTGCATGACTTTTGGTTAACCCACTGAAGACTTAGAGTCAAAAGCATCGCGAATCGCTAAACCAATGTTTATCAAAAGTGTTAGCGTTAACACCAAAGCTGCTGACGGCCACCACACCAGCCACTCGGACGTGGTAAAGTGCTGCTGCGCTTGCTGAAGTAATTCGCCCCAACTTGGAGTTGGCGCCCGAAGGCCTAAACCTAAATAATCTAAAAAAGCTAAATACGAAATATTAAAAGCAATATCAAACGGAGAAAAAGTCACAATCGGCGTCAATCCATTTGGCAAAATATGTTTAAATACGATACGAGCGTTAGAAGATCCCAAAGCCCTTGCAGCCTCGACAAATTCACGCTGTCGTAACTGTAAAAATTGCGCCCGCATGTACGTTGCGATTTTCGTCCAATCAAAAATCGATAGAAAAATAATTAGCACTAAAAGATTCGGAGTAAAAATCGAAATGATTGTAATTAGAATTAACGTCACCGGCATTGTCTGAATGATTTCGACAACACGCATGCCGACCAAATCAACCCAACCACCAAAGTATCCCATCAGTGAGCCAAACACGACACCAACTAAGTAACTGGCTAACCAAGCGCCAATTGAAAAAATAAGTGTATAGCGAAGCCCGTATAAAAGCCGCGTCAACACGTCACGCCCGCGGTCATCGGTTCCCATTAAGTTATAACGCGTAGGTGGCGCGGGATAAGATTCAACGGTAGAATTGCTTTCAAACGCATCCCATTGCACCAGTGGCCACACAGCCCAATCGCCTTCTTTAAATTCTAAAGAACGGTAGTCCATCACGTAGATGTCATCACGTCCGAATTCAGTCGGATGATAATCAAAAATCAGCGGAGCATAAATGTGCCCATGGTATTTCATCAAGTGCGGCTTACTATGGGCCCAAAATTCTGCAGTAAAACTAAGAAAAAATAATAGACTTAAAGTCCAAACAGAAAACATCGCAATTTTGTTACGTTTAAAGCGGCGATAGCGCTTCAGGGTTAAATCATTATTAATCCGACCTTCAATTAAATTCACAGAACTCCATAAAAATTTCTTACTTCAACATTCCAACTTTAACCGAAAAATTTTTTCCGAATTAAAGTAATGCCCTTTAACTTTATAAAAACCACGTTCGATTAAAAAAATTATTTAAAATCGATGCGGGGGTCTACTAAAACATAAATAACATCGCTTAAAATATTTCCCGCTAATAATAACAAAGCAGAAATAAAAGTTAAACCCATTATGACATTGTAATCGCGAGACAAAATGGATTTGTACCCAAGTAAACCAATTCCATCTAAGTTAAAAATAGTTTCAATAATCAATGAACCCGCAAGAAAAACTCTTAAGAATCCACCCAAGCCAGTTGCCACTGGAATCATGGCATTTCGAAACGCATGTTTATAATAAACTAATCTATCGGTTAGGCCCTTCGCCCTGGCCGTGCGGATATAATCTGATTTGATAATATCTAACATCGAATTTCTAACCAACATGCTAAGTTCTGTAAAGCCACCCATCACATAACAAATCAACGGCAAAACAAAATGGTAAGCGCGATCTAAAATCTTTCCACCAATTGACAGGGTGTCGTAATTATCCGAAGCAATCCCGCCAATAGGAAACCAATTGAAATAGGACCCACCCGAAAACCACACGATCAAAAATATCGCCAAAACTAACGGAGGGATCGATACCATGACGTATAAAACTAATCCCGAGGCTTGATCAAAAAATCCGCCAGCATTGATTGCTTTTTTTATGCCTAATGGAATGCAAATTAAATAGCTTAAAATCAGCGATAGAATCCCAAATTGCAAACTGACCGGAAATTTTGAAACAATCACGCCCATGGCGGGCTCTTGATAAGAAAAACTTTCTCCAAAATCCAACCGTGAAAGATTTTTTAACCAGATCCAGTAACGAACATGCACTGGTTTATCAAAACCATATTGTTTGGCCAAATCATCCAACACAGCTTGTGGGATATTGGTACTACGGCCACCATCACCACCGCCGCCGACGCTTAATTTTTGCAGTTTTTGTTCAATAGGCCCGCCCGGGGCCATGTTGATTATTAAAAAAGTAACTAACGTGATTCCAAGAAACGTAGGAACAGCTATTAGAATTCGTCGTAAAAGATAAATTAACATCTGCTCAAGTCTAAACCTGATCGATTAGAATGTATAACTTATTTTTCAGCCGACCACCAAGCCGTGTAGCCAAAATCATAACGAAAATTATCTGCAGTCATTTTCATTTTATTTGAATTCGCATAAAATTCATATTTGTTGTTAAACATGAATACATACGGCACGTCTTCAGCAATCAGAGTATACGCTTTTTTAAATATTTTTGTTCGCTTTGCAGAATCTAATTCCGCACGCCCTTCGTCGATTAATTTATCAACTTCAGAATTTGCATAATTGCCGCGATTAGATCCGCCCTTACCGCCTGAAGTCGAATGCCAAATTTGCTTCGGATCCATTTCAACGGCTCCGCCACCCCAAGCCATTGTGTACATCTGAAATTTTTCAGGACTTTCGATAGTTTTTAAGAAGCTGTTCCACTCAAGATATTTTAATTCTAAATCAATACCCGCTTTTTTGGCGTCCTCTTTGATCATTGTCCAATATTTCTCGTTGTCTTTGTTTGGATATATCATCGTTAATTTAAGTTCGACTTTTTTTCCATCGATTATTTTATCTAGCACACCATTTTTGTCGGTATCAGCCCAACCAGATTTTTTCAGCAATTCTTGAGCTTTCTTCGGAGAAAATTCAATGGGCTTCATATCAGCGGCCTGAGTTGAGTGAACTGAAACAGGACCGTTAGCTAAATCACTCATGCCATTACGGAATTTTTTATTCATTTCTGCACGGTTTACCAAATGTGCGAAAGCTTTACGTACAGCGATGTCTTTAACAACAGGATCTTTAAAATTAAAGGCTATATAATTGTAAGATTTTGGTTTTTCGCTAGTAATTTTTTTGGCAAAAACCGTTTTACCAAAAGGCTCGCCTTTCGCTTTTAAGTAAGAATCAACTGATGGTAGTTCAGCATAATCTAAGTCGCCTTTTTTTAAGCGCTCGATTAAAATGTTATCATCTTTTGTGATTCGAAAGTTTACTTGGTCGAAATTATAATAACCTTTCCACTCTTTCGTTTTATCTCCATACCACTTGTCGAATTTTTTTACGACAATCGTTTGACCCTTGTCATATTTCTCCATTTTATACGGGCCTGCGCCAATAGCTTCTTTTTGCATTTTGACTGATTTATCGACGTTCCCATAAACAGATCGTGGAATGACTTTAATGATACCGCAAATCGATTCCATATTTTTGAAGTACTTTTCTGAAGCCGTAAAGCGAATTGTGTGACTATCTATTACTTCAACTTTTGCTAACTTTTCAACGTAAGGCATAGTATTTAAAGCTTGATGCTTTGGTTCGCGAATAGCCTCTAAAGAAAATTTAACATCGTCTGCTGTTACATTTTCACCGTTGTGAAAAAAAGCATCTTTTCTAAGGAAAAAAGTGAACATTAATCCGTCCTTCGAAATCTCCCAGCGCTCTGCCAAACGTGGCACAAACTCATAAGTTTCGGGATTATTTGCACATAAGGTATCGTGTACAAATTCCGAAAAAAACGCTTCATAGATATCACCTGACATTATCGGATGCAGACTTTCAGGCTCAGCACCAAAGTTATAGTTCATCACTCCGCCCTTTGGAGCGTTGCGATTTGGTTCTGTTTTAGCCACCGCGAAATTTGTTAGGCCTGAAACCGTTACTGCAATCAAAATCATATTCTTCAAAAACATAAGACAACCCCTTAAAGAAGTGTTAATATCGGTACACGAAACGATGATCGACATTCGCTTTTTATTCAATGTCTGATTCATGGCGCAATCGCTGTAAGGAATTTATGGATAAGAAAAAATTTGATCCAACGACGACGATCTCTTCTGAATTCGGAATTTTTGGAATTCCGCTATCCGAGGCTGAGTGTAAATTGGTTTTGTTACCAGTTCCGTGGGAAGTTACCACGTCTTACGGGCGCGGAGCCTCAAACGGACCACGCATTATTCGTGAGGCCTCTGAGCAAATTGATCTTTTTGATTTTGAAACAAAAAATGCCTTTGAAGCTGGGTATTTTATGAAAGAAATTTCTGCTGAATGGTTGTCGGAAAGTGAAAAATACAAAAAATCGGCGCAGCAAGTAATTGCTATGCGTACGGAGCAGTCTGAAGATGCCGCCACGATTGAAAAATTAGTTACCGAAGTGAACGCGGCTTCAAAACGTCTGACGGCATGGGTCTATAGCGAAACAAAAAACATTTTGGCTGCAAAAAAACTTTTTGGCTTAGTGGGCGGAGATCACTCGACTCCGCTGGGTGCGATTAAAGCAATTTGTGAACACCACTCTGCCGGTGGTTCCAGTGAAGTCGGCGTTCTACACATCGACGCGCATTCTGACACGCGAAAAGCGTATCAAGGCTTCGAACAATCTCACGCTTCAATTATGTACAATGTGATGCATTTGCCGGTGAAGCCAAAAAAATTAGTGCAAGTAGGAATCCGCGATTTCTGCGAAGACGAATACAATTTCGTGAAATCCCGCGAGGACATAAAAACATTTTTCGACATTGAACTTAAACAAAGATTACTAAAAGGCGAATCATGGGCCTCGGTCGCTACCGACATTATCAACGAATTGCCAAAAAAAGTTTACATCTCATTCGACATCGACGGCCTTGACCCGCGCTACTGCCCGTCGACCGGAACGCCAGTGATCGGCGGCCTTTCCACAGACGAGGTCTTTTTCCTATTTAACTTGGTGGCCCAAAGCGGTCGCCAAATCGTAGGCTTCGACCTAAACGAAGTCTCAACCGGCGAAGCCTCAGCTGCCGAATGGGACGGTAACGTCGGCGCCCGCATGCTCTACAAACTCTGCAACTGGAGCATCGTCACCAACAAATAAAAAAGCAAAAAAGGTTCCAGCTCACTTTTCTGCCTGCAACGCGTCGCTTGCATATTTCATTAAATGCTAAATCGGCGAAGCACGTCTTTATTTCGTGGAGTATGGAGGCTTCATGGGTTTAAAATGGATTTTTGTAGTCTTACTATCGGTCTACGCGGTGAACGCATTTTCATCGATTGAAACTTTTCATTACCTTATAAACAAAAGTACGCAGAGCCAAAGGCAACTGGCGTTCGAAATTCAGAAATCGCTTGGGATTCAAAAAGAAAAAACTATCGAGTAATTAACCGAATTCGATTCAGTTTCACTTGAGGGCTTTAATTTAAAGATCTTCTGACCTGCGAACTTTGACATGCCGCAGGCAGGAAAGTGAGCAGGTACCTTTTTTAGCGGGCGTAGCGTTTGTTTACGGATTCGCGGAGTTCGGCGCCTTCGATGCTTAGGCGGGTCCACGGAATGGCGCGCAGGCGTTCGATTTCGATTTGCTCTTCGGTTTCTTCGCACAAGCCGAATGAGCCATTTTCAATGCGGCCAAGTGCGCTTTCGATTTCATATAATTGTGATCGTAAGCGATCATTTAGATTTAACATTTCTTGCTCTGCCAGAAGGCGCATCGTCTGATCGGCTTCGTCTCCACCTTTTTCACCCAAGTCTAATTTCTCGCGGGCTTCTTTCACACGATTCAAAAGGTCCATTTTTGATTTCAACAATTTTTCGCGGCAGTCCTTGATCACTTTCTCTGTGATTTTACTACCCGTACTTTTTGCCATATACCCTCCGTTAGTGCTCTTTCTCATCTTCGCTTCCAGAGCCCGCTTTACTTCGGTAACCCTTATCGGCTCGTGAGAGAAAAAACTTGAGTTCCAAATTGGAACCGCCTTATCTAAATGTATTTGCGAAAATTTTGCAATATAAAATCTTACAAGAAATTAAATGTCTTAAGTTATTGGATTGTATAGTTTATTTAACAATTTAAGTTAATTATGCCATGCGACAAAAGGTCTGTGATGATCAAAAAGTGACTAAAGCTTAAATAGTTCGAGCTTCATATCTATCTAATATTACAAGTGCTTTGGAAATCACGCGAATCCTTATATCGGCCCAAACGAAGGAATTTGCGGTGGACTTCAAACGGCCACCAATCTAAAAAGCTCAAATGAAACTAGCAAAACAATCCCTTAAACGTCTAGTTTTACCGTTCATTGCAGTTATGGCCGCCTTAGCTTTGATCCCGCAACTGGCCTACGCAAGCCTTACTCCGCTTGAAGGAGAGTGGCAGATCCCTTGTGAATCGGGTTTGTCCAAAGAACAGAATTTTCGTAATGAAAGCTCGGTCACGACCGAAAGTTTCCATACCGACCGCGACTGCCAAAATTTATCGTTTGAGTTTGAAACCACAGGCTTTCTGCGATTTCCCACCGAAAACCCGATTTGGATCGATTTCATATATGAAAGCGTGAGTCTAAGACTGTTTAACCAGGAAATTATCGACGATTTTAACCAACGCCAAGTTTGTGGAGTTTCAAATTGGCAAAGAGCTACCAAACGAAATATCACGGGTTTAAAATGCGCTCTATTTAACACCCACAAAGAAAGCCCAATGGCAGCTGAAGGACAGCAAAAATTTGGAATTTACAAGTTACAGAATGATTCTTTGTATTTTGGCGAAATGACCCAGGCAAACGATGGCTCAAACCCTTTAAAGCGGCCCGTGCAATTCAGCCAAAGCCCCTACCGCAAACACTTCGAAACTTTTTGAATAAGATGCTGAGTCGCCTGATCTAGTTTCAGCGCTGTTTTTTGCGCTTTAAGACCACGCTCACGAAATGATTGAGCGCTATGAGACATGTTCTCGGAAACAGTCTTATGCACTCGCCCCGCCGTCTGAGAAAGGGCTTCAGAGTAGCTATCCAGCGAGGTTGCAAACATCTCGTGATTTGAAATCAGCGACATCTGGATTGCATTCTGCGCCTTACGCATGTCCCGCAGCTCAGACACCAGCTGAGCGCATTCTTCCGCGTGTAACGAAATTGAAAATAAAAACCCCATGGCAAGCAACGTTTTTCGATTCATATATTCTCCACACACAGGATTGTATAGCAACACCCTTGCCAGCAGTCCTTTTGTGCCAATACACGCTCGATTGAATTTGACTAAGAATTCACTGAATTATTTGAAAAAAATTTCAAAGCTGTTCTGGGTTTCGACACTTAAATGGGGCATCAGCATTCGCATAATATGCTTACGCGCTTTATTGATTGTTTTCTGATTTGACGATCGATCGACGGTCTCGAAAAACTGCATCGAACTGTTTGAGGCTACAAATAATAGCTCTCCTAAAAACTCCATTTCGTATTTCGACTGAATTGGTGGCATGTAGCCCGCCCGCACCCAGTGACGATGCAAAACTATCATCAAACGACTAATTTTCAGTAAATGAGCGCGCCACATTTTTGAAAGCTCAGGATCAATTTTCCTAAGAGTGTAAAGTTCGCGGTGAAAAAAACGATATTTCCAATAAAGCTGTAAATTACGATCGATAAAATCAACGAGTTCTACTTTTTCTTTATTTTTTGCCTTTTTTGCTTGCGGTTTCCAAATCTGAGCGGTTTCTAGGGCTAGCCTTTTGAATAGTTCTCGAATGATTTGTTCTTTGTTTTTATAGTGAAAATATAAATTTCCGGGGCTCATTTTTAATTCGCGCGCTAAATCATTTGTCGTAGCTTCAGTCGCAGTTTTTTGATTAAATAAATCTAAAGCTCCCAGAAGTATGCGTTCTTTTGTTTTCATGTGTTAATCATCATTCGAACTGTAACACTTGAGAAGATCTTTTTTTTCATGCTAAGCTATGCACTATGGTACATGGACGACGTATAGCATCATGGATGATGATGCCTTTTGCACTTTTGCTTTCGGCATTTCTGTTTTTTAACGAAAAAGCGCTTCCGACGACGGAAGACGACTGGTTGAAGAAAACTTTAGAAGCCCGCGTGGTTATTGCTAGCACTTTATCGCCAATGATTCGGCAAAATAAAAAGCCAGAAACGGCCGAGTTCGCCCCCGAGGGAGATTCTGCCAAGCAAAAATTAAAGATCAATTATACCGTCGATCAAGAGTTGCAACACGAATCCGATTCACTTCTTAAAAAATACAAACCTGATTATGCCGCAATCGTGATGATGGATGCCAGAACCGGCAAAATACTAGCCATGTCGAGTTTTGAAAAAGCAAATGCCCAAGGAAATAATCTAAATCTTCAGGCCACTTTTCCTGCAGCCAGTATTTTTAAAGTTATTACGGCGTCTGCTGCCGTTGACCGCGCCGGTATTAGCCCTGAACATAAAATCGGATTTAACGGCGGTAATTACACATTGTACAAAAGAAATGTTTTATCTGACAAAGTGAATCGCTGGACAAGATTTATAACGCTAAAAGAAGCCTTCGCGCGCTCAATTAACACGGCCTTCGGTCGCCTAAGTTTAGAAAATTTAGAACCTAAAGATATTTCTCATTACGCCGAACGATTTATGTTCAATCAACCCATTCCCGCTGATTTTCATGTCGAGCTAAGCCGGGCCACCGTACCTACCGAAAAAGGTTTTGCACTGACCGAAGTTGCTTCCGGTTATAACCGCTTCAATACTTTAAGTCCTGTTCATGGAGCCATGATCGCGGCA
Source organism: Bdellovibrionales bacterium (assembly GCA_043753645.1). Lineage (GTDB taxonomy): Bacteria > Bdellovibrionota > Bdellovibrionia > Bdellovibrionales > Bdellovibrionaceae > Pseudobdellovibrio. Next base: position 36,146 of record JAYUWH010000090.1, read on the forward strand.
ACAATTATCAACGACGGAAAAATGATTGTTCCTTACATTGTCGACTCCTTAGAAAATGCAGATAACGAAAAAGTTTACCAGGCTCAAGTTTTAGAGCGTGGTCAAATTCTACGACCAGAATCCGCAGGCAAAGTTCGAAATATGATGGAGCAGACGATTCTAACAGGAACATCACGTAAAACTTTTCGAAGCTTGCTGCGCGATAAAAAATATAAAGAAGTAGAAATGGGTGGAAAAACCGGCCACTTCTCGGGGATGAATCCCAAAGGACGCACCGACTGGTTCGTCGGATATGCTACAGATCAAGATCAAAAAATTGCCATTGCAGCAATCACTGTGAATGTTAAAAAATGGACTGTGAAATCTTCGGCTCTTGGTGAAATGATGATTCGAAAATATTTTAAAGATCGCCTTGAAGAAAAGCGCAACGCAAAAAACTAAAATTCAAATTCAGCCATTACGGGACAATGATCTGATCCAACTTGCTTCATCAAAACGTCGCAAGATTTAAGATGTTTAATTAATCCTTTAGTTATGCAGATATAATCGATTCTCCAACCTTTATTTTTTACGCGCGCCAGTTCCTTGTATGACCACCAGGAATATATCTGTTTTTTATCGGGATTAAAATGTCGATAGCAATCGGTAAAACCAAAAGCAATAAACTGGTCGAACCACTGACGCTCTTCTAGTAAAAATCCGGAACAAGTTGAAAGCCCTACAGGGTCGTAAACATCGGTCGTCATATGAGCCACGTTGTAATCACCAACGACGATAATTTCGCGGCCGCGCTTCATTTCAAATTGTAAATGACTTGAAAGATTTTTTAAAAATTTCTGTTTAAAATCGTGGCGGGCTTCGCCGGATCCACCGTTTGGAAAGTAAATATTGTACAAATCAAAGTTTTCGTACGTCGACCAAACGATGCGACCCTCTTTTTCGTACTCTGGAAAATCAATGGATTTAGAAATCTTAAGTGGCTCGATTTGGCTAAAAGTGGCCACACCTGAATAGCCTTTACGTTCGGCCGACGACCAAGCATCGAATGCAAATCCCAATGTTTGTGTCACGGGCTCGATCTGTTCGCGGTGCGCCTTTGTTTCTTGAAGGCATAAAATATCTGGTCTTTCTGAGCTAACAAAATCAGCTAAACCTTTAGGATAGCTGGCACGAATTCCATTAACGTTCCAAGTTACTAGTTTTAATTTTATTTTTTGGGTGCTATTCATTGTAACAAATCCTTGAATGTGGCAACACTAAATGGCCATGAGTCTGAAATCAAGTTTCAAACAGTATTTAGTGCGAAAATACCCTCAACTGACGTCTGATCTTTCCGAGCAGTACATTTCGGAACAGTTGATTTCACCCTTTCAAGTACGTCTTGGTAAGGAAGTCATAACTAAGTTAAAAAATGAAGTGAAGGCTTACTGGAAACTGCGAACGTGGACTGAAAATAATCTTAGTGCCAATTTCGAAAAATTAGATCTTCGAAAACCCAAAAACTTTTCAGCCTGTATGAGTTACGATTTTCATGTAACTTCTGATCAAAAATTAGAATTGATTGAAATCAATACCAATGCCGCTTTTCTTGCGCTGGGTTTAGAACTTTATGAATATTGGAAATTACCAAAAATAGATCCTAATTTTAATACTCAGAAACTAGTTGAAATGTTTCAGGAAGAATCACGACTTGCTGGCAGTTTCTCAAACTTGAACTCGATCGCTATCTTTGACGAAAATCCATTAGGCCAACGGCTTTATATCGAGTTTCTTTTGTACAAAAGTATATTTGACGAATTTAAAATTAAGTCCGAAATTATTGATCTGACTGAAGTTGAAAAATTAAAAAATTTCGGCTTAGTCTATAATCGCTACACCGATTTTTATTTGCAGAATGAAGCTTCAAGTAAAATAAAAAAATTTTTTAATTCAGAAACTATCCAATTATCACCCCATCCCTGGGAATACTTTTTATTAGCCGACAAACAGCGGCTGATAGATTGGAATAATCAAAATGAAGTCACAAAGCCTGAAAGCCTACTTCCAGTTTATGATTTAGCCCATGCCAAGCGCGATGAAATTTGGGCCCAAAGAAAATCGTTATTCTTTAAACCTAAAAATTCTTACGGCGGCAAACAGGCTTATCGCGGGACATCGATTTCGACAAAAGCTTTTGATTCCATATTCAAGGACGATTTTATAGCGCAAAAAAATTCAGTTCCAGCGGAAATTGAGGTTTTGCATGAAGGAAAGTCTATGAAATTTAAATATGATTTACGTTGTTATGCGTATCAGGATCAGGTGCAGTTGGTGATAGCTAGATTATATCAAGGTCAGACGACCAACTTGGCAACGCCCGGTGGTGGCTTCGCCTGCGTGGTGTTCGAGTAAATCTTTGAAACTCCATTACATAAATGCACCTAAGCCCAAAGAGACAACCTAAAACCAGGGTTATTCTTGGATCTTAACCTCACTACTTATCATTTTTTTTCTTCACTGAGATCTTCCAGAGACCTAGCCTTAAAGATAGGCGTTATTGT
>JAYUWH010000091.1:0-38665 GCA_043753645.1 Bdellovibrionales bacterium
CCTTCGACGGCAGCAATTCTTGCTGAAATCATAACTGCCGCTGAAGTGCCAGAAGGATTAATTCAAGTTATTATCAGCTCATCTAGTGATGTGAAGGATTTATTACTTACACATCCAGCTATCAAAGCGATTAGCTTTGCAGGAAGCTTAAAAAATTCAGTTGATGTTCTAAAAAAATCAACTTTAAATTCACTGAATCAATTTAAAAAAATTCAAATTTCAGCGGGAAGTAAAAACACGGCGGTATGTCTTAGCGGCGCTGAGATGCCACAATTTGAAAAAGTGATGTCTTCGTTTTTGATCGGGCAAGGACAGTTGGCCTGGAATTCAAATCGCCTGTTCGTGCTAGAAAAATATGAAAATGACTGGACTGAAAAAATTTCTAATTTTTTAAATCAGCTTTCTCCTGCAAAAGATATTTATGATAAATCAATCTGGGGTCCGTGCCTTAGGGCCACGTCGTTTCAAAGTTTCTCAGAAATCGAGAGGCTTGCAAAAGCTGATCAAGCACAATTAATTCAATCAACAGCAGAGCTAAGTACGGATCAGAAAAAATGTTTTCTAAAGCCCACATTTACTAAAGACATGTCCAATTGCTCCACCTTGCAACAAGATCAGGTGATAGCTCCGTTATTCATTTTAAGCGTCGTTAAATATCCCTTTGATATCGCGAAGTATTCAAATGTCTCGTATTACGGGCAATCTGCTCATGTATGGGGTGAAGAAAATAAAATCGAAAAAATTGCCGAGCAACTTGAAGTTGCATTGGTCTGTAAAAATAAATGGTCTGTTGAAATTCATGAACCAAATAAGGGGGTCAAACAATCCGCTTATGGATTGCAAGACTACCGCGTATTTGGCGAATTTTATTCAAATGTCAAAATAATGACGTAAATTTACTGAATTGGATGAGTTTTGGCACGAGTCCTGATTTCGCATTGTGGACAATGGGCGACTTCTTTTATCTCGATGATATTTATGGGTTCAAATTGCAGTTCTAATGAGGTATTGCAAAGAACGCAGTGACAATGAAGTTGAATATAAGCTTTTTGCTCTGCAGTGGCGGCCTGTTCGTAATATTGAACCTTCATTTTTTCTCCTGAATCACGATCATTAATAAGACACACCTGATAGTATGCAAGATCCGGTCACAGACGAAGGTCCGGGGTACGGCCGGCAAACCTGGTTATTTTTAAATGAGTATGAACACCAATATGCATCAACTAAAAAAAAAATAAAAATGGAGAAAGCTATGAAACATAAAATTTTTTTGTTCGCATTGTTGGCCTTAACATCGTGTATGAAGTTAAAAAAGAAAGAGGATGAAGTCGTCAAACCACAAGCCACCGAGCAGGCCCAAGTTCAAGTCGAAGCTGAAAAAATATTCGTCAACGACAGAACTGAATTATCTTTTGACTATGAATTAACTGAATTTTCGGATCTGCATACGGTTCATTTTTATGCGCCTGAAGGTTGGCCCAAGGATGTAGTAGTTCGAATCGATGAAGCAGGGAAAATTACGGACCGGGGTGAAACTTTAAATGCCCATCAAGAGTGGAGCGACAAGTTGCTTTCTAGTAACAAAGTCACATATCAATTTTTTACCAAACAAGGAGCTCAATTAATTTTACTGGGCGAAGCAGAAATTCTACCGGTATTAGATTTGGATTTAACAGAAGATAGAAACTTAGCAAAAGAATTTAATTTTTCCGAAAAAACTAAATTAATTCGTATCCGCAGCTTAAAAATTGCATCTCAAAAACATCTTTATTTAGAAAATTTCAGTGGCAAAATAGTTATCGATAATTTAAGTACAGAAAATGGATTTATCCAAACATTTCCATCAAACTCACAAGCCAATGTAGATCAAGTCGGGCGCTCAGGCGGGGAAATAAACCTGCAAATTAACAGCGGTTCCGGCAAACTAATCGTTTTTATGAAGGGCGAAAACGGCGGCAGCGGTATACCCGCCAAACTACCAGATGACGCTCTTAAAGGCGCAAAAGGCGAGCGAACGGTACCCGCAGATTTTTTAATGACAGGATTAGAAGCGCGGGCGCCTAACGAAGTTTTTTACAATCCAAGTATTCTTTTATCATGCATAAAAGAGCCGGGCCTAATTTCAAATGGACATCAAGGACTGCGCGGTTACGATGGCAGCGAAGGTCGAAGTGGTGGTAACACGGGATCTATCGAGTTAAAAAACTTTGCTACGAACGTTCAATTAGCGATAACTTCTGAAGTGGGTCGCGGCGGAAAGTTAAGCATAGGTGGTGCCGGCGGCCTTGGTGGGGAACCGGGCGATCCTGCAGATGGTGCGGATAAAGACGTGCAGATTTGGTTCGGCAATCACGGCTACCAAAAAAATCCAGCAATGGGTATATACGCCATACCCTACATTATAACAAAAGCGTGCAGTCGCTCGGGCTTTGGCACATGGGGGCCGCAGGGTGAACGCGGAAATGCAGGTTCACAAGACGGCCCTAATGGAGTTTTGCAAACAAGTTGTCTTTATTTTGAGGATCAAAAAGTAAAGTGCATTAACGAATAGTGTTATTTAAAATCTAATTTTAATTTTCGATCTGCAGCATGCTTTTCGAATGAAAGTTCGATCAAGCGGGTAATCAAATCAGAATAGTTTAAACCACTGGCTTCCCACATTTTTGGATACATCGAAATTTGTGTGAAGCCGGGCAACGTATTTATTTCATTTACCGTTAGATTGCCATTTTTTTCTAAGAAAAAATCAACCCGCGCTAAGCCATCGCAACCTAAAGTATTAAAAGTTTTAACGGCAAGCTGTTGGACTTCAGTAATCTTTTCAGGCGAAATTTTAGCGGGTATGATGATTTCTGCGCCGTTAGCATCTAAATATTTAGCTTCATAAGAATAAAATTCGTGATTCACTTTTAGCTGGCCTGGTAATGAAGCCTTGGCATTATTATTTAAACCAAGGACCGAACATTCGATCTCAATCCCATCATTGAATTGTTCTGCTAAAACTTTGTGGTCATATAAAAAGGAATCAGCAATTTTAATTTTAAAGTCGGCCTCAGATTTAATTTTGTGAACACCAACAGATGAACCTGCATTCGCGGGTTTAATAAAAAAGGGTAGGCCCAAGTGCTTCGAGATTTCATTAAAACTTTGCTGATTTTGCTTTCGAAGAACCAAGTACTTTGAATTTGGAATTCTGGCATCCGTCATTAATCGCTTCATAAATTCTTTGTCCATCGAAACGGCCGAAGCCAGAACATCACACCCTACAAACGGCAATTGCACCACTTTAAAAAGACCCTGTAATGTGCCGTCTTCGCCCATAGTGCCATGGATAATTGGAAAAGCGGCATCAATTTGGTATTTTTCGTGTGTTTTCAGCGAGTAGACAAATGGCTTTCCAGCAGAAGAAATTAATGTAATTATTTCTTGGGATTGAAGATCGGAATCATTAAGCGAAGTGTAATTTTTAAATACGTCAGCGTTAGGGAACTTGTACCAAGTTCCCTGTTTTGAAATTCCGACAATTTGAACATTAAAAAGTTCAGTGTTAATGGCATTAAAAATATATTTTGCCGAAATAATCGAAACTTCATGTTCTGCAGTTCGGCCACCAAAAATTAAAGCAATTTGTTTTTTCATAAAATAATTGTGCCCGCTATAGAGTTTGTCGACAAGTCTTAAAGCTTAGGGGGTGGCAGCTTGTCCCGCCGCATAGTTGTTCACGCTATAGCAAATATCAGCAAGAATTTTTTGGTTTGAATTGGTAATTTCGTAGATGCTACGGCTACATAATTGTAACACGCGTGATAAAAAAGGAACTTTTGAACTAAGCACCACCGTGTAATGTGTTCGTTTAGGTTTACCATCCTTATCGGTAACGTATTTTCTCACAATATCAAACTCGACTTTTTTGGCGGGGATAAAGCAACTCATGACATCCGCACAGCCATGCTGGCTGGCCGCAGCTATTGGCACTTTGAATTGAAAATCCAAAACTTGCAGACGGTGGCAGGTTTCCGGATATTTTCCTTCATCGAAACAAGAACCAAAAGCTAAAGATTCAAACATTAAAAATGTTAGCATCGGCGATTGTGCATCGGATTGCGTGGTGATATCGCCAGCGGCACTTACAGCTTCGGAAGTGGCCTTCTTTATTGATAACGGCCATTTACGAGTGGACTGAGTTGTCTGTCCATTTGCGTAAATTTGATCTTCGACAATAAGATCTAAATTTAATTTATCAATAAGATTGGCTGCATTTTCAACGGTAATCCCCTGCTGTTCTATATTTTGGGTTACAGAGTCCTGAATTTTTTGCGAAAGTAGAATGCTTGTAAACTCATTTTTCTTGATGTCATTATAGTCATAAGTGCCAAAGCCTTGCCCCAAAACTTTTGTTACTTCAATGGCATTAATGGCCGGCCCCAAATCTTCGTCGTCAAGATTTTGTTTTTTCAAGCAACTGGAAGTTGTAAATACAGTGATACAAAAAAAACAAAATGCGATGGTGCTTTTCATATTGAGTCCCATCCCCAGATCCACATTGGTAATGGCAATAAGGTCGCTAACTTTTCTTGGGTTTCAGTTTTCATAAAAGCTAAGTCTTTGGGTTTTAACGGACCAAATAACAATTGAGTCAGGTCAGCTGGGTCTTTTATTGTATAGAGGTCAGATCCATAGCCAAAAATAACTTCGTTGTTCTGCATCTCAAGAACAATTTGATCTAGGCCTTCAGCCCGAAAAGCTTTTTTCACTTTGTTAAGAATAACATCGTAGTTTAAAATTTTGATCATTCCTAAGAAACCTTGATGCGACAGTGTGCAAACAGATTCTAAGCGCTGACGCAAATTGATCGAGTGTTCTGGAACCATAATAGTTAAGGGTTGATTATGTTTCTGCTGCATAAAAGAAAATAGATCCATCAAGCTATCGACATTACCGGCCCACTCATGGACGTAATTGGTAAGGTCGATCCCTTTACCTTCAACGGCATAAGCCACCAGTTGATTTTTTTCATTCCATGCCGTGTAAGTATGAGAATTCGGAATTTTTAAAAAGTTTCGGACGTCCTCTGTGGTTCGCATTGAGTGCACGGTGTGCTGGGCATGCAGCTTTAGAATAGCGTCAGGATCAACTTTATTGTCGCAAACAAGTTTTAAATTTTTGTTTTTTAAAACCAATTTATTTTCTAAAATATAGGTTTGCTCAATCCCGGCTAAGGCAAAGCCGAATTTTCTATAAAAATCAAATTTGTCAGTCCAGAGAATAACTAAATCACAGTCTTGTTTTTTTGCTAACTCTAAACAATTTTCGATATTTTTGCTGCTTAAACCTTTTTGACGGTGGTTTGGATCGGTAACTACAGATCCGATGGCCCCTACTTTAAGAATGCACAACGGGGTTTTAATGATTAACGGTTTCAAAACAGCATGCGATACTATTTTCTGGTCTTCAGTTATGATGCTTATATTATGAATGTTGTTTGTAGAAAGGGCTGTCGGATATTCACTGCTGATGGGCCAAAGATTTTTTTCGCGTAGATTCTGATTTAAGAAATCGACAACATCGGAAAACTCGTGAACCTGCGGAGTACGTGGACCTTGCATAAAGCCTCCTAAAGCACTATTTTACCTGTTATTGGCACAATGTTGATACGTCTTGGGACATGAAATTGACTTAAGCCCAGAAGTTTTTTAAGTTGTTCATCATTCGGAGGTCTAAATGGCTGATCTGTCGCAAAAGTGGAAAGAAAATGCCCCTGGAAAAGTATTTGTCGATCAATCATGTATTGCTTGCGACGCTTGCGTTCTTTCAGCTCCGAAAAACTTTGTCATGCATGAAGATGACGGCCATGCTTTTGTCGCAAAACAGCCCAGTACCCCCGAGGAGGAGGCAGCTTGCAAAGAAGCCATGGAAGGTTGCCCGGTCGAGGCTATAGGCGACTTTGGTGAAAAAACTTAAAAGTGCTACAGTCATAAAAAAGAAAAAGCTGACAAAAGTCGAGTTTGGCTACGGCCTAAGCAAATTAAAAGTCTACTACCCTGATGCCCGTTGTGCCTTAAATTATAAAAATGCCTACGAACTTTTGATCGCCACAATTCTTTCCGCGCAGTGCACAGATGAGAGGGTCAACATAGTTACCAAAAATTTATTTAAGAAATTTCCAAATCCAGAAACTATGACCAAGGCCGATATTTCAGAAATTGAAGACTTTATCCACTCAACAGGCTTTTTCCGTAATAAAGCAAAAAACATAAAAAAATGCTGTAAAATATTAGTGACAGACCACGACGGCGCCGTCCCGAAAACAATGGAACAACTTTATAGCCTTCCCGGTGTCGGCAGAAAAACGGCCAACGTTGTTCTAGGAAATGCTTACAATATCGCAAGTGGCGTCGTAGTTGATACCCATGTGATTCGGCTGGCTAATCGAATGGGATGGGTTAAGGGAAGCGACGCTGTTAAAATCGAGCAACAATTAAATGCAATATGCCCAAAAGAAGATTGGATAATGCTTTCCCATTATCTTATTGCGCATGGCCGCACAATTTGCAAAGCCCGCACCCCATTATGCAGTGAATGTTTTCTTCAGACTTCTTGTCCTAAGGTTGGAGTTTAGGTACGATTTAGTCATGCTCCAAGCCTATTTTGAAAGTATAAAATACGTCGGTCACCTGTTACCAATATCTTTTCTAAGAATATTTCTTGGGTATTTTTATTTGGATCTTGCCTTAAAGGACTGGAAAAATTATTTAACAGTTGGTAACTCAGTTTCTGAATTATTTTTAGAGGCTTTAAATAAACCGATGATGCCAGGCTGGTATCGCATTCTTTTAAGCGAGCAAATAATTCCTCATTGGAATGTTATCGCTTTTATTGTTATCGGATTGCAATTGGCTGTAGGCATTTCGTATATCATTGGATATGTGGTACGACCGATTTCTATTATAGCCATTTTTCTTTGTTTGAACTATTTGACGCTTTCCCTGTTCGACAAAGAAACTTTTTTTAAATTAATGATTGCATGTCACGTCTTGCTTGCGTGGGTGGGTGCGGGACGCTGCCTTGGGATCGATTATTATTTTTTTAAACGTCGTCGTGGATTGTGGTGGTAAGTGAAACATTTTATTATTTTCTTAACCCTTATTTTTTCGGGACTGATTGTTGTTTATTTAAATTCGGAAAATCAAAAGGCAACGACTGAAAATAAAGTCGTTAAAGTCTATGCGCAAACGTCGTTTGTATCAAAATGGGGGCCCGGTCCAGCATTAGCCACATTGTTCGAAAAACAAAACAATATAAAAGTTGAATTTGTCGAATCAGCTGACGTATCAATGACCATTCAAAAAATTTCTTTCGAGGGAAAAAATTCGATTGCCGATGTGGTCGTAGGGCTTGATCAATTTGATTTAGCTAGATCAACACCAAAGATTAAGTGGAAAGAAATCGAAGGCAAAAATAGTTCGGAATATGCCCCGGAAATTGCTGATTTAATAAAGCAGAAAACTTTTTTAGCTTTCGATTGGGCGCCGATGTCTTTCGTTACTAGAAATGACCCTAGTTTAAATATTGAGAAATTAGATGATTTATTAAAGCCAGAAATTAAAGGTCGAATTGCTTTAGAAGATCCCCGCACCAGTGCGCCGGGCCTGCAATTTTTAGTTTGGGTCTTTGAATCCAAAGGAGACGCTGAAGGAAGACAGTTTTTAAAAAAATTAAATTCCCACATTCACAGCTATTCATCGGGCTGGTCTGTTGCCTACGGAATTTTTAAAAACAAACAAGCAGATTATGTTTTTTCATATGTGACATCACCCATTTACCATTTGGTGGAAGAAAAAGATTCTGGTTATTTAAGCCTTGAGTTTAAAGAGCCACATCCGCTGCAAATTGAATTTGTGGGCGTACCTGAGACTTGTAAAAACTGCGATTCAGCAGTTCGATTTGCGCAGTTTCTACAATCCGATGAGGCTCAAAAAATACTGATGACCAAAAATTATATGCTGCCTGTGGTTAATCGAATTAAAGAATCAACCGCTTTTGATTCCGTCAAAGTTTATAAAACAAAACCATTTAAAATCTATAAAAAATCTCAACTAGATGACTGGATTCAAGTTTGGTCTGAGATCAGGAAAAGTGAAGGCAATTAAATTTACCAATGGCCCATTAGTTTTTCCACTGCTGGTATTTTTTCTTGCGCCTTACTTAGTTTTCTTTAAAATCTTCACATTTAATGTCACTTTAAACAGTTCAGAAGTATTGTGGGCGTTAAAAAACTCGGTGATTCAAGGAGGCATCGCTGCTTTTTTATGTGTGACTGCCGGTTTTTTCTTGTCCTTGGGCCTATTAAGCTTTCCAATAAAAATCCAGCGCATTGTTCAGAAAATAGTTTTAGTTCCTTTTGTGCTTCCAGCTTTGTTTGCCATTTTAATTTCTTTTTCATTAATAAGTTCTTTTCCCATGGGTCATGTTGGAGTGATTTTTATTTTTGTGCTAATTAATTTAGGATTTTCAGTTTTTCAAATAAGCCAAGCTATTCAGCAAAAATTGGGAACTTTTGGCGTGACTGCTGAAATTTTTGGAATCGGCCGCTATAAGTTTATGCGAAAAGTTGTAATTCCCTTGGTGGCCAGCGATATAAAATTAAATTTTATTTTAGTATTTATGTTTTGTGTTTCAAGCTTAGCAGTTCCGTTGGTCGCTGGCGGCGGAAAGGGAACGAATCTTGAGGTGCTAATCTATGAAAAAGCCTTTATCGACCAGCAATGGGATATGGCTTGTTTGCTGTTACTTGTACAGACCTGCTTTATTGTACTTTTGAGTTATTTCTACTTACAATCAAAGTCCCATGAAGCGCGCGCCTTTCACCCCCATAAGTATGTAAAATCAAAGTTAGCTGGATTTTTGTTGGGCTTGTACTTATTGATTTATTTTGGCGGGTATCTATTAAATTTAATTTCTTCTTTTTCTTACTGGGAAACAACCATCGAACATGTTCCCGATCTTTTTGTTAATGTGTTTGAATCCATTTATATTTTGGCATTGGTGATCGGTGTTAGCTATGTTGTCTTGCTTGTTTGGATTAGCGATTTCATTCAACAGTTAAAACATAATATCGTAACCCATTTACTTACTGTTTCTACAGTATTGGTAGGTTTTTCATTTTTCATATTCTTTCCGCAAACCAAAAATTATGATCTTGTGAAGATGCCGCTGGCCTATACCATAATATTTTTGCCATCGCTGTTTAAGATGTTTTTTGAAAAGAAATTATCTCAATTGAAGCAGCAGATTTTTGTGGCAAAAACTTTCGGTATTTCCAGAATGGAAATTATTTTTAAAATTATACTTTGGCAAATGTGTAGACCGCTAAAAATCTCAATAACTTTGTTATCCATTTGGGTATTAAGCGATTATGCGATCTCGAAAGCCTTAGGAACTCAAACGCAAACCTTGGGTCTGTTGGCTCAAAGTTTTTTATCTAGTTATCGTCTAGAATCGGCTTATTTGGTTAGTTTTTTTATTCTGCTGGTGTGGCTAATAATTACTGTATTTGTTAATACATTGATGAAGGAGAGAAATGGCACTCATTAAGAATGTAAATGTCACCTTAGGAAATTTTTCCTTGAAAATTGATAGTTTAAGTATTGCAGATAATGGTGTTACTGCATTTACAGGTGCCTCGGGCGCAGGTAAGACAACATTTTTTAATACCCTGATTGGTATCCATAATCCGCCCGGTTGGTCGTGGCAATTTAAAGATCAAAACTTGGCTGATCTTTCCATTTCGGATCGGCGTTTGGGGGTCGTATTTCAGGCCTATGACTTATTCCCACATTTGTCGGCGAAGGAAAATATTCAGCTTGTCTTTCGAGTGCGAAATTTAGCTGAAACATTTGACGATTCCGTTAAACTTTATCTAGAGCGTTTAAACTTAAAGAATTGCTGGAACACCAAGGCTGCAAATTTGTCAGGCGGGGAAAAGCAGCGTGTGGCTTTGCTACGGGCACTAATTTGTAAACCGCGAATACTGCTGCTGGATGAGCCTTTCGCGGCCCTAGATGTAAAGGTAAAAATACAGGCCCGCGCGCTAGTGAGGTTATTAATAGCCGATTTGGAAATCCCAACATATTTGATAACACATGACGAATCTGATATTGAAGCCTTAGCCCAGCAAGTGATTTCTATTGAAGCTGGGCATTTCAAAGTGTCAAAATAGGCGACAACTAAAAATATTTTACATAGCCCTTTTTTGCTAATTGGTTTTAATCACAAACATAGCTAAATTGCCCTGTGATGAAGGCATTTTTACTAATTTCCTTTTGCTGCTTATTATTTTTTGGCTGTGCCAATTCGAAAGATACAAAAGGCGGTCAGAATAAGTCTCAACACCAGCCGTTGTCGCTTGAAGAATCCAAGGTCCTGATCACTCCCACCATTTATTATATTCCCGTTTATGATCAGACTAATTTAACTTGTGCTGATAAAAAAGTTATTAAAGATGAAAAAGGTAAAGCGATCATTTCTGTATGCAAAAATGTTTTTGATGACTGCTTGATGCAGGGAACGTGTCAAATTATTCAAGGGGGAAAAAAACTATTATTGAATGTTGGAAGTGTTGTCGGGACCGAGCGACGCTTTTCGGTGATTAAAAACTCGTTTTGCATTTATGGAATTGGGTCCAGCAAATCGCGGACAGCTAACTTAAAAACGACATGTTTAGATCCTTACTATTCCGTTGCGGCTGATCTTAATATCTACAACGTGGGTGATGTTATATACATACCTGCCGCGGTGGGCTTAATTTTACCAGATGGTGCCATCCACGATGGGCATTTCATAATTCGCGATGCTGGCGGAGCTATCAAGGGCTACGGTCGTTTCGATTTTTTCACGGGATTTGCTATTGGCCGATCTGAAAATCCGCTAGCAAGACTTGGCTTTGCAGATAAACAAACCAACGTTTTTTATACTGTGGTTGAAGATGAAGAAGCTGCCAAAGTTCTAAAAATGAGAAACTTTCCGCTGCTACCAGTTAAATGATTATCGAACAATTTCAATTGTTTAGATATATAACGAAATAATACAGAATACATATCAAGTTATAACGCATTGCGTCGATAAGTAGCTCAGACTGCTGGACGAAGGTCCTATTTACTTTTCGAGGTGACGGATTGCCTCTCATGACTGATGGGCAATTTAGATCCTCTCAACTTTTAACTGAGAGAGGCTGCACGTATGTCGTTACGAATTAGCACAAATATGTCGTCATTAGCGATCCAAAACTCCATGAACCAAAATCAACGGGTCACCGATCGAGCCGTAAAGAACGTGGCGACCGGATCAAGGCTTTCAGACCCTGCGGCGGATTCGGCGGGATCGGCGATTGCCGCGCAAATGACTTCGGAATTACGAAGTTTAGGGGCTGCGAAATCAAATGCTGAAAATGCTGGTGGGTTTGTTTCAATCGCTGAAAGCGCTTTGAGTGAACAAAGTAATATCTTAATGCGGATGCGTGAATTATCAGTTCAATCAGCTAGTGATAATTATTCGAAGTCAGAGCGTACCATGATGCAAACCGAATACAGTGAGATAAGAAATGAATTGGATCGGACTGCAAAAACCACGCGTTTTGGCTCGCAGAATTTACTTGATGGGTCGATTAAACAATTTGATTTTCAAATTGGTACTAAAGGAAATCCTGATTCAAGAATTTCATTTAATTCGGACTCAAACACCACGGCTGATGGTTTAGAGATTGCCGGAAATTCTGTAGAAACAAAGAGTGATGCGCTTGAATCTATGACAAGCATTGATAAAGCAATGACTGCGATAGCAACCCAACGTTCAAAATTTGGGGCTGTGCAGTCAAGACTGGGATCTGCTGAAAACACTTTGGGCTCTAACATCGAACATTTAACGAATGCACGGTCGCGAGTTGCAGATGCAGATGTTGCAAAAGAAATTTCGGATGTACGGCGTGGGCAAATCCTTCAGCAATATCAAACTTCTATGCTGCAACAGGCGAATGAGCAAACAGGTTTAGCTCTGAAACTGATTGGATGATCGACAAAAATAAAAACTTTTTGAATGAAGGCTTGGTGAAAACCAGGCCTTTTTTTGTTTTCACAAATGCCGAAGCAGGCAAAAAACTAGACCTTGGTCTAAATAAATTTTATTTCATTAGCTTAACTGATTCATATACTTAACGTGTTGCGTTAAATAAAAGCTAGACTAAGGGCTAAAGTTCGCTGGACCTAGGCCCGATAAATTTTCCATACACGTTGAAGCTAAACCTCGAAAAGGAATAGGACCTCGATCCAGCAGTCACTTGATCGACCCAACTCCCTCTGACAGGGCGAAGCCTGCAAAGTAAGAGAATAGTCACCTCGAACTCTGCGGGCCAGCTCCAACCTTTAAAACTAGAAATTAAATAAAAAGTTTTTTTATGGAACTTTTTTTAACAACTAAAAGGAAATCAGGGGGACGTTTATGGGTTTAAGGATAGCAACAAACATGGCATCAATCTCAGCGCAACGAGCAATGGGGATGCAAACCAAAAGACAAGAACACGCAGCACAAGCTTTAGCATCAGGTTCACGGATTGTTCGTGCTGCTGACGATGCGGCGGGCTTAGCAATCTCAGAGGGAATGAAGTCTGAGATTCGTGGTACGGCCCAGGCCAGAAACAATGCCAGCAATGCCATTTCAGCGATGCAAGTCGGTGAAGGTGGATTGTCAGAGCAAACAAACTTATTAACTCGTCTAAGAGAGCTAGCGGTGCAGTCTGCATCGGACACTTTAGGTGACAAAGAACGAAATTACTTACAGCTAGAAGCAGGAAGCTTGGTTGATGAGATTGATCGTATTTCGAAAACCACAAAGTTTGGTGATCGAAATTTATTAGATGGATCTAACACGGGGATGGAATTTCACGTGGGCACGACGGCGGGTAAAGAGAATATTATATCCTACAATGCAGATAACAATGCCAGTATCGGTGAGCTTGGAATTGATGGCGTAAATATTTCTAATAAAGACGGGGCACGAAGCCTTTTGACCAACCTAGATGGAGCTTTGGAAAAAGTTTCTAAAATGCGAGCTGGTTTCGGAGCCATGCAGTCACGGTTGGAATCGACAATGACTGGATTAGATGTACGCTCGGAGAACTTATCGGCCGCACGTTCGCGTATAGCGGATGCCGATGTCGCCAAAGAATCGTCAGAGATGGCTTCTGCAACGATGTTGCAACAGGCCTCACTGTCGGTCTTGGCGCAGGCCAATCAGCAGCCGATGGTCGCAATGAAATTGATCGGATAGTTTTAAAATACAAAACAAATTTTTTTAATTGAGGCCGCTATATGCCATGGTGTCTTCGTTAAACCCAGCCCTGACAGTATCCTCTGTTAGGGCTTTCTGGCGTAAGCCGGTATAATCATGGCTTTTTTCATACACTTTTATAACTTTGTAAATTTTCACCAACATCAATTTATATATTAGTCTTTCGATCATCCTTTTGTTATTTCTAACTCATCGAAATAATTTAAAGGAGATTCTCATGAAATCATTAATAGCCATTATTACCCTAGCTAGCTCTTTAAGTTTTGCTATGGACATCGAGCCTGGAACTTACAAGGCGGTTGATGTGGATTCGCATTCTATTACAGCTACTTTACAAGTCCGTCCAAATTACACAGCTTACATGATGTTAACGGCACCTGATTTCGTAATGCCCGAGCCAGGATGTGAAGGCACTTATTTAGTTGATGGCCATATTTTAAAAGCAGATATGAAATGTCCGCTTGAAGGTATGGAGCAAGTCAAAGTGAGTATTGATATCACCGATATAACTCCAGAAAGTGTTCGAAGTGAGCCAGGGGTTATCGTTGATGTTATTATTGATTCACTTGGAAAAGATGCTTACAAATTTGAGCTAAAAAAAATTAATTAAATTAAAATTCCAATATGTTAAATTACAAAAAGAAGTCCAATGTGGACTTCTTTTTTTTATTCTTTGCTAGATATCTATTTCGTCGAGCAGACATCAGTCTGTCATCACAAAGTCTTAGTCTGGACAGATCAGTCCTTAGTACATACTGACTAAAAGTCCGGAAAAACCTACGATGTTAGTCCAAATTTCAATACGAAGGTCTAGTTATCGTAAGACGTTGGTCCAGTTTTGCAAGACGCGACTAAAGAGCAACACGACCCAGCCGAAAGGTACATCAACAACAAACGACTTAGGCTCGACGAGACCAGGCTGAGAAAATTAGACGAAGTGACTATTGTTTAGTTTTCGTTCGCAGGCAGGGGATCAAAAGGCTGACGTCATCAACGTGTATAACAAGTCACTGTAAAGGGTGGCTGACTTTTGGAGGTCAAATGGGAATGCGAATTACAACAAACGTGGCATCGTTAAATGCACAACGTTCAATGGTGAAGAACTCGGGCGAAATGCAGAAGAGTATGTCACAGTTATCAACAGGTTCACGAATCACTAAAGCCGGCGACGACGCTGCAGGTTTAGCGATCAGTGAAAACTTAAAAGCTCAGATCCGTTCTTTCGGTCAAGCTTCACGAAATGCGAATGATGGTATTTCGATGATTCAAACTGCAGAACAAGGTCTAGGTGAAGTATCTAATATCGTAACTCGTTTACGTGAACTAGGTATTCAATCCGCTTCTGACACTATTGGTGATCAAGAACGTGGATTCATCCAAAAGGAAGTTGATGCTTTAAAAGCTGAAGTTCAACGTGTTGCTCAATCAACAACTTTTGGTTCAAGAAAATTATTAGATGGTACTGGTGGAGTTTATGACATTCATATCGGTGTAGGTGCTAATGAAGCGACTGATTGGATTGCTTATGACGCTGGAGTATCAAATGCAACAACAGATAATTTAGGTATTGCTGATCTTGATTTTAGTAGCAAAGATGGCGCTCGTTCAGGTTTAGCTAGCTTAGATTCTGCTCAGCAAACTGTGAACGGATCTCGTGCCACTTTGGGTGCTATGCAAAATCGTCTATCTTCAACGGTGGATGTGATCGGTACTATGAACGAAAATATGAGCGCAGCTAATTCACGAATTCGTGATACAGATGTTGCGGCTTCAAGTTCAGAGATGGCTCGTAACAATGTATTATTGCAAGGTACAGTTGCAACTTTGGCGCAAGCTAATCAATTACCGCAAATGGCTTTAAAGTTATTAGGTTAATTAAGTTTTTAAAAAAAAATAGATTTTTGGGCGGGGCGAGGACCTCCGCCTTAGTCCAAAAAAAATATTCTCGAAGGTCTAGGAAACTAGACTTTCGTTTTTACCGTTGGCCTAGTTACTTAAGTTTTTGTTTTTTTCAGCCGAACAGAAATGATGAATATTAAAAACCTTTTGGGTTTAAATTCAAATATTATGCCAGTTGTAAAATCTGCGACGGCTGCACGCCCTATAAAATCTGAAGCTTCGCAAGAGCGCGATGCCAATGGCCAAGAGTTCTACCAAAAGCAACAAAAAAAAGAAAAAATGAATGCCGAGCAATTTGCGAAAGCACTTTCTATTTTAAAAGATAAATCTTTCATGAAAGATATGGATTGGGTTGCAACGGCCCATGAAGAAAACGGTCTAAAGTACGCATGGGTGAAAGACCAGTCGGGCACGACTATTCGAAAAATTGCCGAATTTGATTTGTGGGAGCTGTTTGATTCAAGCTTGCAGATTCCGAATAAAGGCCAACTGCTAAAACGAACTGCGTAGCAAAGATTGCCTACCAGTCTGTAGTCCAAGCCAATCAATTGACTCACAGTTTCTTGCAAATCTCTGAAATAATAATCCAAGGACAGAACTTCAATTCATGGAGGAAGAGAAGTGACAGGTATTCGCATTGGTGGTTTAGCAAGCGGTCTTCCCGCAAATTTAGTCGATCAGGTGATCGAGGCTGAGCGCATTCCTGTAAAGACCATGCAAGAAGCAAAAACTAAAGTTGAAGATAAAGTAAAATTAGTTACCGATTTAGAAACGAAAATAAATGATATCTCTAAAAATCTCACTTCGATCATTGGCGCTAAAGGATTTGTCGATAAAAAATTGAATTCTAGTTTTCCGGATATCGTCAACGGAACGCTTGATCCGGAGTTAGCCGATTCAGGTGAATGGACATTAGAAGTTTTGCAGCTGGCATCAAAACCTTCGGTCGTGACAACAGGCTTTCCAGATAAAGATGAAACCACAATGGGCGTAGGTTATATCAAATTTGAAACTGCCGATGGTCCCAAAGAAGTTTACATAAACGAAGACAATTCCACCTTAGAAAAAATGGCTCACGCAATTAATGATGCCAGCATTGGCGTTCGCGCAGTAGTGGTCAATGATCGCAGTGATAAAGTAGACAGCTATCGGTTAGAAATTTCTGGATTAAAAACAGGTGATGACAATGAAGTTGAATTTCCGACAGTATATATGCTTGATGGAAATCGTGATTTTCAATTCACGGGGCAAAACAAAGCGCAAAATGCGAAATTCAAATTAGATGGTCATGAATTTGAAACGGACAAAAATTTAGTCACTGATCTTATACCAGGTGTAACATTAGATTTAAAACAGGCAAAGCCAAATCAGCCCATCCGATTAAACATCACCGAGAATTACGACATTATATCTGGTAAATTAAAATCATTTGTGGACTCTTACAATGCAGCATTGGGCTTTATTCAAGGTCAAAGTAAACTAACTCCTGATGCCAAGGGTAATCCGCGCTTAGGCCCGCTTGGAGGCGACAGCATGCTTCGCATGACTGAGGGTCGCCTGCGAAATATTATTCAGAATGTTCAAAATACAGATAGTACGTTCAAGCGTGTGATTGAACTTGGCGTTGAGTTCAACCGCAATGGAACCTTAAATTTCAACCAAGATAAATTTACCAAAATTGTGAATTCTAACCCGCAAGAAGTTATTAAGTTTCTAAAAGGTAACTCTGTTGACGAGGGATTTATACCGCAGATGAAAAAAGGATTAGGACAAATTGTAGATGTGCAAAACGGCACGGTGACGACGCGTAAAAAATCTTACCAGGAACGCATTTCACAAATGGATCGCAGAATTGATCAAAAAGAGAAGTCGCTGGCAAAAAGCGAAGAACAACTACGAAGAAAATTCGCAAAAATGGAAGAGACTATGTCAAAAATTCAATCACAAGGTGCAGCTGCACAACAAACTTTAGGAGGAAGGTAAAATGAGTAACCCGTATGCCAAATATAAACAGACGTCGGTGCTGACCGCAAGCCGCGAGCAGATCTTACTGATGCTGTATGAAGGCGCCATAAAATTCACCAAAATTGCATTAAGGGCAATGGAAGAAAAGAAAATCGCCGAGCGCGGTCAAAATATTATGAAAGCTTTTGATATCGTCATGGAATTGCAGGCAACGCTGGACCACAAAGTTGGAGGCGAATTAGCAGCACAGCTAGATCAGTTGTATGCGTTTATGATGGATCAGTACACTAAGGCCAATATTAAAAGTGATGCTGAACCACTTAAAGGAAATATAAAAATATTAGAAAATCTTTATGACGGTTGGAAGCAAGCCATCGGAAAAATTAAAAAAGAAAACGAACAAAGGGGACCAAAATGATTCGAATTATCCAGTTACTAAATGAAAAAAACCATTTTCTAGAGAAGTTTTATTCTTTGAATGAAAAACAAATTATCCAGCTGGAACTGGGACATTTTGATGACATTGAAAGATTCTATAATCAGCGCGAAGATCTTTTAAAGATTTTAAAATATGTCGATGCAGAAATAAACAGAGCTCACGGTCTGTATAAAGATGTTACAGGACCCTTTGATATGGCGCAGAAAAATCAAATCAAAGACTGTTTGCGCATTAAAGAAATGTACGTGAAAAAAATTCTGGAACAGGATTTAATTGTTTTAGGATTAATAGACGAGGCGAAATCACAAATTATTCGTGAGCTTCAGGATATTAAAAAAGCATCACGTGCATTAGCTGGCTATAAGTCGACAACACTATAAAGTTTTTCCGGTAGCCAGTCAAAACAATGACTGGCCTGTCTAAAAAAGTCCTAGTTTTTTTTGTTAAGAATAAATAATGGTAGATGATTGTGGCACCCACCTTGCTTTAACTTCAAATAAGTAAATTAGAGTAAATAATTAAGCTCAGGATAAGTTTAATTAAAATGAAGTTCATGCAAAACTTTTTTTTGGGGGGACATGATGTCGCAGCAATTTTCTACAGATGTAGTCTTAGATCAGGTTAAACAATCATTAAATAGTAAAAAGCACTACCAAGCTCTGAAGCAGCTTTTAGAAATCTCTTTACATTGCAGCAAAGATGTCACATTTCTTACATACTTAGCTGAAACGCAAAAATGCATTCAAGACTATAATGGCCTAGTGAAGACGCAGCAGGAATTGATCCAGCAGCGGGGATCAGTCACCGATCGATTGAACTTAATGAAAATCTATTACCAGTTAAATAAACGAAACGAAGCTTTAGACATTGGATTGCAATTGCAAAATCAGGAACTAACTGACATCGAAGATCACAGCCTAGCTCATTTGCTTACTAAGATTTATTTAGAAGAAAATGATTTTGAGGGTGCTGCCGAAGTTATTCTCAAAGCAAAATTTTCTGAATCAGATGATTTTTTGATATGGGCCCAGGGAATAGTCTATTTAAATAATGATCAAAAAACTCACGCTCTTGAATATTTTCGACGTGCTGTGCAGTTCAATCCAAAGAATGACCAAGCTTGGGTTAGCTTGGGTTTAATGCACAAGGAAATGGGCGATGAGTCTTTGTTTTTAGCTAATATTGAAAAGGCTATGGATTTAAATCCGTTCAATTCGGCCGCTCTGAAGCTTTTCTCTACCAGCATCGCTAGAAATGGCGAAAAGACAAAAACCGCCTTGGAGCGGGTTCGTTTTTACCTGTCTGAGCATTGTTTCGATGAAGATATGAGCCTTTGCCACATGCAGATTCTTTGTCATATTAAACAATGGAATTTGGCAGACTTAGAGTTGCAGAAATTAATGCTGCAAGAGCCTCATAATGAAAATTTCAAAAATATGAAAAAGTCGATGTGGGAAGCCCAGTCCTTGTGATACTGTTGGTGGGTGAAGATTCTCATTCAAAAAGATTTTGAAAATATACTAAAGCCTTTCACTTCGGAAATTGATGATTTCGTTGTTAATATTGAAGGTGAAGATAGTGGTGAAGTCGCTATTGGAGATCGCCACTTTTTAGCATCAATTAAAAACAAAGATAGTTTCAAGTACCGCATTCTTATTAGTGACTCTCAGCAATTACAATTGAATCAGCTAAAAAACATTCATCCTTTTAACATCAGTAAATCTTCAGACACTGAAAATATTAAACTTCAGCTGCAGATCCTGCGCGAAAAATTAGAGAAAAATTTAAAAGCATCTTTAGTTGCAAAAGAAATTCAGAAAAAACGAAAAGAGCTAGAGCTGCTTAATACGGAGCTTCTTTCTGAAAGTGAAGTTCAGTTTTCTTCTTTAGAAGAATCCAACACTGAAGAAATGCAAAAAAACTTAAATGAAAAAAGCTTACTGTATTTTCTAGATTTTATCAGCTCGGAGTCCTTAAATGATGACTTCGTTTCGCAAATTCTTAAGCTTTTGTGGAAAGAGCTTAAGAAAATGGGCTATGCCTATCAAATTGGTTTTTGCTTTGAAAATTTAAATACGACAGTTTCACTTATATCTTATAATGGTATTGTTGAGAAAAACGAGACTTTGCGCTTGGATCTGGAACAAGATTTCAGTTCTAATCTGTTAACATCCGCTTTAGGTCGCCCAGTTGGAAAAATATACAGCTGGCGATTAACGGAGTTTTCCCGTAAAGGGTTTTTTTTCGTTGAGTCGATTGATCAGCAATTTTTGAATCATCAACTGCAAGCTTACTTTAAAGAAAGACTTTTTACGTTAAGTCTTTATTTTGACCGCTGGCTGATCGAAAAAGAATATCACTTATTGATCGAGCGGTGGGATCAAACCTTTCAGTCTTTTTCTGGTTACACTCATGTCATTGATGAAAATTATAAAGTTCATAAAGCAAATTACTTAAAAAAAGAGGACAAGGATAAATTCTGTTATCAAGTGCTGGCGGGCCGGCCATCACCGTGTGAAGAGTGTCCAATTAAGGCGAAAAGTACAGTCGAATTTTATTTAACTCCGCAGAAACGAGTGCGTGCAAGCCATTCAGAATTTATTCATTCAGGTAATAAATATTATTTCTTGTTGTATGAAGATTTAACAAATTTAGATTTTCTTAAATCTAAAATGATACAGACTGAAAAGATGGCCACCGTTGGCCGGTTAGGAAACCATTTATCGCACGAATTAAATAATCCATTGACGGGTCTAAAAATGTACACTCAGCTTTTACTTGGTTCCGAAAAAGAAGATTATTTGACTGCCTCATTGAAATCGGATTTTCAGGAAATTCTAAAAGCTTCAGATCGGTGCGAAAAAATTATTAAAAATTTGCTTCAGTTTAGTCAGCAAACTGAAATTCAACTGCAAGCATTGTCATTTTCAGATGTGTTAGAAGGTACTTTGACCTTACTTAAAACTGCATTACGACCTCATCGGTTATTTGTAGATTTAAAGAAAACATTAATTAGTGCTGATTTTACAGCACTTCAGCAGGTGCTTTTTAATTTGTTGAAAAATGCGTGTCAGGCCATGGAAACAGCAGGCAGTATTAAAATATTTGAAGTTGAAACTGCGACTGAGGTTATTTTCTGCATTCAAGATTCAGGGGCAGGGTTGCGGGACGATATTCGTAAAAATTTATTTACTCCTTTCGTAACCACAAAAAAAGTGGGCGAAGGAACTGGCTTGGGTTTATATTTGTCGAAAAAGCTAATGCTAAGAATGAATGCGGATATAGTAGTTAACAAAAATTATAAAAGTGGATTGCAAATCGACTTGGTGTTTAAAAAATTATGAATATTTTGATTGTTGATGATGAAATTCTTATTCGGAGATCCTTAGCAAGGGCAATAATCTTAAAAGGCCATAGCTGTATCGAAGCTGAAGACGGGCAGCGTGGCCTTGATTTAATAAGCGCTCAGAGTTTTGATGCTGTCATATTAGATTTAATTATGCCCGTAAAAAGTGGTTATGAATTTATTCAGGAATCAACCTTGGTAGCACCTATTTTTATTATTTCTGCGTTCAGTGGCCCCGAGCTTAGTGCGGACTATTTGAAGTCGGATTCTCGTATAAAAATGGTCATTAAGAAACCTTTTGATAATTTGTTCGCTACCGTAGATCAAATTTTGAATGCTATACCTGTAGCGGCAAGCGGGCGCCCATGAGAATCATATCAGGCAAATATAAGGGCCGTGTATTAACTTCATTTGATGAGGCGCATATCCGCCCAACAATGGATCGGGTCAAAGAGACTTTATTTAACAAATGGATGAGTGATGTGGCTGAGGCCCGCGTTTTGGATCTATTTTCAGGGACAGGCAGTTTAGGCCTAGAGGCCCTGTCGCGCGATGCTAAGCATGTAACCTTTGTTGATAAAAATTTAAAATCGGTCCAAATTCTTAAAAAAAACATCGAACTTTTGAAGATAGATAATTCTGAATATTCCATTTTGCAAAAAGATGTAAGTATTTTTTTACAGAATTTTGTTGGAAATGCTTTTGATTTGATTTTAATTGATCCACCATTTACGGAAATGATGGCTCACCAAGTTATGGAAGCTTTGAAAGAAAGTAGTTGTTTTGGCGAGACCACATTAATTGCTATCGAGTCCGTTAAAAAAGAGCAGATGGAAAGCGAGTATGGCCAACTTTTCCGCTATGACGTTAAGGATTATGGAGACAAAGTTCTTTCTTTCTTTCGAAAAAAAGTGCAATCTTAAAGCATGTCGAAAATCGCAGTTTATCCTGGTAGTTTTGATCCGGTTACCACGGGCCATTTAGATATCATCGAAAGAATTTCAAAAATATTTGATCATGTCATTGTTTTAGCGGCTGAATCACAGCAAAAAGCTTATTTATTTTCTGTTGAAGAGCGCGCTTCTTTTTTAAAAATAGCCTTAGTTAATTTTAAAAATGTTGAAGTGGATCTTTTTTCAGGCTTAACCGTCGACTACATGAAGAAAAAAAATGCTCATGTTATCGTGCGAGGTCTACGTGCCATAGCCGATTTTGAATATGAAGGCACATTAGCCAATATGAATTACCGCCTAGCTCCTGAAATTGAAACATTTATGATTTTTTCGCGGCCTGAGTATTATTTTATTTCTTCCCGCGCTGTAAAAGAAGTTGGTCGGCATAATGGCAACTTAAAAGGTTTAGTGCCAGAATTTATTATTCCTGAAATCACCAAAAAATTAAGAGGCTAAAATGCTTTCAAAACGTGCGCAAAATTTAAAAACTTCGCCAACCTTGTTTCTTGTCGCTAAGGCTAAAGAGCTGCAAGCCCAAGGTAACGATGTAATTTCTTTAACAGTGGGTGAGCCCGATTGGCCAACTTATCCCGTGGCGGCAGAAGCGGGCATTGCAGCGATAAAAAATGGAGTTACTAAATACACGGCTGCTCAAGGAACCTTAGAGCTACGGAAAGCTATTATTCATAGAACGAAAGAAGATTTGAACCAAGAGTATTCCGTGCAAGAAGTGACGGTAACTTCAGGGGCGAAATATGCTATTTTTGCGGCTTTACAGGTATTATGCGATGTTGGAGACGAAGTTATCATACATTCGCCGTACTGGGTTAGTTATCCTACGATGGCCGAACTGGCCGGTGCCATACCCAAAATAGTTACTTGCACAGCAAAAGATAATTTTAAAATAACCGCAGAAACATTAGAGAAAAATATTAACGATAAAACGAAAGTTTTTTTATTTTGTTCGCCATCGAATCCTACTGGTGTTGTTTATTCCAAAGAAGAATTGCAAAATATTGGATCCGTTTTATTAAAGTATCCGCGGATTCATATTATTTCGGATGATATTTATCACCGCCTTATGTTTGACGGATCAAAGCGGGCGCCACACATTTTGGATGTCGCACCTGAGTTAAAAGCTAGAACAGTACTTATTAATGGGGCTTCAAAAGCTTACTCGATGACGGGTTGGCGAATCGGATGGGCCTTGGGTCCGCAAAAAATTATTCAAGCTTTAGGAGATTATGCTTCTCAATCGACAGGCGCTCCATGCAGCATCTCACAAGCAGCGGTATTACCTGCTTTAATGCAGTCCGAGCCAGAGTTGATTGAAACCAACAAGGTTTTAAAAAGCCGTTTAGGTGTGGCTGTAGAGGCTTTTTCTGCAATAAAAGAATTTAAAATTTTTGAACCCCAAGGCGCTTTTTATTTGTGGGTGGACGTCACTGCGGTGCTTGGAAAAACATACCGTGGCCAAAAAATAAGTTCGTCACAAGATTTAGGTAAAGTTTTATTAGAGAAACTTTTTGTAGCTACAGTTCCGGGGGAAGAGTTTGGCAATCCTGGTTATTTACGTCTTAGTTTTGCGATTGAGACTAAGCGAATGCTTGAAGCCATTGCCAGAATAAAAACAATGGTTTCGGAGCTTAATTAGATCCTCGCAATAAAGTTCAATTTTTTGCCGTGCCTATTTTTTTAAATTCAAACGGGCGAATAGCTTTACCATTTTGAAAAACTACATTTTTACTTTGTTCATCTAAAAAGGTCTGCGGTATCTGCATCGAGTTTTTAGCGATCGTGTCATTAAATTGCTGTTTAATTGAATCCATATTAGATAAATCGGGCCCAGCAGTTTCAAAAGCTGTCGCTGAAACCATTTGATTCATCTTTTTTAGTTGAGCACCGAATTCACTTATTTCTTGTTGATGAGTTGATAGGGGCATCTCAAGGGTGTGCCCTGCATTTTGATACTGGGGGGAAGACCCCATTTGCTGAATCCAAGCAGGCAGGCTTTCTTCTGAAAACTGCAATTTTTCTTTATTCATTTTTATAATCATGTCGATTTCAGCCATGTTCAAATCAATTTTTTGACTGATTTGATCAGCGGTAAAGCCCTGGTTTGCCAATTGTGCAGCTTGAACATATTTGCTGGTTTTTTGCCGCTCGATAATTTCTGCATGTGGCACTTGATCATAGAATATTTTCGAAACATCCAAGGCCTTAGATAAGACGCATTCAATCTGTTCGATCTTTTCATCAGATTGCATAAGTTTACTTTGGACGTCTGCTGATTTCTGTTCAATTAAATGAACCCAGCGTCGAACTTGCTCGTCCGATTTGTCGGAAAGATCTTGCAGGATTGAAATTTTATTTTGTAATAGCTGCAGACCTTTAGTCAGACGTTGATCATCTTGATTTGCTTTCGATCGTATAAACCAATTGAAAGTAATGAAGGTAATTAATAATAAATTCACTAGAGTTAGCGTTAATAACCAAAAATTCACGGCTAAGCCCTCCTGGGTTTATTGTAGGGCACTTCAAAGCTGCACCACAATAGCGGACAGCCGCGACTTTGAATAACCAGACTAAGGCCCTCTTTACCATGTTCGCATTCATGCTTTACTCTAATGAAGACACTATTCAGGAGAAAAAACGCATGAGTAAATTCAATTTATTTTCCATTTTTTTAATAAGCGCATTTTTATTCAGTTGTGCTCCTGTTAAGTTTTCAAAATCCAATACTTATACGGTCACTCCGCAGTGTACTGGTGATGCAGGTTGTGGGCCCAGCGGACCGGCAATAATTTGTAATCCCAAAATTAATACTAACAGCACAACTTTTTCCTATGTTGGAAGTAGTGCTCTTCCGAATATCTCTTCAAATTGCGCTCCGGCAAATGATGATTATTTATGGACTGTAAAGCGCGCGGATTCTTCGACAGTGCAGATCAGTGTGCCCGGTTTAATCGGTGCTAACCCTCAGTCCGTTGATTTTACAGCCTTAGGTCCTGGTACTTATTACGTTTATTTAACGGCTTCGCAAACGGGTGGTACTTATTCTCCGTTTGTTGCAGCAACACCTTTAGAATTTATTGTTGGTGGTGCCATTGGAAATCAATTAACTTGCTCGCCGACATTGAATCAGACCTTAACTAGCGTAACTTTAGCGGCAGCTGATAATAATGCTTTGGTTTCAGCAAATTGTTCACCGGCAGCGGGAACCTACACTTGGACCGTATCGAAAAATGGAGTCGCTATCACTATCGCGGGCTTAAGTGGCGCGACATCAACTCCGGACATTAAGTCTTATGGTGTTGGTAGTTACCAAATATCCTTGTATGCGGCTTCGACGACTTCACAGCATTGGCAAAGTTCAGTACCGCTGACAGTTACGGTTACAAGTTCTGCACCACCGCTGACTCCGATCGCATGTAATCCGCGCATCAACGGATCTATGACGACCTACACAATGAACGCTACTTCTGCATATCCACTAATCAGTGCTAACTGTTTACCAACCTCAGTTCTATACACATGGTCTGCAACAAAAAATGGAAATACGGTTATTATTCCAAATTTAAGTGGTGCAAATTCAAATCCTGATTTTTTAAGTTTAGGAGTTGGAACCTATCAAGTTTTCTTATCTGCAAGTGCGGCCAATTATTCCAATTGGAATACCACGACACCACTAATTGTGACTGTAGACCCCACGGGTGGTGGAATGACAATCGATTGCTCGCCACGGTTAAATGGCACAGCTGTTGTATTATCGATTCCAACGACGGGGCCAAATCCGGTTGTAAGTTCGAATTGCACGCCGGCCACGGCTACACCGACTTGGACCGTTTTTAAAGCTGGAAATCCAGTTACTATTGCAGGTTTAAGTGGAACTAATTCAGCAGCCGACTTCACGACTGCAGGTTTAGGAACCTACTATATCTATTTGACCGCGGCGGCTGCGGGTTACAACACTTATGTTAGTCCGACTCCACTGGAAGTTACTGTAAGCACTACGCCAAGTCAGGTGCGAACGGTAACTTTTCAGAAGTTGGTTACATCCACGGATAATAAAGTCGATATATTAATGGTAGTCGATGATTCAAGTTCTATGCTTCCGGATAATACAAAACTAGGTCAGCGACTTTATAATTTCGTCAATGATTTAACAGCTTCGGGATTAGATTGGCAAATGTGTGCGACAGTAACTCATACGCAAATGGATAATGGAACGATGTTCTGGGGACTATCTAGAAATTGGGAGAATTATATTGGTTCCGATCTGTGGATTTTAAAAATGGGAGCCACGGACCCTTATGCTATTTTTACCAATACAATAACTGCAATTGGTGCTGGTTGGGCTGACACTGATGATGAGCGTGGAATAAAAGCTGCTTGGTGGCACGCTGAATATCGTGAGTTTAACAAATGTTATCGTGATGATGCCTCGTTAGCGGTTATTCAAATTTCGGATGAAGATGAAAGATCGGTTGGAGGAAATCCTGCGCAAGTATTTTACCCGGGCGAGCTAAAAAACCTTGAAGGTGATGATCAGCCGTTTGGTTACGTAAATAAAATTAAACAAACATTTGGGATGAATAAGCGTTTCACCGTGAACTCAATTATAGTTAAGCCTACCGACAGCGCATGTATGGCTCAACAAGATGCGGATGGTTCGAAAAGTCATTATGGTTTCAAACATCAAGAATTATCACAATTAACGGGCGGTCATGTCGGCAGTATTTGTGACACGGATTACTCGAACAGTTTGTACTATTTCAAAGATAGGATTATAAATTCAATGGCTTCGGTACCACTAGAATGTGCCCCAGTTGGGCCAATCACAGTTACGATCACGCCATCAATGGGAATAGTGAATACGCAATTACAGAATAATACGTTGGTGTTTAGCCCTGCCATTACCGCGGGTCGGACCTTGAATTTGAAATACAATTGCCCACAAAACTAAATCAAGATACGGAAAAGAAAGTTCTAGCGTGAACTTTCTTTGATGAATAATGTCATATAATGGCGAATTAAATATTCAGCCTTAAAACTTAAACCTTTATAGGTCCATAAGACTTCTTCAAAAGCGCCCCACTTTGCTTCGATTAAGTCCTCATCCATGACTACAGTGACTTGTTCTTTTTGAGTCGGCTGTGGAATCGCTAAATTTCCAACATAATGAAAGCGCATACTAATAAGGCCCGCATTTTTTACCGAAAAAATCATTTTGTAACCATTACGAAAAAGCATAAAATCGGCATGAGTTTTTGCAATGCCATAAACTTTTATTCGGCCAAGCGCTGTTGGTTTTAGTTCATTGAAGGTTGCAGCCGTTTCAGCAAAGTCTGTTTTTAAACGAAGTAAAAATTGAATAGTGTCGTTGACCAAAATTCTTTGAGTGTCTAAACCTAAATTCATATCAATCATGACCGATTTTTCAATCTGCTCATCTGCTGAAACTAATTCCCGAATCCACGTTTTGCTTTCAGTTCTTGTCATTTCCATCATAAGCTCCAAACGCTGGTAAAAGTTTAAGCTATCTGCCAAGCGCAGACCTTCCCGCTAATGTTCAAGATCAGCGGAAATATTGTCAATACTTAAAGCTAGTTTTCAGTTAAAATCCGCCCATTTGAATTTGGACGCCAACTGAGGGGGATAGCGCATACTCTGCGGTTGAAGGAACATAAACTCCAACCACAAAAGTCATCGGTAATACGTAGCCAACGGTGGTTTCAAGCTTGGCTTCAAGGCCTGCGCTCCAGAGTGTTTCGTTAAGTTCGCGGGAATGAGGTACTTTATTCAGGTCAATTCCTACTCCACGGACTCCCAAGCCATCAGCCACAACTGCGCCCGATAAGCGTTTCATGAAAAACGCGTTGGTGCCCGAACCTTTTTCTAAAGTCATCACTGGAAATCGGTATTCTGTGTTGGTAGTCCAAAGACTTCGGCCATAAAATTGGCTGGCAGGGTAACCGCGAATGACAAATTGCGGAATCAAAGTATCTACTGCTGCAAATCCCGACGAATTGCTGGTGCCGAAGCGGGCTAAAACTGTCTCGAAGGTAACAAGTCCATTTAACCTTGTCATCAGCACATGATGTTTGGGCAAAAGCCAATTCGTAAATCCAATAAGCGTCGCAGTGGCTTTATCATAATCTTGGCTGCCAGAAATATTTTTATTATTTTCATAGCGAACAGCCGTTCCCCAGCCGTCTTCAGGTGAAATTTGATAAATACTTTGAGAATAATTTGAATAAAGCACCTGAGCAAAAGTTCCAATGTGCTCGGTTTTAATGCCCAGATAATCCGTTTGTTGATTTTGCACACCAACTTGAAACGCTAAATTTTTACTAAGGAAAAACATGTCAGGTAAAAGCGAAAAATAATTGGTTTTCGTTTCGACCGTTTGATCTATGGCACCAAAAGTTTGATTGGTTTGAAGTGCGCCTAGTTGAAAAGGTACAAAGAATGCAGCATTGGTATAAATCCCTGCAAAACCCAACTTGTTAATATCCGTTTGATAGCTTGCCATTAAGCTGTAACGGTGAATTTGTAAAGGATCTTGCCCCGCTGTTTGCGCCTGCAAGTAAACTCCCGTAGAAGTTGTGGTCGAACTAATAAATGGAATCCAGTAGTGAGGCCAAATATATTCGCTAGCTGAATACTCTTCCGGCTCAGGAATTTTTATATCTTTGCTGTGATCTTCAAACTGATAACGTTTAGAAATTTTATTTTCTATCACTGGCAGGGGCTGCTTAATGACAATCAGTTTTGTTTCTGCAATCCGAAAACCACTGGCCGTCATCATCGTCACCCACATACGACTCAATTTTTCATCAATGGCGTAGCTCCAGATCCCTGTTAAGGAGTGAGTTCTAACGGATACATTTTGAAAATCAGATGTGCTATACAAATTAAGGACGCCATTTTCGGACGAGACAAAATAAAGTTTATCCCCAATTTTTTTTAAGAAGCTCACATTTTTATATTTTAGAGGCACCGCTGCCATCACTTTGGTTTTTATGTTCACCTTGTTTAGTGTTTGCTGTCCATCGGCCGTTTTCAGCGTGAAAAACAGAGTCTCTGCATCCCAAAAAATTGGAGAATAAAAGCGCTCTTGAAATTTTGAATCTAAAACAACTTCGATATTCTTCGATTCAAGATCTAGTATTTTGATTTGTGTTTTTCCAGCAAAAGTTGAAATAAACGAGATTTTCTTACCGTCCTCAGAGAAATGCGGATCCCGAAGGCGCTGCTCTTTGGTGACACGATTCACTTTATCGGCATCGATATCATACATGTAAAGATCGGAAAAAGATTGTTTCGAATTTAATCTCTCAATTTTGGTAAAATATATTTGCTTTAGAGTCGGGTGAAATACGATGTGATCAATGTGTCCTGTGGGGCGATTTTTCAAAGGTTCTAAATAAGTATGATCTGGATTTAAAATCGTAATTTCGGGTTCACTGTCTTTGCTTTCGATAAACGCAAACAGATTGTGGGCTTTAGAATAAATGGGTTGTTGTGCTGTTTGCCCAGCTATCGGGAGGGGTTCAAAATAGGTTGGAGTAATTTTTTTCAATTGTGCTGTTTGTGCTGTGGTATTTTCTTCCACTTCGCCTAAGGCTTTTAAATATTCGGCTTCATAGGTGTCATCTGTTAATTCTTTTAGAGGCGCTTCAACAAAATAAGGCACGCGTTCACCATGGCGTTGGGCAATATAATCCGCAGTTGAAATACCTTTATCTTTTAAAATTTGGCTCCAGAAAAGAGATCCGAATAAGTAGGGGCGCATGCCAAAAGGCCAACTAGGTAACATCTCGTTAACCGAGGCCAACGTGTAAGAAAATAATTTTTTATCAAGGACCATTGCGCGCAAAGTGGCGTCTTGATAATTTGAACGCAATCGTCCGCGCGGAGAAAACTGTGTCTCCATCTCGACCGCCATGCCCTCTTTCCACCAGATCGGCAGCAAGATATTCGGGGCAACGATAGTTCCGAAAATGGGTCTAATATATTTGTAAAAACCCAAAGCGGGTTCAAATTGCAGAATATGAGTCATTTCATGCGTAATCAGTTCGCGAGCCCATTCGCCTGCTTCCGATAGACTTTCATGATCATTGATTTGCACTGGATAGGCCATAATTAATGGA
Organism: Bdellovibrionales bacterium; assembly: GCA_043753645.1. Lineage (GTDB taxonomy): Bacteria > Bdellovibrionota > Bdellovibrionia > Bdellovibrionales > Bdellovibrionaceae > Pseudobdellovibrio. Next base: position 30,100 of record JAYUWH010000091.1, read on the forward strand.
TACGGCAAGCGAGTTGCATAGCCATTTGATGCATCCGTTGAATCATTAATCACCAAGGCTGTCCGTTCGGGGCGTTCGGTAAATACAGTTTGTAGATTTTGGTAGGCACGTTCGGCTACCTGCGCATAGTACAGACCTAAGTCTTGCTGCTCAGCAGTAAAGATGATGTCAAAATGTTCAGTTTTAATTGTTTTCCAAGTGTCGCTTGAAAATCCGATTCTCTGTGCATTCGCCCTGAAAATAAAAAAACTAGTAAACACAAATAGCAAAAATTTAATTTTATCCATAACTATTCAGTGTGAATTGCCAATGAAGGTTTGACAAGATACTGTCTTCATCTAGATTAAAGACTTGGAATTTAATCGCATTATATCTGTGGAGGATTTATGAAAAAGTTAGTCTTGTTATGTGCCGCATTTTCTATGGTCGTTGGTTGCTCAAGCTGGAGAAAAAAGCCCGGAGCAGATAAAGATGCAGCTGGAAACGGCGTTATTTCTGAAACTACAGGTGCCGGAAATTCAGAAAAAGTTGATGGCTCGCCTATGAATTTTGGTGCAACGGGCAGCGACAGTGGGTCTATCGAAGGGCTACAAAGTATTTCTTTTGAATATGATAAGGCGACCTTACCCGATTCTGAAAAAGCTAAATTAGATGGCAATGTTCAGTGGATGAATAAGAGTGCCAAATCTAAGATGCAAATCGAAGGTCACTGCGATCAGCGTGGATCAACAGAATATAATTTATCTTTGGGTGAACGCCGCGCTTTAGCGGTTAAAAAAATGTTGATCGGTAAGGGAATTTCGGCAGACCGCTTAACAACAGTTAGCTATGGAAAAGAAAAATTATTAGCGACTGGCGATTCAGATGCTGAGATGGCAAAAAACCGCCGCGCTAATTTTGTTCCATCAGCTAATTAGGGTTTAATTGAAATTTTCTAATTTAATCGTAAGTTTATTTATTCTGTTTCTCGCGGGCTGCATAACGGCAGCTCCTCCTATAGAAGAATATACTTTAGCGGATGCGGCGATAAAAGCTGCAAAAGCGGTCCAAGCAGTACGTTATTCGCCGGGTAACTGGCATCAAGCTGAAGAAAGTTACCGGCAGGCGCGAATATTATATAACGAGCGCGAATACGAACAAGCCAAAGAATTATTTAAAAAAGCAAAAATATCTGCAGAAAAAGCAGAAAACTCGGCACGTCTACTGCGCCAACAAACGGGAGATGTCTTATGATTATAAAAATAATTTTCGCGCTGTTTTGTGGAGTTTTATTCTCATCATGTTTAAAGACTCGGGCTGATTTAGGCGATCAAGAGCAATCCCAAGTCTATGGCAAAAAAAGTGCAAGCAATCAGGCTACTAATCAAGCCGCAAGACCCTCACAGCTAGTCGCCAAAGCGCAAGCCACAGTCGATGAGCGTGATGAATTAATTCGTGGATTTAATGGCCGCATTGAAAACTTAGAAAATCAGATTTCGAAACTAGAAAAAGAAAAAGCCGCAGCTGCAGCCGATAATTCCAGCGCACAAAAAATGCAATTGCTGCAAGATGCCCTTGCAAAAATGGAAACCCAAATTCAAAAATTAGAAGCGGAAGCTGGTGCCGCGGCGGTAGCAAGTAAGCCTGCCGTGAATCCACCGATGGCAAGTTCAGATTCGAATACTATAAAGCTTTCAAACCCAAACAAAAAAGGCGCGGCAGCAAGCGCGGCAGCTTCAACCGGCGGAGCTTATGAATTAGCTCAAGAGCATTTTGGTCGAAGTGAGTGGAAAAAAGCTATATTAAGTTACCAAAAATATGTGGATGAAAATGCCAAAGGTAAAAATATTGCTGATGCAAAATATAAAATTGGCGTGTGCTTTCAAGAATTAGGAATGAAAGACGAAGCAATGGCATTTTACGAAGAAGTCATTGCTAATTACGGCAAAACCGAATCTGGCAAGAAAGCAAAAATTCGCCTTACTAAGATTAAAAAATAAGTAGTCGCTAGGTGAAAAAAATAAATACGGTTCTAGCTGTTGAATCCAGTTGTGACGATACCTCGGTGGCCATTGTTAATGCCGATGGATTTGTGCGGCATCAACTTTCAGCGAATCAAGATTTACAACACGCGCAGTTTGGTGGCGTGGTTCCTGAAATAGCAAGTCGAAATCATTCAGTCTCTTTACTTCCGCTGATTGAACATTTACTACAGACGGCGGAACTAACATGGAAAGATATTGATGGCTTAGCCGTGACGAATCGGCCTGGCTTAATTGGTTCGCTGATTGTCGGTATCATGACGGTCAAAGCTATTTCCCAGGCTTATAGAATTCCCATGATTGGTGTTAACCATCTCGAGGGGCATATCTTAGCACCGTTTTTAAAAGATGATCAGTATTCTCCGCCCACTGATTTTGATTACCCATTTATTGCATTGGCTGTCAGTGGTGGGCATAGCAGCATATATTGGGTCACAGGCTTGGGAAAATACACAGTTATCGGCACAACGAAAGACGATGCTGCAGGCGAAGCCTTTGATAAATTCGCAAAAATGCTAAATCTTGGATTTCCCGGAGGAGCTTTAGTGGACCAAGCAGCCCAGGGCGGGGATCCAAAAAAATATGATTTACCCCGCAGCTTAATCACCGAAGATAGTTTAATGATGAGTTTCAGCGGCTTAAAATCTTCAGCAACGCGATTAATAGACAAGTTGTCTGCTGAGGAAATTCAGCTGAATAGAAAAGATTTGTGCGCTTCATTTCAAGAGGCCGTTGTTGATGTGCTCCTATTCAAATTAGAAAAAGCAGCTAAGAAATTTAATTGTAAAAAAATAATTATTACGGGCGGCGTGAGCGCCAATTCACGTTTGAGAGCCCAGGCGCAGCTGTTGGCGAAAAAAAATAACTACACCTTAGTTATCCCGCCATTGCGATATTGTACGGATAATGCGGCAATGATTGGATATGCTGGATTGCTGCATTTAAATAATGGCAAGCGAGATGATTTGGCTATGGGGCCATCGGCACGAGCATTAGCCGAAGATTTTACTTTTGAGCTGCAATAACTTTTCAAGATAGGAAAAAAAATGAGTGCATTTTCACGCCTTGAAAGCCGAATGAGTGAATTAGATGTTTTTGCAAAAAGATCTTTAGGTCAAAATTTCTTAGTGTCTGATTCGGTTATCGATAAAATAATTGCGGCAGTGGCCGAATTTAAACCTGAAAAGCTTGTCGAAATTGGACCCGGCTGCGGCGCCTTAACCGACTTGCTTTTGGAAAAATATAAAAACTTTAAATTAATTGAATTAGATAAAACTCTTTTTGATTTTTGGAAATCTCAAGGGTGCGATATCGTCAATGTTGATGCCTTACGGATGGACTGGTCTGGATATGCGGATCACATATTAGTAAGTAATTTGCCGTATCAAATTTCATCGTCGTTAGTTATTGATAGGTCATTAGATAAAAAGCCTTTGCCGGGGATGGTGTTAATGTTCCAAAAAGAGGTGGCTCAGCGTATTCGCGCGGCCCAGCAAACAGAACACTATGGTATGCTGACCGTTATTGCCCAGGAATTTTGGCAAATTCAAACTGTGTGCGATGCCGGGCCAAGAGATTTTAGGCCTCCACCAAAAATTGCAAGCCGTGTGTTAAGCTTTCGTCCCCGCGCAACTGATATAACTGATCCTCAAGACTATTTAACTTTCGTCAAGGTGGCATTCAAACAGCGTCGGCGAATCTTAAAAACGAACCTGCTGCCTTTGGGGCCGAAATATGACTTAAATTTGTTGCTTGATTGGTTAAAGAAGAATAATAAAACAGATAAGGTTCGGGCTGAAGAACTTTCCGTGAAAGAGATGAATTCGTTATATCATTTCTTAAAAGTAAAAACTTAAACGCGAGGACTTTTGGAAAAATCTATTCTTCTTATTCAGGAAAACAAACAGGCTCGATTTAATTATCATATTATAGAAACGTATGAAGCCGGTTTAGTTTTGGTCGGAAGCGAAGTGAAGTCCATTCGTGCAAAAAATATTCAATTGAAAGACGCCTATATTTCATTTAAAGGCCACGAAGCTTTCTTGCAAAATGCGCATATCAGCGAATATAAATCGAGTAGTTATAATAATCATCAGCCCGAGCGGCACCGAAAACTTTTATTAAATCATAAAGAACTAGAAGATATTTTCGCAGCACTTCGGGAAAAGGGTCTGACTTGCGTCCCATTAAAAATGTATTTTAAAAACGGCCGTGTAAAAATAGAAATTGGTTTGGCTAAGGGTAAGAAAACTCACGACAAACGCGAGTCCATTAAGAAGCAAGACGCTGATCGTCAGCTGCGTCGGGTAACGCAACTAAATCGCTATTAATATTTAGCTTCATCATCGTATTTTTATAAACATAAAGCCACAGAAAAGCATTCCAGAGACTGGCAGCAACAGCTGAACTTAATACCAAAAACAAAATCCATTTTTTCTCGAATTCTAGATTTTCTGCCATATTGAAATTGGTGGGGATTAAAGATTGAATAATAGAATAATTTTGAAAAACCCAATAAAGCACAGGCAGGAAAAACACCAATTGGATAACTATAGAGGCTAGCAAAAGTTTGACAATTAAATTTGAAGTGCTGCCCACTAGATTTTGATAATGATCAGTAAAAAAATTCCAGCGAGGTTTTCGTTTACCAAAATGATGTCCAAGTTTCATACCTACCTTTTCGGTATAAAGATATTGTCAAATAAGTCCAATTTGCTAACATAACCTATGGCTATATTAAACAGGTCTTTCAACGGTATTTTTAAAGTCAGTTCCATTCTATTGATTAGCGTGTTAGTTGCGGCTTGCCAAATAGCCACAAAGCGCGAAAGCGAAAAGCCGCCCGACAAGACTTTAGTCGATCCTAAATACAGTTTAAGTCAAGATCGATCAGAATTTGATAAACTGCGAGAAAGTATTCCTGAGGCCAAAAGAAAATCAAATGATGAAAAAGCCATGCTGGCCGAATGGATGAATGGCTATAAGCTACCCCCAAATGAAATCCACGAAAGGTATGAAGCTTTAATTCGTAAAAAGCGCGAACTGTTTAATAAAGATATGGCCAACATTCGAGATGAAAATTCAAAAACAGAGAAAAAAAGTCGTGATTCTTTTCTGAAGGAATTAGATTCTGAAAAAAGTAATTTCGCTAAACGCAAAAAAGATCGTGAAGAGCGAGCCGAATTTTATAATCAGATTGATGAAAAGCGCCGGCTTTACTTTTCGGATGAGCGTGATAAGCGTGAAGAATTTGAATCGACTGTGCGTGACCAGCGCAAGAATTTTGAAGATTATTTGAAAGAAAAAACACTCGATTTCAATAGTGAACTTAAAAGTTACACCGACATATGGAAAGCGCAGAAAAAAGATCAGTGAGTCAATTATTTCGCTATTTTTTGTATCTAGGTTTTACGGGGTTCGGCGGGCCTTTATCTTTGATCCAGCAAATGCGGCAGCATTTTGTTGAAAGAACTAAACTTATAGATGCTGCAAAGTTTGACCAGGCTTTCACTTTAGTTAAAGCGATGCCAGGCCCTATTGCTTTTCAAATGGCTGTTTTTTGCGGCCAACATGTGTATGGTAGGTTAGCTGGTTTTTTGTACGGACTTGCTTTAATATTTCCAGCCTTTTGTATGATGCTTATTCTTGGCTTTGGTTATAGCTATTTTAAAAATAATATTTACCTTGGAAAAATTCTAAATGGATTTCAATTCGCAGTTGCAGCTGTTTTGCTTTGGAGTTTAAGAAATTTCTTTATTCAGTATGCTAACAAAATTGTTTTCTGGGTACTGCTGCTGCTTGCTGCGCTTTTCTATTATTTCAAAATTATGCCTGAGCCCATTATAATTATCGGATTTGGTATTTTAGTTGTTGGTTTTATGCGGGTCTCGAAAGGTGCCATGGGTTTTATGATGATCATTCCATTTATTGACGATCCTATGAAGTTGGCCGAGCTTTTTAAAGTTTGTGCCTACGCGGGCGCTATTGTTTTCGGAACAGGGTTAGCGTTACTGCCGGTGTTGCAAAATCAATTTGTTGTGCAATATCATTGGTTGGACCTACAGACCTTTAATGATGGAGTAACCTTTGGCCAAATGACTCCGGGGCCAGTTACAATTACGGCCGCCTTTTTAGGATTTAAAATAGCTGGTTTCGCTGGCGCCCTTATTGCAACCATTGGTATTTTCATTATGCCACTTTTTCATATGCTAACTTGGTTTCCAAAGGTTTTGGGATGGCTGTCGAAGCAAAAATGGATCAACGATTTTTTACTTGGTGCAACCGCAGCGGTTGTTGGTGTGTTGTTAATTACGATTTTTCAAATGAATGTTTTATTCATCAGCTCAGCCAGATTTTGGATCATTTTTTTAGCAAGCTTAATTTACTTACTCTACAGACCTAAAGCGCAAATTGTCTTGGTCATTTTTTGCGGGGGATTGGCCAACTTACTCATAGACTTTACCACGATGAATTCGATCTAACTGCACCAGCAAGCCCTGCATATCTGTTAAAAAATCAGCGTCAGAATTTTGAAATTTTAAACCCATTGCAATCTTTTTATCATTTTGGATTCGGTGAACATGCCTGACGACGCAAGAAATATTTTCTCGTTCAACAAGCCCCATTTTGAAATTAAATTCTATTTTGCTATCTCTTTGCAAATGGAAATCCACTTTCACAATAACTAATTGGCAGCCGCCTAGGCTCAAATCACGGACTTCCGCCAGCAACTTTAAGGGCATGCCATCGACTAGTTGAATCATGCAATCGTAGGAAGAGCCGGCAGGCACAATAACCCTGAAGTCGTCGCGCCGTTGCAATTGAAAAATTTGTTCTGGAATTTGTAAGACAAGATCGTGCAAATTAGAAGAGATTATTGAGCGAAAAAAGTATTTCTCAGCGTTAATTTCAAAAGAACAGATAACGGCCTCGTCTTCATAATTTTGAAAATTAAATTTAAAAATATTTAAATGCCGATAATTTTTTTTAGCTATAATTTTAGACTTAGTATGCTGACTGCGAATTTTAAAAGTGATTTGTGTCTGATTATGAACTAAAAAATCTATAGTTTCAGAATATTTTCCAGAATCTAAAACTGTATAAAATTTTACGTCTTCATTCATAATTTTTGCCTTAGCCATGTCACTTCATTTTTATTTTGATACAAATGTATTAATGTAGATCCCTCGACCGAAAGACATTTTTTTAGTATATCAAAATCACACGGTCCTTTGAACTTTAACGTGCAAACGAAGTTCTGAACAAATGAATTCGCGATCCATTGATTTATTAATTCATAAGATTTGTCTGGGGTGCAGATGATATCTGAAAAAATCCAGCTGCAATCTTTGAAATCGTTATAATTTATTTTAAAGGCATCGGCAGCGATCGCCGCGATATTAGAAATTTGTAAAATTTTTGGATCCAGCGGCGCTTTGTCCACTGAATATACTTTTTTGAAGTGTTGGCTTAATACCCAACTCCAGCCGCCGGGGCTAGCGCCCACATCGATGACTGAATCGTCAGGATTGTAATTTAGTTTGTACACAGTGAAAAGTTCCCAGAGTTTTAAATACGCTCTGTTGGGTGGGAAATCCTTATCTTCTTCGAACTCATGCCACCCACCTGGGTAGGCGCTTGCTGGGTTGTCGCAATAGACAATACAGTCCTCAAGCGCTGTCCAGCTGAAATATTTAAAATTAAATTTAGAATTTGGCTTTATTCTTTTGCGCTCAAGGTGTCGCAGTTCAGAAAGTAAATTCTTTCCGAATTTTGATATCGATGCTTCGTAATAGAAACCCATCACCGGCTTAGATCTTAAAAATTTAATCAACTGTGACTTGGACTCAAGTGCCATAGTGTGACATCCGCGCCACCAATCTTGTGACCATATTGGCTTGATTACAAGGCTTTCAACAATTAAAATTTTATCATTTTTATAATAAATAGTTTTACTTTGAAGTGCTAACTCCGCTATCAATTCATCTTCGAATTGATAGAAAGGAATTAGCACATCGAAACTAGGCGGCAGATTTTTGCGCAGGAGAAAGTAATCCATGAGCGTTAAGTGTAACTATGCACTGATCCCAAAATTTTTCTTTGAGGTTAATTTCATTACCATTGTATTTGGCTTTTGGGTACGTGCTGTTGTAAAAATGATCACAGAACTGTGATTCATTTGAATTTCTAAGAATTTTCATAAGAACGTTGAAATGAACGTCGGAAAAGGACTTATCAATTAGCATTTTCCTAAGTGCTGATTCCGGGGTGTTCAGCAAAAATTGATAGACTAGGTTCGCGTCGTAATTTGAATTCATTTTGAATCCTCCTGGATAACTTGTCGGCCTAGGCTGGACTCAGCATGAATAATTCTTTGTCAGGCTTAACTTAAAACGTCTCAGAACAATACAGTCATGAATCGCCTGCGCTCGACAGGCAGTTCGGTAGACGAATTGCCCGGCAATTCGGGTTACCGAAAAACCAACTTCAATAATCCCAGAAATAGTCGTTTTTAATGGATGCCTGGTAATTACTGTTACCGAAAA
>JAYUWH010000092.1:0-4464 GCA_043753645.1 Bdellovibrionales bacterium
GGCAGTTGTTCGCCGTAATTTGCGGCAATTGAAGCCACTTGGAAAATCGAGCTTGAGGCCTAATGTTGGCGATGAGAAGCGGAATCGCCAATTTGAGGCTTCGCCGCCAATTTTCCAGTGCCTAGCGAACGAAAGGCCGCATGAGGCGGCCTTTCGGAGTGATCTGGTGGCCAATCCCTGATTATTTGGGGATTTCCAAAAGAACCCTAATAAATCAATTCTTTACAGTGATTTTTAACCGCTTGGTGGGGTTAAAAAAATGTATCACCAAGTGTATCACTTTTTAAAAAACGTTTCCCACGTTGATTGCAATGCAAATATGTATAGAAAAAAGAGCAGAAGTACCATACCGATTATCGACAACATAGCACTGGCCCACCCGCGTTCCTTGTAAACGAATTTAATCCGGCTGAAAAAAAACCAAATAATAATGCCGGCAATCAAAATGTAGGGAATCAGATGGCCAATGAGGGATAGGTAGTTCATTTATCCTCCTGAAATGATATTTTGGGAATGGTTGGGGCTACGAACGACCCATTGCAATACAGTTAAACGCTCTCAAATTTCGCATTCATACCAAGAATAGTACAATTTCTGATTTTTCTACCGGCTTATTGCGTTGGGATAGTCGAAAAATCCCTCTTTTAGTACTACACCCCAGAATGCTGAAGCCCGTTTTTAAATTCTTGGCCCTATGGACTGGCGAATTTTCTTAAATTCAGCTTCGCTACTCTCAATTTGTTTGTGAAGTTTATGTGCTTCATCAATATTATCTTCGTTGATGAATTGCCTTTTGTCTTTTTGCAACCTTGCAATTTCTTCATCAGCAGTGGCTAACATTTTTTTTAGTTGCTCCTCCATTAGCTTCAATTCTTTCCTTTTCTCATCGAGTTTTTCAGCTTTTTTATCGTTACGGATTAACCCATCATCGATTTTGAATTTGGTTAGTTGCAGTTGGTTAAGTACTGCATTGTTTTGCTGCGCCAATTCATTAACGGCTAATTCTCGCTCTTTTAAAAGTAAATTTTGGGCCCCAATGTCATCGAGAATTTTTCTAACAGCTTTGGGCGTGCCATGAATCCTTTCTCTGGTTCCGAATTTTCTTTCGTGGCCATATTTATTACTAACAGCAACATGAAATTCATCTTGCCATGCTCTCAATGCGTCAGCTTGTTTAGGTGCTGTTGTATCCCCTAATGTTCTAAATGCATGCTGCGCCGTTTTGGCTGGGTCCAGCCCAAGGATAGAAAGCGTTATTGTATTACACAGCGTAAAATGCAAATGTGGAAAGGCCTCGTCATAGTGGGCTACAACACTTTTAAGATTGTCCCCATATTTTTCTTTTAAGTAAGAAACACAATCGGCTTGCCAGTCGTAAAAATCACCACCAACTTCTTTATGCGGGTAGCTAAATGTTCCAGCTGTTAAAACTAACCTATCTTTGCGGGGCTTACGTTGTCCGACCTTGTCCGCTTCTTTCTCCTGCTTTTTTGCAGTCGCATATATTAACTTTTGTAGCTCCCAGGGTTCTATACCGTATATCAAATCTTTCTCAATAGGCTTCTTTAAATGGGGTGTAAAGCGTTCTATTCGCGATATCTCACCACATGCACCTTGAACTGATGTTTTTCCGGCTCTGTTAGCAAATCCACCCCTACCCTTTGCTTTAGTTTGGGTTAGTCCGTAACTCTCAATGCGTGCGAATTGTGCAACTCTTTCCATATCTGTCTTTTCTTATTGTTGTTATTTGACATCCTTACGTTTTCTTACATACTTTTTGCCCTTTTGTTCTTGTGTGTATTTTTATTTTTCCCTCTCAAATCATCATTTTTTTGGTTTGGTTTTCTGCAGCTTTTGACATCTAATGTCTAAGCACCGACTAGACATCACTGCGTGATGTCGTGTTGTCGGCCAAGGTGGTGCCCACCTTTGGAATCCTAGCTTTTACTTGCGTCAGATGTTGTCTGACGATTTGTCTCACGATAATTGAGATGTTTAAATCTTCGATTTTCGCCATCTCGATTAACTCGTTCTTACTATCCTTATCAATCTTAAAACTTATTTTTTCTGATTTCATGTTGTCCCCTTTTTGTTATTTGACGTGCTCTAATATTTAATGCCATCTACGAAAATTACGTCATCATTATCATCATTAACAGCATTAGCATTAGCATTAGTATTAGCAGCTAGCGGCCTATCAGTGTTATTTTTTTCAGCCCAGGCCATGCGACGCCTTATTTCCCAATACGTTGGCGTAAATTCATATTCATGTTCTCTGAAGGTTTTAGCATCGGGAATATCTAGCATTATTTTTTTTGGTCTCATGTTGTCCTCTAATTTTCTCTGACGTAATCAAACGTCTTACATTAAGCATAGTAAAAAAATCGCAAAGATCAATAGCAGCCGAGACTATTTTTGAATTCCAAAAAGCAAAAAGGAGCTAAAAGCTCCTTTTTTGTTAATGCGTAAAAATCGCACCTGATTAAATCAATTTTGAGACAAAATTTTGATGTGACCTAATGTCGGACCTTTTCCTACACTCAACTTTTTTTCGATTTAATTACTTTTTTCGCAGGTTGCGATTTTGCAAATACAGCAGCCCATTTACCAAGTTGATAATTAGGATATCCAGTAAACAAAAAAGAGAAATCCAAACTATCAGCGATTGATTTAATCGCATGGAGTTTTGAATGTTTGTATTCCCTGAAGTGGGGACTACTTATATTAATATCGGCCTGCAATTTGCCTTGCTCAATGTGTCCTACCAGTGCCATGGCTAAACCTGTGTTCGTGTTTTGATTAGTTAATATATCAATCACTGTATGACGCAGCGAATGAAAAACTTTTCTCGAATCAGCAATTCCAAGCTTGGTTAGATATTCACCAAATCGCCTTGAGCAATTTTTACTATATCCATTTTTTGAGGCATTCAAATAGTAAAAAAGTTGCTCCTGTTTCAATGCCCTGATTTCTTCAACGTACTTCAAAAAACCCAAATTTACGAGCTGGTCACAAATTGGAATTTTTCGAATTGATGATTTGGTTTTTGCCGTGTTGGGGACGAAATAAGTTATACCATCCTCACAGTTGAAGTCTGAAATTTTCAGACTTGCGACCTCTTCAATTCTTGCGCCAGTGTATAAACACACGATGGGCAAAAAGTAATAATCTGGTTTACTTCCCATATAGGCAATGAAATTTATAGGGTCGAAAATGGCCTTCAAATTATCCGTCGTAAACGACTTATAAGATTTTTGAACGCTACCAGATTTATTGTTAGCTTTGATATTAAGATTCATAAAAGGGTTCGGCTGGAAGTACATGTTATTGTTAATTGCCCACTCGAAAAACGTTTTCAGAAAACTAACTTTCGCATTGATGGTTTGCCGTTCCCATCCGGCCGCAATTTGCCTTTGCTTATAGGTAGTAGCTGTGTCTTTTGTGATGGTGTGAATCTGGGGATTATTAAACAATATTTGAAAATCCAGATAGCAACCTTCTTTTAATCCGATGGTACTGGGGGCATTATTCAGAGGTAATTCTTCTAGATATTTTCGCGTTAGCGTGTTAAATGGCTCGCTGGTTTCTTGTGCTGGTGAATTTTCAACGGCTGGTTTTAATTGCGTCAAACCTGACGCAATTTTCTGTGCACGAATAACATCTTCATCTGTTTTGATATCTTTAAATGTCACCCTCCCACCTTCAACAATGACATCTAGTTTTTTCACATCTTCAAAATTGAAGTCTGATAATTTTGGTCTGGTCATGAGTTCATTAATCCAAATGTTTAGCGCCAACGCCATTTGACCAGCTAAAAACCGGTCTTTAGTGTGAAGGGTCTTTCTTATCTCCTTCTTCCCAACTAACAACCTTGCACCTTGTGGAACCACTAACCGAAAATAGTAAGTTCCATGCCTATCCTGAATCAATCTTGGGATTTTCACAATGTGTATCACTTTGTGTATCACCAAGCGCAAAAAAAACCCCTATCTAAATCGTCGATTTACATAGGGGTTTTATATAATTCTGGTGGCCAATCCCTGATTCGAACAGGGGACCTGCGGATTATGATTCCGTCGCTCTAACCGGCTGAGCTAATTGGCCATTTTTGAATCAGATGCAGTTTCCGTGCTTCGGAAAAGGCGCGAAGTATGGCTCGTAGCGTCATTTTCGTCAAGGCGAATGCGGAGAAAAATTGAGTTGTGAGGGCATATTGCACTGCAGCAAAAAGTGGATTATGCTTGCGAACATTTTGTAACTTGCATCCAAAAATATAACACCTGCGTTATCTAACAATCATCCATATTCACGATCAAATAGTTTAACTATCGCCGTGCGCCCAGTTGCTACCACGCAAGTATCGAAAAATGTCGCCGGCACAATCCCATGGATTCCTCCACTAAGAAATTAAGCGCGCTCACGATCGGCGCGATCGGTGTCGTATTTGGCGATATCGGCACCAGC
>JAYUWH010000093.1:0-4408 GCA_043753645.1 Bdellovibrionales bacterium
CCTTTATAAGGATCAGATTCTTTTCCGGCTTTAGGGCCGTGATCATAAAATATTTCCGAGCACGGGCCGCACGGGCCGACGTCTCCCATGCGCCAAAAATTATCTTTTTCAAAGCGAAAAATACGATCTTTTGGAACGCCCTCTTGCTTATGCCAAATATCAGCTGCTTCATCATCAGTCGTGTAGCAAGTGACGTATAACTTTTCTTTGGGAATGGCCAAAGTCTTTGTCAAAAATTCCCACGCGTAGTGAATAGCTTCTTTTTTAAAATAATCGCCAAAAGAAAAATTTCCCAGCATTTCGAAAAATGTGTGGTGTCTAGCGGTAAAGCCAACATTATCTAAATCGTTATGCTTTCCGCCAGCACGAACGCACTTTTGCGAAGATACTGCTTTGGTATAGCCGCGATTTTCCAATCCTAAGAATGCATTTTTAAATTGATTCATACCCGCGTTTGCAAAAAGTAAAGTCGGGTCATTTTCTGGAATCAAACTTGAGCTTGGCACAGCCGTATGACCATTTTTTTTAAAATAGTTAATAAATTCATTCCGAATGTCGTTACTCTTGATCATGTGATAAAGCTCCTGCTTGAAGTTCATTTTTTAATAAAGCTTGCGCAATGTCTAGTTCGAATCCACGCGACACTACGAAACGAACAATTTTTGTTTTAAGATTTTGTGATTCGGTAAAATTTAATCCGTTAAAGTTTACGGTAGACCACTTGGCCAATACTAATTTTTTTGCTTTACTAAACTCATCTGCGGAGCTGGATTCAATTGGCGGTAAACCTTTACTTGATAAAGTTTTATTTATGGCAACTATGCTTTTTCCACGCTGGCTTAAATTTTCATTAACGGCGGCAGTTAAATTTTCGGCTTTAGGAAACCAAGTTTGTAGTTTTGCCCATGTTAAAGTTTCTTCGATAACCGCAGGTTGGCAAATTTTTTCAAGTTTTGTGCGCAGCTCGTATTCAGAGCGATTACGGCGCGCTAAAAAATCCATGATTTTTTTCTTAGCTTGCGCCAAATTTAAAGACCTGCGGTGTGTGGGTTCGTCATAAGAGAAACTGTTTAAATTTTTGGGTGTCGAATTCATCATTTAATCTTAGTCAACAGAATCCCGGTTGACAATATCTGAACAAAATCGAGGCCTTGGTTTTGACTCACTTAGAAAAGAATTTGCGGCCAACTCATGCTATTTTGTTCGAAATAACAAAGTACAGCCCTAAGGAGCATCGTATGTTTGAAACTATCGGTTTATTTGGCGTCATTTTATTTTTCATTGTTATTGCCATCATTGGCGGAGCATTCACCACGGTCCAGCAAGGGACAGTTTCGGTGATTACCATGTTTGGTAAATACCAACGTGTCATGTATCCGGGGCTTAATTTCAAAATTCCGTTTTTGGAAATCGTATTTCGCCGTATTTCAATTCAAAATCAATCGATCGAATTGCAATTTCAGGCGATTACAAATGACCAAGCCAACGTCAATTTCAAAGCGATGCTGTTGTATTCCGTGATCGATCAAACAGAAGAGACAATAAAAAACGTGGCCTTTAAATTTATTGATTTTACCAGTTTAATGCAGACTTTAAATCGCACGGTTGAGGGCAGCGTGCGGGGGTTCGTTGCCACTAAAAGACAAAATGAAATATTAGCCCTACGCCGTGATATCACCGAAGCTGTTAAAGCCAATCTGGACGAGGATTTAAAAAGTTGGGGTTATCATTTGATCGATTTACAACTAAATGATATTTCTTTTGACGACACCATCATGCAATCAATGGCGCAAGTGGTAGCTTCCAGCAATTTAAAAGCGGCTGCCGAAAATGAAGCTCAAGCGCAGTTGATTCGAAAAACAAAAGAAGCCGAAGCCAATGGTTTAGCAGTCAGAATTTCTGCCGAAGCCGAAAAAATTGCTTCGCAACTTCGCGGAGAAGGTATTTCTTTATTTCGCCAAGAGGTCGCAAAAGGCATGAGCCGCGCCGCTGACGAAATGAAACACGCAGGCCTTGACTCATCATTCATTTTATTTTCGATGTGGACGGATGCCATTAAGCATTTTGCTGAAACCGGAAAAGGGAATGTTATTTTCTTGGATGGTTCAAACGAAGGCTTAGATAAATCAATGAAACAAATGATGGCCCTAAGCCGCATCGAACAAGCAAAGCTTTAAATCACAGGCGCGTAAAATGCAAAAAGCGAGTCGAACCTCTTCGAACTCGCTTTTATCGACTTTGAATCTCTTTATTTACAAAGGAGGTTCAAATGCCGGAACAGAAACTACAGTTAGTTATGTTTCGACGTTTAATGAATCGAGCTTAAGAGTTT
This sequence comes from Bdellovibrionales bacterium, assembly GCA_043753645.1. Classification (GTDB taxonomy): domain Bacteria; phylum Bdellovibrionota; class Bdellovibrionia; order Bdellovibrionales; family Bdellovibrionaceae; genus Pseudobdellovibrio. Next base: position 2,333 of record JAYUWH010000093.1, read on the forward strand.
TTAAGTCTAGTTTTACTAGTTCTTGAAATTCTAAAGCGGTTCTTCGTCATGGACTGGGGGTTTCGAAGAGGTTCGCTTTCTAAAAAACTTGGCCCTTGGCAAGAATCCAAGAGTAAAAGATCACAGACTCTTCTTCTGTTTTCAGTAAGTTTAATTCTTTTTTCATGTCATTGACTAGCTCGACTGTTACCCGTCCTGTCTTTATTAAGTTGTCGGCTCCGCTCAGTAATAACTCTGTCCAGTAATCGATAAATTGCGCGCGTTTTTTTGGCGTGCGGTTGTCGTATTGATGAGTTAGTACTTTCGTAGAAACATTTTGGTAGCCTGCAGCCAGTAGATAGTTTGCTAACTTTCCGCCAACGAAGGGATCACCTTTTAGCGAGTATTGAAAATCATTAAATTCAAACCAGTATTTTAACGTCGATGGCGAATAAGGATGGCAATAAAATGTCGAATTAAAAACTTCATTGCAATAAATTATGCCTTCAGATTTTAGTGCGCGTTTTATTTCTTTTAAAATTCCAATTGGATTTTGCACGTGCTCTAGCAGCCAACAGACGAAGGCTCCGTCAAAAGAATTTTCTTTAAATGGCATTTTCATAGCGTCCGCAACGTGAATGTCGACAATTTTATTTGCGATTTGATTTTCCAATGTTTTTTTAGCACGGGTAGTTTGCGCTTCCGATGCATCCACGCAAGTTATTTTTAATTGCGGAAAACGCTCAAGTAAAATAACAGTTTGTGCGCCGACTCCGCTGCCGACTTCTAAAATATGGCTTTGTCCCGAGAAATCAATTTGCGAAAATATAATATTTTCATGAACGCGAGCTTGTTGATAAAGACGATCTTGTTCGTCAGCAGAAAATCCGTGAATGTATCCGTCTGCGAGTCCTGTTTTATTCGGCATAAAATTCCTTAATTGTGGCGGCGATGCAAAGTGCGTGACCCTGAATCGTCAAAATTATCTTCAAGAAATATTGTTTGAAGAGCAAGGCATGTTGCTAGACCCCACTTTCCACGTTACTATTTTTTGATGAAACGATTTTTATTATTAATCGCAACATTTTTTAATATTGGGCGCCTATCAAAGGCCCCAGGAACGCTAGCTACGGTTGCGACGATTCCGCTATGGTGGGCACTGACGCAAACCGGTCCTTTAATCTATATGTTTGTGACGGTACTGCTGGTTCCTTTGGGTATAGCAGCAGCTCAGGCCTATGAATCTCAATCGTCTGAGCATGACTCGAAAGAAATTGTGATTGATGAAGTCGTTGGATTTTTAATTACGATGGTGTGGTTGCCTGTAACTTGGCAATCTCTAGTGCTTGGATTTATATTATTTCGCTTTTTAGATATTGTGAAGCCTCCGCCGATTCGTCAGCTTGATAGGCATGTCAAAGGCGGGGTCGGAGTGATGATTGATGACATAGCTGCTGGGCTAATTGGCAGTTTAATACTACAGGCTATCTACACCCATACCAATTGGCTCGGTGTGCAAATTTCTACTTTGACAACCACATAATTTACGTCCAACCTGGATATGTAAATTATATGGAAATTAACGAAATGACACTCTATAAACAGGCACAAAATCAGGTTGCGAAAGTGACCCAAGATCTTCGTGACAACAAGCTGACGGTAGGTTTTGCTGAAAGCTGCACAGGTGGACTTTTGTCTAGTTTATTTACCGAACAAGCCGGTGTTTCGGATGTTTTTATGGGTTCTGTTATTTGCTATTCAAACGCTTTGAAAGAAAAGCTTTTGGCGGTTAAACCGGACACTTTAAGCACAAAAGGGGCGGTCAGTTCTGAAACCGCAAAACAAATGGCAGAAGGTTGTCTTTCGCAACTTGATGTTCATTTAAGTGTTTCATTAACGGGGATAGCTGGTCCGAGCGGTGGAACAGCAGCCAAGCCAGTGGGAACTGTTTTTGTTGCCGTGGCTGGTGCGAAAAGTGAAACACAGGTTTTCGAACATCATTTTCGTGGTGATCGAAAACAAATTCAGCTGCAGGCATGTGCTCAGGCTGTAAAACATTTAACAGAGTTTAAGAAATAGAGTTTTAACAAAAAGATT
>JAYUWH010000094.1:0-13280 GCA_043753645.1 Bdellovibrionales bacterium
GCTTTTTGTCCAGCGTTACTTTTGGCGACTTCATTAATAAAGCGACCAAAGGCCTCTTTCCGCCCCCCCAGTAATAAGCATTGCCATGCTGTACCTATCTCAACTAAATCGATTAAACTTTGAGCCCGTTGCAAATTAAACGTGGCCATGCCGGCCATTGCCGAAGTTCCGTTCACTAAAGCTAGGCCTTCTTTGGCTTTTAATTTATAGGCAGGAATTTTTAAATCTTTTAGGACGGTAGCTGCCTCTGCAGGTTTTCCTTGATAAAAAACTTTTCCGAATCCTTGCACCACTTGACCCAAATAAGCTAGCGGTACCAAATCTCCGCTGGCGCCCAATGAGCCCTCGCAGGGAACTTGCGGAATAATGTCATGCTGTAACAGCAAACACATGCGATCAACCAGCTCATGACTTACACCTGAAATTCCTTTTGCTAACGAGTTAAGGCGAATTAAAAACATCGCGCGTGACGCCTGCACAGGAAGGATTTCGCCCTGGCCGCAACTTAAATAATTAATTAAATTCTGTTGCAGCTGTTCGGCATGATTCTTATCCACGTAGTTTGTACAGCTTTCACCGAATCCCGTTGTGACGCCGTAAATAGGTGTGCCAGCATTAATCATTTTCTGTAGCGCGGTAAATGAAAAATTTATTTTCTTTGAAAGTTTCTCGTGAATATTTATTTCTGCATAACTGTTTTTAGAAAACGAAAATTGACAAACATCAGAAATTTTTAACGATCCATCTAGAATTAAATTCTTTTTATCTGCCATTATTTTTTCCAAGCCTTAGTTTTGTAGGTCTGAAGCTATTTTTCGCTGTTCGAAAAAGCTGACAGTAAATATTGAAATTTCATACAATATCCACAAGGGAACCATAAGCAACACCATGCTTAAAGCATCAGGTGGAGCCAACACAGCAGATGTCGCGGTAATTATAACAACAGCGTAGCGTCGGTTTTTTTTCAAAAATGCCGAGGTAACAACCCCAACTAGGCCTAAAAAAGTTATTATCACAGGCATCTCGAACGCTAAGCCGAAGATTAATGATGTCTGCGTGAAAAACCCTAAGTAGTGTTCGATTGTAATCATTGGCTTATCGATGTCTCCGCCAAAATTCATTAAAAACTTAAAGGCCATTGGAAAAACTATAAAATAGGTAAAGGCAAGACCAAGCATAAATTGGAAGGTTCCAAAAAAAATAAAACCGGCAGCAAATTTCTTTTCATTTTTATATAGCGCTGGCGAAATAAATTTCCACAAGTGATAAAGCCAAAAAGGTGCGGCAATCATGACTCCGCAGATGAAAGAAATTTTGATATGCGCCATAAACTTGTCGATGGGCGCCGTATAGATCAAACCACCTTGCGGCAAAAACGGCTGAATGGGTTTACGTATGATATTAAAAATTTGTTCGCTAAATCCCCAGCAAAAACACATACCAACGACGATGCCAATTGCGGCGCGGGTAAGCCGATAGCGCAGCTCACGGATGTGCTCGATCAGTGTCATTTCAGTTTCAGAATTAGCGCTTGAATCAATTTCAAGATTCATCGGATTTTTTTTCTTCTGATTTTTTATCTTCTGATTTTTTTGCAGTCACATTGTTTATATTAGTTTTTAAAATGTCCGCGGGCGAGAAGGCAGTTTCTTTTTTAATATCATCCCACAGCCCGCCTGTCGCTCGGCGAAGATCGTTAAACAAGCGTGCTGCTTGACGCGCAACTTCAGGCAGCTTCTCGGGTGGAATAACGATGACCGAAACAATAATTAGAAGAATTATATGGGAGATGCTCATGCCTAAGAAATATCTTAGGCTTTCGAGACTTTCAATGGTTCTTTTGGCAATGTCACAACGCCAAGCTCAGTTAGCTTTTCTCGCGCAAGCTCTGATCCTGTGCGCAAATATCGATCATATAGCTGAATGACATTCGCATCTGCCTGAACCTGAGATTTTTCGCTAACGTAATTTAAGACTGTTACGAAATCAGTAAATCGTTTAGAAAATGTTGTAAAGATCGACGACAAAGCGTCTTCCTTGGTCCATATCGCAAGATTGTAATAAGCCGCAGAACCAATTTCTTTGTAATAATCAATATCCACAACTTTTTTTTGCAATGAAGCCGCGAAAAACCCTGTTAGATAAAGGGCGCGGTCAGCAACCGTTCTCATCAATTCTTTTTTTCGAATAGTTTCGGAATTCATTGCCGTTAAATACATTTCAGCAAACGTGTCGGGTGGTTTCTCTGTCGAGTCTTCCTGCATCGGCTGGTGAAAGTTCTTTGAAATTAAATAGTATTTAAGAATTTGCACAAGATAGGCTTCAATTTGCGGATGAGCTTTCACATGACGCTCTAGGCAGGCCTCATGGACAACTTCCGAAAAGTGTTCTTCTGGACTAATGAACACAAATGATTTCATTTTGAGACACCTCACCTAACTCTTACTATATTATCGGCTCTTTTAATGCTGCGCTTAAAAAAATTATTTTACCCCGACCTAAGCTTGGGTGCATAAACATCCGATATTGTTACTATCAAAATCGATTATGGACCGCTAAAAACCCTGTTCGATTCCGAAGATATCTCCGAAGTTATGGTCAACAAATGGAACAAAGTCTTCATTGAACACAAAGGTCAAATTGTCGAAACTAGCGCCCGCTTTGTGGAGGAGCGCCAATATCAAGAGTTTTTATTCGCCATACTTTCCGCCGACAAAAAATATAAATTCTGGATTTTCATTTGATGGCACTTTGCCTAGTGGTCACCGCTACAATTTAACTTTGCCGCCAATGCCGCCCCCCAGGCGCGGTTCTAACAATCCGCAAATTTAGAGCACAAAATTTCAAATTAGAGGACCTGATAAAATCTGATTTTATTTCCGAAAGTGCCACGCACTTTTTAAATTTTTCAGTTTTTACAAAACTAAACATCGTGGTTTCGGGCGAAACAGGTTCAGGCAAAACATCGTTTTTAAATTGTCTGGCCGCTTCAATTCCACCCGAGCAATGCATTATCTCGTTCGAAGATGTAGCTGAGCTACGGTCAAACCATCCGAACTGGTTGTCATTACAGGCCTTACATTTAGAAAATGGAACTGAGATCTCGGTAAAAAAGTGTTTGATTAATTCTCTACGCATGAGGCCTGATCGAATTATCATCGGCGAATGCCGAAAAGATGAGGCCTTTGAAATGCTTCAGGCTATGAACACGGGCCCTGATGGTTCACTAACAACGATACATGCCAACTCGTCCGTAGATTGTCTTTCACGATTAGAATCCTTAATTAACTTAGCGGGTGCACCCATATTTCTGCGCGATAAAACTGGAAATTTGTGCGGCACGGGGTACGTTCCGAAAAAACTTTTAAAAATAAATGCAGAAACTCAACATATTCATTCATCTTTTTTTGAAGCCGGTCGATTTACATTACCAGCGGCTTCGAAAAAAGTAAGTTAACTCGCTTTTCCTACCACGCTTATGACACAAGGTTTTGAAAATAGTTTTTTTGAAAGCTGTTGAATTCTGGCTGCTGTAACTTTGTGGTACTCTTCAGTCACATTTAGACTTTGTCGGTAATCATTTCCATATACTTCATCAAAAATAATCAAATTGCAAATCGCCGACTTTCTTTGTAGACCGATATCGTGCTGGCCAATTAAATATCTTTGGGCGCGTTGTAATTCTTCATCACTGACTAAAGTATCGCACATTTTTTTGAACTCAACCTGAAACATCTCAATCGCTTTATCAACTTTTTCTGGCGAGCACGCGATATAACCACCAAAGTAGCCCGTCTCAATCGATTCCATTTTTAATGGTGACACCGAATACGCTAACGAGCTTTTATCGCGTAATTCATAAAATAGGCGTCCGCCCTGGCCAGCTAAAATAGCCTGAATGGCATGTAGCACGAAACGGTCTGAATCTGTGATTGGAATTCCGCGGTATCCAATAATAATATGCGATTGTTCTTTGTCTTTTGCTAAAAAAAGTTTTTTATTCTCAGTAAGTGGCGCCGGCGCAACACCGTTGTAATCCATTTTCTTTATTTTATACGTTTTCTCAATCTGGTGAGCAATTTCGATCCAATAAGCCCTGCTAAACTGACCCACAACGGTCATCGTTAAGTTGTTCGGGGCAAAAAGTTTGTCTTTAAGTTGTATAATATCGTCGCGGGTGATGTTTTTTAATGTTTCACTTGTTCCTAAAGTTTCGTATGACAAAGGATGATTGCCAAACATCGCTTTACTAAACTGCCGCGAGCACAAAAAGGATGGGTGATCTTCTTTCGATTTTATTTGTTGAAATAAAATTTCTTTTTCGCGCTGGATGACGTCGTTGCTTAAAAGTGGATTCATGATGGCATCGATCGCAAGATCTAAAGATTTACGCTCGAAGCCAGTCAGATAATCCAATGAAAAACCAAAAGTATTTTTTCCCGTAAATGCTGATAAGCCGATCGCTAAGTCTTCGGTCTCGGCCAAAAATTGCTCTTCACTTTTCGACTCAGTACCATTCATCCATACTCGTGACATCAGCTCTGATAAACCCATTTTATCGGGACTTTCAAGACGTGCGCCACCACGGAAAGCAAGTTTTGCTGATACTGTCGGAATATCTGTCGTCGGCAGCAAAAACAACCGCAAGCCCGATGGTAAATCAATCTGCTCGATATCGTGATCAGATTTGTGGGCCGCCAAAGGAACGATTAGTTTTTCAATCTTAATTTTTTTATCTAAAACTTCGTTGTGTTTGTTTTTCGCTAAGAAAACTTTTTCTTTCCATTGCAAAGGAATATGCTTTAATTTTTTTTCGCCAACGGCTTGAGTTTCATTAGCCATATACGACACGCAAAGTTGATCTAGCTTCAAATATTTTTGTGCAACTTTTTGCACGTCTTCCGGGGTGATTTTGTTAATCGCCGCTAAATATTTTTTGTGGCCATTTGCATCCCCTAGGTAAAACTCAAGCGAGCCCGCCTTATTAGCTATGCCGTCTACTGTTTCAATAGAATAAAACTGCTCGGAAGAAATAGAAACGCGCGCCCTTTTTATTTCACTCCAAAGGGGTGCATTGTTTTGAATAACATCGATTTCATGCAAAACGCCCTCTGTAATAGCATCTATTTTTCCTTTTTCAAAACCAGCAGAAACAACAAAAAGCCCTTTATCTTGGGGGTTGTAATTAAAAGCTGAAATTGATGTCGCAATGGGCTCTTTTAAGCGTAATTTTTTAATAAGACGCGAGCTGTCGCCTTGACCGAGAATCAATGAAAGCACATCAAGTGCCGGCACATCTTTATGTTTTACCGACGGGGCTTTAAATGAAAAATGCAAAAACTGATCTTGCAAGTCTGATTTTTCAAACTGAAATTGATATTTCTTTTGGACAGGTTCTTTGGCTCTTGTTCTTTTTTCCAATTTATATGGCTTAAAGCTTGAAAAATATTTTTCGACTTGGGCTTTCATTTCCTTAAGTTCAAAGTCACCCGAAACCACCAAAAACATATTGGAAGGCACATAGCGCGATTGATAAAACTGTTTTATTTTTTTAGCCGACCACGATCTGACATTTTTATCGTAGCCAATCACCGGAATTCCATAGGGATGCTTTTTAAATGAGGATGCAAACAGCATTTGCGAAGACCTTCGCTGTGGAGAATCTTTTCCCATTTTAATTTCTTCACATACCACTTCGCGCTCGCTATCAATTTCTGCCGGATCAAAGATCGGATATCCCATCATCTGACTAACAACATCAAGCGCCACATCAGAAAAGTTTTTCGAAATGGTCACATAAAAAACAGTTTGATCAAAAGAAGTGTAGGCATTCAGTTCCCCGCCGGAGGCTTCAACCAAATTAGCAATTTCTCCGACTTTAAATTTTTCAGAACCCTTAAATACTAAATGTTCGATGAAATGACTAATCCCCTCTTCGCCCTTTTTCTCGTCAGCGCTACCGGTTTTTACCCACATCTGCGCGCTAACCACTGGTGATTTATTACTTTGAATTAAAAGGACCTTAAGTTTGTTTTTAAGTTGAAATTTTACTTGCTTCATCTATAAATCCCTCATGGGTTTAGGTGTTTATATACATATTCCGTACTGTTTACAGCGCTGCACGTACTGTGATTTTGCGACGTATGTGCATACAGAAATTAAGTCACCCCAGCATTACATAGAAATCGTAAAAAAAGAAATTTCTATGCGTCACGAATTGTTTGCTTTGACTAAAAATTCCCCGCTAAAGACAATTTACTTTGGTGGGGGAACTCCAAGCTTAATTCCAGCTGAATCTATTGTAGAACTGATTACCACTCTGTCCAAGTTTGGTTATGAAACTGGACCTCAAACTGAAATTACAATTGAGATCAATCCAGCTACAGTTGATGAACGAAAATTAGAGATTTATTTACGCGCCGGCATAAATCGATTTAGCGTGGGCGCACAGTCTTTTTCTGATCGTCTTCTGAAAATGGTTAACCGTGAGCACAATGCACAACAAACAAAAGATACTTTGGCCTTACTTAAAAAATATAATTTAAATTTTTCGTTTGATTTATTGTTTGCATTGCCAACCCAAACCTTAGACGAGCTTCGCCATGATGTGGATATTGCTGTGGATTTGGGATCAAAGCATATTTCTCCCTACTGTCTGACTGTACCAGAAGGACATCCACTGTCTAAAAACCGACCGCTTGAGGACGAGCAAATCGAGATGTTTGATATAATTCATCAGAAGTTGCTGGGAAAAGGATTTCAGCGCTACGAAATTTCAAACTATGCTTTGCCTGGATATGAATCAAAGCACAATTTAATGTATTGGATGGACGAAGATTATTGGGGTTTGGGGTTAAGCGCACACTCTTACAAAAAAAATATATTTGAGCGCTCGGATTGGGGCGCAAGGTTTTGGAACTTAAGCAATTTTGATTTGTATGAACGTGAAATAATTCAAGAAATGGACTTAAAAACCATTCAAAACTTTAGTGCAAAACAAATTGAAGTCCTAGAAAAGCATCAATCTCTGACGGATTTTTGCCATACTGCGCTTAGACTAAGCGCAGGGCTTTCTATCGATCATGTGCAGCAAAAATTCGGTGCTGCAGCAGTCTCATCTGTAGAAAAAATAGCACTCAGTCAAATCCTACACGGCGTCCTTCAAAAGAAAGGGAATTGCTTTGTGCTTACAGACAAAGGCGTGCTTGTCAGTAATCAGATTTTTGAGCGCTTTACCTTCCTAGAAAACGATCTGTAACATTGACATTTTCATAGGAAGACTCAATGTTTAAACAGGTTTAAGTAACCGTGGAGCGTAAGCATGGCAAATGAAAATAAGTCTGATAAAACAGAACCAAAGAACGACAACTCAGGTTTAGGTTCTGATGAAGCCGTCGCAGCAAAAGGCGAACTCGAACTAGCCATTGAAGATGCGGCGAAATGGAAGAATGACTTTTTGTATTTAAAAGCTGAGTTTGAAAATTACAAACGTAATGCTATCAAAGAACGCTCTGAACTACTGAAGTTCGGAACCGAAAGAATTGCCCGCGATATTTTGGATGTGGTTGATAATTTTGAGCGTGCTTTGCAAACGCAGTTAACTCCAGAAACTATTCAAACTTATAAAACCGGTATTGAAATGACAGCAAAAGAGCTGAAAGATCTGCTTGCAAAGCATGGCGTTCAAGAAATTCCTAGCGAAGGCCAACTTTTTAATCCGTCATTTCACGAAGCCCTAAGTTCCGAGCCCACAACAGCCGTTCCTAGTGGGCATGTGTCTAAAGTTTTCAAAAAGCCTTACAAGCTTCATGATAAGGTTATTCGTACAGGACAAGTTATCGTGGCAACTCCTCCGAAGACTGAGGCTTAGCCCGCATGTCCAAAAAAGATTTCTATCAGCTTTTAGGAGTAGCAAAATCCGCCACACCCGAAGAAATTAAAAAGTCCTATCGTAAGCTGGCAATGCAATATCACCCTGATAAAAATCAAGGAAATAAAAAAGCAGAAGAAAAGTTTAAAGAAATTTCTGAAGCCTACGAAACCTTAGGCGATGAAAAAAAGCGTCAAACCTACGATCAGTTTGGTCACGCTGGTGCCGGTGGAAATCCCTTCGGCGGGGGCGGGTTTCATCCAAGTGGTGGCGGTCCGGCTGGTGGATCTGGCGCAGGAGCCGATCCTTTTCAAGATATCTTTGGCGATGTGTTCGGTGATATTTTTTCTGGCGGAGGTCGTGGTGGGCGCGGACCAGGGCGCGGCCGCGGAGGCTCGGGCTTTAATCAAAGAAATATGCGCGGCTCTGATTTAAGATATTCTTTGTCTATTTCACTTGAAGAGGCCGCAACAGGAGCAGAAAAAACCGTAAGCTTCATGCGCCAAAAAGGCTCGAAAGAAGAAAGTGCAAAACTTTCTGTTACCGTCCCTGCTGGCGTCAAAGAAGGTCAGCGTTTAAAACTTGCGCAAGAGGGCGATCACCCCGGCACAGGTGAGGCTGGCGATCTTTACGTTATTATAAATTTGCAAGATCACTTGTTATTTAAGCGTGAAGAAAATGATGTGATATTAGATTTACCTGTCAGCTATACTGATGCAATTTTAGGAACCTTAATTGAAATACCAACTTTATTTGGAAAAGCTGAACTTAAGATTCCAGCGGGAACTCACTCGGGCCAAGCTTTTCGTTTAAAAGGAAAGGGCTTTCCAAAGCTAGGGTCTACTGGAGCCGGAGATATGTTGGTTCGAGTCATCGTTGATACACCCGCCCACATCAATCTGCGCCAAAAAGAAATTTTAGAAGAGTTGCAACGTTTCAAAGAAGACACTCCGCTTGTGAAAAGTTATCAAGATAAACTTCAGACCATTCTTAGGACTCGTAAATGATAAAAAAAATTCTTTTGGTTTCCGCTTGTTTATTTGCCACGTCATGTATTAGCAATCCAATAAAATATTACCCACCTAAGCGAACGCAAACGGGTCCAACTAAAAAAGAATCTGCAATTCGACCTGTGACGACGACAAAACTGCCCGAGGTCACGTCATCACACCAGACGTCTGCACAACCCAACCTTTCTACTTCAACTCCGGCTGCAAATTTACCCGTGCCTTTAGCTGCTTCTGTTGAAGTTCCTATTAGTTCGACTTTGGCAAATCAACAAAATCTATTGATGGCCGTACAGAATCCTACAGCTCATAAAACCAAAGTTCTGGAGTTAATTGACAGTGAAACTTCGGTCGCGGACTTAGATAAAGTTATAGATCAAACCAATTCTGTGCCTCAGGCGCAAAACTTCCGGCCTTTTTTATTGCTAAAGGCCGCTGAGCTGTCGGAAAAAAATCATCGTATGGATCAGGCATTAAATTACTATCGATCTTTAGCGACGCAATTTCCCCAGTCGGCGCAAGGCTTAAAAGCCAATGCAGAGATGGCTTTGCTGCAGGCTTCACAAAATGTAGATTCTCGTGTGATTGGCGCAATTTTGCCGCTGACGGGAAAAAATGCGAACATCGGTCAGCATGCCTTAAATTCTATTCGTATTGGTCTTGGATTAAATAAAGCAGATTCGCGTTTTCGTTTGGCCGTCTTTGATAGTCAGGGATCGGCCGAGCTTGCAAAGCTTGGAGTTGAAAAATTATTGCGCGATGATAGAGCGATTGCGCTCATCGGAGGCCTATCTTCTAAAGAGGCCCTTTCTGCAGGCCAACGTGCGAATACCTTGGGAGTTCCATTTATTGGTTTATCACAAAAATCGGGACTAACCGCTTTAGGTGATTTTGTTTTTAGAAATTCTTTAACTGCAGAAATGCAAGTCGATCGCTTAGTTCAATATGCGTTTGAAAAACTTGGAGCTAGGCGCTTTGCTGTACTTTACCCAAACGATGCTTACGGAGTTGAATTCGCAAATATTTATTGGGATCACGTGCTGGCCCGTGGTGGTCAGGTCACAGCCGCGCAAGTTTATGATTCGAAAGAAAATGATTTTACTTCTGTAGTGCAAAAACTTGTCGGAACTTATCATGTTGATGCCCGGGCTGAAGAATACCGTGAACGGCTTAAAGAACGCGAGCTTGATAAAAAAGAAAAGTCTGAAAAAAATAAAACCAAATCGACACGCACTCATGACGTTCAAGAAAATCTTTTGCCCCCAATTGTTGATTTTGATGTGATATTTATTCCAGATACAGGAAAAACTTTGGGCCAAGTTATTGCCTTTATGAAGGTCAGTGATGTTTTGCAAATGACATATCTTGGTACAAACATATGGAACAGTCCTGACCTTGGGAAGCGCGCCGGCGTTCACAGCAACTCTGTTTATTTTGTGGACGCGCTGGATTTAAATGATGCTACAATTCGTGAAACTCCTTTTTTCAAGGATTATTTTTCTGAATACAACGAAGAACCAACTCTTATAGAGATGCAGACGTTTGAGTCCGCGAAGATTCTGCGCGATTTAATTGTATCAGGGTCAACATCACGCGACACGTTGGCCAGCAACTTACGAAGCCTTGGGCGCGCTACGGGCGTTACAGGGCAACTACGTATGTCTACGCACCGTGAACTCGAGCGGCCTTTATCTATTTTGTCACTGGATGCAGGACAAATTAAAAAGCTGGATTAAATTTAACCATTTTAGTTATCCACATTGTCTTAGACTCCAAGCAGGGAGGCTTCGATGGCTTTTAAAAATAAGGCAAGTGGAACATCTTTAACTCTTTTATCCGCAAATGTGGTTTTACAATGCAAACAGAAACTTCTGCAGATGAAAAGCGAAACATTAAACCGGGCTTATCAAGCAGCAACACATTTTAATCAGATCGATAAAGCTGCAGGCGACGAGATTGATCAATCTTCAGCTCATCAAGAAGAGCATACATTCCTAGTTAATCAGTCTAGACTTAAGTCACAATTGCTAGAAATCGAATTTGCATTGGCACGAATAGAACAAGGTACATTTGGTATTTGTGAAGAAACTGAAGAAGTAATCGAAATCCAGCGTCTTTTGGCTATTCCTTACACCCGCTACAGTATTGAAGGAGCGGAGATGCGCGAAAGACAAACTAAAAAGTTTGCGCGATAATTGTTACTTGTTTCAATTTTGAACGATGATTCATCACAGCTTAAAATCGCTTTTTTTGATGACTTGATTCACCACAAAGTTAATTATTCCCTCACATTTCGGAAACCTTTTATCTAGGGGGGAATTTAGATGAAGCACACCGAAAATCAAATGTCGGAGTTAGATTTTATAAAGCAATCATTACTGATTCAAAAAAGCGAAATTTTGAATAAGAACTTTGAATTTAAATCGCAGCAGTCATCACTATCCAAAGCAGCGGATGAGGTGGATGCCATCACTCAAGAGCTTGAAGCGAATCTTAGTATTCAACTGCACGAGCGTGACCGGATGAGTTTAATTCTGATAGAAAAAGCATTGGCAAAATTTTCCGCAACTTCCTATGGAGAATGCGAAAGTTGTGGCGACTCCATTGATATTCGCCGATTAAAGGCACGACCTTTGGCTACTTTGTGCATCCAATGCATGGAAGATCAGGAATCTCCTAATCGAAATTTAGTTCAATAACGGCTAGTTTCTAGCGCAAAAGTGCTGTTCACAGCACGATGTCCGTCTTGATTTTGCAACGTCCATCAAAACCGGACTCAAAACAACTCAAGCGTTTTACAGAGGGCTCCGAAATGTTTCTTAAGGAAACAGGAGCCTATATGACATTTGATAATCAACCCGTTGAGATCCCACAAACACTTCCGATGCTGCCCGTACGAGACATCGTTGTATTTCCCTACATGATCATTCCGCTTTTTGTCGGCCGTGAGTCATCTATTCGCTCTGTCGAAGAGGCCTTATCGAAAAATCGATTAATTTTTCTAGCATCACAAAAAGATATCGCTGAAGAAAATCCATCTCCAGATAGCATTTATGAAATCGGAACCATCGCAAAAATTATGCGTATGCGAAAACTTTCTGATGGCCGGGTTAAAATCTTAATTCAAGGTGAAGCCAAGGGTCGCATTAAATCTTTTACAAAAACAACTGGCAGTTTTGAAGTTTCCATCGAAAAAGTAGAAGACGTTTCAAATGCAAAAAATCCTTCTGAAGTTGAGGCGCTAGTTCGCACCGCTAAAGAATATATCGAAAAAACGATCGCGTTAGGCAAAGCACTGTCTCCGGATATTTTATTAGTATTAGATGATGTCTCAGATCCAGGACGCGTTGCTGATTTAATCGCTAGCAATATCGGCTTAAAAGTTCACGATGCTCAAAAGGTACTAGAAACTTTAGATCCAAAAGAACGTTTAACTTTAATCTGTAATTTTTTACAAACTGAACTTGAAATTATGCAAGCTCAAGTTAAAATTCGTGGTACCGGCCGCGATGATCAAAAAAATCAGCGTGAAAACTTTTTACGCGATCAAATGAAAGCGATCAAGGGCGAGCTTGGTGATTCAACAGATTCAAAAACTGAAGAAATGGATGAGCTTAAAAATAAAATCATGATCGCTGGAATGCCCGAGCAAGTTCAAACTGAAACATTAAAGCAATTATCTCGACTTGAAAGAATGCATCCCGATGCAAGTGAAGCAACGATGGTGCGCACTTATCTTGATTGGATGGTTGATCTTCCATGGAGCAAAAAATCTGAAGACATTATTGATATCAAACACGCAAAAGCTATTTTAGATGATGATCATTATGATCTTCAAAAAGCTAAAGACCGCGTAATTGAGTTTTTAGCAGTACGTAAATTAAAAGCTTCAATGAAGGGCCCAATTCTTTGTTTCAGCGGACCTCCGGGCGTTGGAAAAACATCTTTAGGCCGGTCAATTGCTAAAGCCATGGGTCGCGAATACTTTCGCATCGCCTTGGGCGGAGTAAAAGATGAAGCTGAAATTCGTGGACATCGTAGAACTTATGTTGGAGCAATGCCTGGAAAAATCATCCAAGCCTTGCGCCAAGCTAAAACTAAAAATCCAGTCATCGTGTTGGATGAAATCGATAAAATGGCTTCGGATTTCCGCGGAGATCCAGCATCAGCAATGCTTGAGGTGTTAGATCCAGAGCAAAATTCAACTTTTCGTGATAACTACTTAAACGTCGATTTCGATTTATCGAACGTACTATTTATCGCGACGGCAAACGTAGTTGAAAATATTCCGGCGGCACTGCGTGACCGAATGGAAATGATCAGCATCCCTGGATACACTGAAAATGATAAGTTATTAATTACTAAAAAACATTTGATCGACCGCCAGGTTGAAGCAAATGGAA